>NZ_JBFAAE010000061.1:0-55851 GCF_040639575.1 Streptosporangium sp. NPDC023825 | reverse complement strand
GATGGCCCCGTGTTCCAACCACCGGGTGTGACCGCCGCCTCCCCGCGCCGGGGCGCGTCCCGCGCGGCCCCCGCCCCCCCGGGGTCGCCGGGGGTCACGGCCCGGGCGCAACCCGTAACCGCCCTTGGCTTTGCCGTGGCGCTCTTGTGGTGATCACCCGTGGATGGGATCAGCACCGCCACCGCCGGACGACCGGGGATCGGACCCCTGGTCCGATCCCGCGCCCCCCGGCCCGGGTCACGAGGACCCGGGCCCCGGCGCCGGCCACGAACCCGGCCCCGGCCCCTCTCCCGGCTCCCCAGGTCACCGGCCGGGCTCCTCCCACGTCCCCGGCCCCGGTCCCTTTCCCGGCCGCGGGCTGGGAGGCCCCGATCCCGTCTTCGGTTACCCGCCCGCGGGGGAATCCTCCGGCGGTTTTCCCTGGCCGGGCGCCATCAGGCTGGGCGGACGCTGGCGCCGCCTGTTCGCGGGAATCCTCGACGTTCTCGTCGTCGGATTCCTCTCCTCGCCCTTTACCTACCGGACCGTCACCACCGTCACGGGCGCGGAGAGTGGTCTGTCGGTGCAGGTACCCTACGCGGAGACTCTCCTGGTGGCGGTGATCGGCTTCCTCTACTACTGGCTGCTGACCGCCTTCTGGAACGGTCAGACGCTCGGCAAGAAGATCTTCCGGCTGCGCGTGGCGGACACCAGCGGACACAAGGCCGGTGTCGGGCAGGTCGCGCTCCGTGAACTGGTCTCCTGGCTGATGTACTCCACCTGCTGCCTGGGCTGGATAGATGTGGCTTTCATCCTTTTCCAGTCGCGCAAGCAGGCCGTACACGACATCGCGGCCAGGACGCTTGTCATAGACGCCTGATCGGCGCAGGTCAGTCGCGTAGTGTGCCATTCCACGGGCTCGGCCGTCCGGCCGGGAAAGGGGCTTTAACGTATGGCGTCCAAACGGCTGGCCACCACGGCGACCGCCGCTCTTCTCAGCACGCTCGGGACCATCGGCACGGTCGCCTGCTCGGCCTCGAACGGGGCGACCGTCCCCCCGGCGAGCCCCACCAGATCGAACGCCTCCGCCGTGAGCCCCCTGAGGCCGGTCGCCTCCGCCTCCGACATCGCCGCCGCTCACGAGGCCGCCCCCGGCGCCCCGGGAATCGGCGACTCCGACTTCCCCACCGACGGCAACGGCGGCTACGACGTCGGCCACTACGGGCTCGAGCTGGGCTACGACCCGGCGTCCAAGCACCTGTCGGGAGTGGCCCGGATCTCGGCGCGGGCCACCCAGAACCTGGCGAGCTTCAACCTCGACCTCTCCGGTTTCACCGTCAGCCGGATCACCGTGGACGGCAGGCCCGCGAGGTTCGACAGGGCCGGGACCGAGCTGAGCGTCACCCCGGCCGCGTCCATCCCGAACGCCGCGGCGTTCACGGTCGAGGTCGCGTACGCCGGTGAGCCCAAACCGGTCCGGGGCTCCTCCAACCTGGGCACGTACGGCTTCATCCCGACCAAGGACGGCGCGTTCGTCACCTGCCAGCCCAACGGCGCCAAGACCTGGTTCCCCGGCAACGACCACCCCTCGGACAAGGCGAGTTACGACTTCGAGGTCACCGTGCCCGCCGGGCTGACCGCGCTGGCCAACGGCGAGCTCGTCGGCGCGCCGAAGACCGCCGGGGGCAGGACGACGTTCCGGTGGCGGGAGAGCCACCCGATGGCCAGTTACCTCGCCACCATGACGCTGGGCAAGTTCGAGATGCTGCAGGGCACGACCCCCGGGGGCCTGAAGAACGTCGCGGCCGTCGACCCGAGGTTCCGCGGCTCGCTGCGCAAGCTGTACGACGTGTCGGGACGGGTCACCGACTACTGGAGCACCGTCTTCGGCCCCTACCCCTTCTCCTCCACCGGAGGCGTGGTCGACGACTTCCCCGCCGGCTACGCGCTGGAGAACCAGACCAAGCCCATGTACGGCGGATTCGCCCCCGACGACGCCATCATCGCCCACGAGCTGGCCCACCAGTGGTTCGGCGACAGCCTCAGCATCACCCGCTGGAAGGACCTGTGGCTCAACGAGGGCTTCGCGACCTACGCCGAGTGGCTCTGGTCGGAGCACGAGGGCCAGGCCACCGCCGAGCAGCTCTTCCGCAGGCACTACGGCGCGGGGGCCGACGACCCGATCTGGAAGTACGCCCCCGGCCAGGCCAGGCCGGACGACCTTTTCAACAACTCCGTCTACACCCGGGGCGGCATGACGCTGCACGCGCTCAGGCAGCGGATCGGCGACCCTGCGTTCTTCAAGCTCCTGAAGGAGTGGAGCGCCGCGCACCGGTACGGGAGCGTCACGACCCCGGAATTCGTCGCGATGGCCGAGAAGATCTCCGGCAAGAAGCTCGGCCCCCTCTTCGACGCCTGGCTGTTCACCGCGAAGAAGCCGACCACCTGGTGAACCCGGCGAGGAGCCCCTGCGGGCCGGCCGGGCGGCTCACGTGACGATGATCTTGTATCCCTCGACGCGCAGGGAGCCCAGCACCTCCTCGGAGTGCACCGGCCCCTTGGTCTCCAGCTGGAGCTGGACCTCGACCTCCCCCAGGTGCATGCCCAGCCGCTCGTGCACGATGTCGAGCACGTTCGCGCCGAGTTCCGCCAGCTGCGACAGCAGCGCCGCCAGCGCGCCCGGCCGGTCGGAGAGCGGGACCCGCAGGGTGAGATAGCGCCCGGCGGCGGCCAGGCCGTGCCGGAGGACCTTGGCCAGCAGCAGCGGGTCGATGTTGCCGCCGGAGAGCACGGCCACCACGGGGGGCTCGAAGACGTGCGGGTGGGCCAGGATCGCGGCGACCCCGGCGACGCCCGCGGGCTCGACGACCTGCTTGGCGCGTTCGAGGCAGAGCACCAGCGCCTGGGAGATCTGACTCTCGGTGACGGTGACGACACTGTCGACCAGATAGTGGATCAGCTCGAAGGGCAGCTCACCCGGGCGGCCCACCGCGATGCCGTCGGCCATCGTCGAGGCGGGCCTGACCTCGACCGGGTGCCCGACGGCCAGCGACGCCGGGTAGGCGGCGGCCCTCTCCGCCTGGACCCCGACGATCCGCACGCCCGGCCGCAGCGACTTGACCGCGAGCGCCACCCCGGCCGCCAGCCCGCCCCCGCCCAGCGACATCACGATCGTGCCGACCTCGGGCAGCTGGTCCACGATCTCCAGCCCGATCGTGCCCTGCCCGGCGACGACGTCGGGATGGTCGAAGGGGTGGATGAACACGGCCCCGGTCCGGTTCGCGTGCTCCCTCGCCCGCTCCAGCGCGACGTCCACGGTGTCACCCGCGAAGAGCACCTCGGCGCCGTACGACCGGGTCGCGGCCACCTTGGGCAGCGGTGCCCCCTGCGGCATGTAGACCGTCGCCCCGGCGCCGACCAGGCCCGACGCGAGCGCGACCCCCTGCGCGTGGTTGCCCGCGCTGGCCGCGACCACTCCGCGCCGCCGCTCCTCCCCGGTCAGCCCGGCGATCCTGACGTACGCGCCCCGGATCTTGAACGAACCCGAGCGCTGCAGGTTCTCGCACTTGAGGTGCACGGGCCCGCCGATGATCTCGGAGAGCACGTGGGAGTGGAGCAGCGGAGTGCGCAGGGCGACGTCGGCCAGCAGCTCACGCGCGGCGACCACGTCGTCATAGGTCACCTGAGGGTCTGACATGCGGATCATCGTACGGCGTGCGCGCCCGCGGACCGGGCCAGGGAGCACGGAGGCCCGGCGAGGCGCGGGCTTCGCGGACGTCGCCTGTTGACCATACTTCGTGAGACGAAGTATGGTTCTCCGCATGGCCAAAGGATCCACCACGGTCAGCGAGCCCACCTATTTCATCCTCGCCTCGCTGCTCGACGGCCCGCTGCACGGGCACGCCATCATCAAACAGACCCTGGAGCTGTCGGAGAACCGGGTGAGGCTGCCGGTCGGCACGCTCTACGGCGCGCTCGACCGGCTCGCCGCCAACGGGCTGATCGCGGTCGACCGGGAGGAGGTCGTCGAGGGACGGCCGAGGAGATACTTCGTCCTCACCGACCGGGGCCGCACCCTGGTCGGCGCCGAGGCCCTGCGGATGCAGCAGGCCGCCTCGGTGGTCACGGCGCGGATCCTCCGTCCGGGATCGGCGTTCTCGTGACCGTCGCCGCCGCGGACCGCCGCACCCGTGCGGGAATCCTGGAGCGGCGGTACCTCCGGCTGCTGCGGGCCTACCCCCGCGCCTACCGGGAAGGGCACGGCGGCGAGCTCGTCGCGATCCTGCTCGCCACCGCCGAGCCGGGGCGGACCCTGCCCTCGGCCCGCGAGTCCCTCGCCCTGGTCCGCGGCGGGCTGCGGGCGCGGATGATCGGCACCACGGAGCGGCCCGGCTGGACCGACGGGCTCCACCTGGGGGTTCTGGCGGTCTCCGTCGCCCAGCTGGCCATGCTGGTGCCGTACGCGGCGACCATCCCGGTGTGGGTTGGCCTATCGGCACTCGCCGTGCTCCTGATCACGCTCGGCCGGGTGCGGGCCGCCCTGCCGGTGGTGACGCTGGTCGCGGTCAAGGTCTGCTCGATCACGCTGGGCCGCACCTGGCTGGACCTGACGGTGTTGCCGGTCGATCCGGACCCGTTCTGGGGCGGCGGGGCGCTGTACGGGGGCGGCGGCCCGGTGGCCCCGGTGGTGGGCTACGCCCTGGTCGTGCTGAGCCTGCTGGTGCTGGCCACCCGCGTGCCTCAGGTCGGCAGGCGCTCCTGGCTCTGGCTCGCGGCGGCCCCGCTGCTCGCCGGGGCGGACCCGGCGGGGCTCGACCTCTCCGAGGGCGCCGGTCCGCACACCGCGGTCAGGATCGGGCTGGAGATCGGAGTCCTCCTGCTCGCCGTCCGGGCCGGCCACGTGGCCCGCGACCCGCGCTGGGCCGTGGCCTGCGCGATCTACCTGATCCCGGTGTGCGCCGTCTACGCCGAGAACCTGGGCGCGCACGGGGAGAAGGACCTGGCGCACCTCGCACTGCTCATCCTGCTGACCGGCCTCGCCACCGCCGCGCCCCGCCACGCGAGACGGTACGCCCCACTCTGACCGGGCCATCCGGCCTGGATGAGAATGATCACCTTTGACGGAGTCATCCGTCTGAGAGGACTCCGTACCCTTCCCTTCTTTTCCGCGGGCGCCACCGCCCCGCGGCCATCCCCGCACGCCGAAACGAGGCCAACGATGACACGAGCTCTCACGACCATGCCCGCGGCCGGTCTCCTCCTGCTGCTGCTCTCCGGCTGCGCCGCGGCGGGAGCGCAGAGCGCACAGCCCGCGCCCTCGGGCGGCCCGCAGGACAAGCGCCGCCTGATGGAGGCGATGCGCACCGACTGCATGGAGCGCAAGGGCTTCAAATACGTCCAGAACATCCCCGAACCCCGGAAAACCTCCGCCGACGAGGAGCTGAGATCGGCAGGGGACTACCAAGCGATGCTGAAATATCGCGAGAAGTACGGCTTCGGAAGGTTCGCCAGCTACGTCCATCCCGACGATCCCGAGGTGCGGGCCGGAAGCACAGGCGAGCTGGTGTCCAGCCCACGCGTGCAGGCGGACCTGAGGCTCCAGAGGTCGATGTCCGAGACCCAGCGCGCGCAGTGGGTGGCCGCGAACGATACCTGCTACTCGGACGCGATCAAGGAGCTCACCGGCAGGACGGTCACCGGCGAGCAGGACCTGTGGCGGCAGATGGGCGAGATCTCCAGGCGGCTCAGGTCCGCCGAGATCGACGGCGACCCCGAGCTCGTCCGGCTCGCCCGCGACTACGGCGACTGCCTGCGGGGCAGGGGCGTCCGGGTCACTTCCCTCAAGCCGACCGAGATCGAGATGAGCGCCCAGTCGCACTTCGAGGCCGGGCTCGGAGCCGTCGCCCAGCGCAAGGACGGCGTCAAGGGCGGTGTCTACACCCCCGCCTTCTCCGCGCAGGAGGCCGCACCCTACCTCGCGAGGGAGGTGAAGGCCGCGATCGAGGACCTGGAGTGCGGCAAGGACTTCTACGCCGCCCACCGCCCCAAGGACAACGAGGTCTCGGAGAAGGTGCGGCGCGAACTGGGCGTGAGCGGGGAACTCCTGTGAGGACCTCCACCGCTCCCCGGCCGCGTCCCCGTTCACGGAAAAGGATCCCGACCATGCCACGAGCCGTCACGGGCGTGCCGGTGCTCGTTCTCACCCTGGCCGTACTGACCGGATGCGGTGAGGTTCCGACCGGCGGCGCGCTCGCCGCCGGGTCCGCGGACCTGACCTCCGAGCCGCAGGACAGGCGCCGCCTGATGGAGGCGATGCGTGTCGACTGCATGAAGCGCGAAGGCTTCAGGTACACGGCGGACGTGCCCGTGCCCAGGGTGCCCGTACCGGAAAAAATTCAGGAGGAGACCGGCGAGTATCAGAAGATAAAGCTTTACCGCCATAAATACGGCTTCGGGGTGTTCGCGCGCTACCTCTATCCCCGGCTCTACGACGAGCACGGGTTCGACACTCCCAACGGGCCGATTTTCAGGTCCCTGTCGCGGACCCAGCGAGCGGCGTGGCACGCGGCGGACGCGGCCTGTTACGGGACGGCGTTCTCGACGCTCACCGGCAGGAAGGTGACCTCGCCGTCCGACGCCTTCACCCAGATCAGCAAGAGGTCCGAGCAGCTCAAGAACGATGCCCTCGACGGGGACGCCCGGCTCGTCGAGCTCGCGCGCTCCTTCGGTGAATGTCTCAGCACCAGAGGCCACGAAATCCCCTCGTTCACCCCCACTCAGATCTCCCAGAACGGCCGCCTCAGGTTCGAGGCCGAGGCGGCGAAACTGGGTGCCGCGCAGAACCCGGACGCCCCGGGCACCGGCTCCTTCGTCCCCCAGCTGACCCCCGATCAGGCCAAGCCCTACCTGGAGAGGGAGATCAGCGCGGCGATCGAGGACCTGGAGTGTGGCCGGGACTTCTACGCCCGCTACAACCCCAGGTTGCGAGAGATCAGGGAGCAGGTCGACCGGGAGTTCGGGGTAAAGGACAGGTTGCTGTGACGAGTCTTCCGTTCGTCGCCCGAGCGGTCCCGCCACTCAACCGAACCGGGCGTCAGCGGACATCGATTCGGTACGACAGCTCGTAGCGATCACCGGGCACGACGATGTCGCAGGTCTCGACCGGGCGGTCTCCCGCGTGGTGCGTGCGGCCGACGACCATGACCTGAGAGGGCTGGGTGAGTCGCAGTCGCTCGGCCTCCTCGGGACGCGCGGCCCGCGAGGTGACGCGCTCGATCACGTGATCGATGTGGATGCCGAGAGTATCCATCCACCACCCTGCCCTGCGCGGGAGGCGTCGTTCGCGAAAGGTGATGCGCTTCGCGCCGATCGTGAGTAGCGGGTGAGCGGCCGGGGACTGGCGACCGTCGCCGTCGTCGCCTCCCGATTCGGCTATCGGGGCACCCAGGCCCTCGGCCGTGCCGCCTGGGGCCAGTCGTCCACCGTTTCCCGCCCGATCCCATCCGACAAACAGGTCGAGATGTGAGAACGCTCGGGTTCCGTACGGAAGCGGTGGAAGTCCCTTGGTGGCCCGGGCGATGATCCCTTCATGAAACGGCTCGTTGTGACGGCGGCGGCGATCTGCCTTCTGATCGTTCTGGGAGCGGCGGGCTTGTGGGCCCTGGAGTCGCGAGAGTCGGACCGGACGGGACTGGCGCGCGAGGAGATTCTCACCCTCGACGCCTCCACGCGGGCGACCTTCCTGCAGGTGGTCGACGACCACCTGCAGACGGCTCCCGAGCGGGTCGGGGACACCTTCCTGACCGATGAGAAACCCGAGCTCGGCCCGCGGACGTTCTGCCACGAAGATCTCATCGAGATCCGCAGGAAGAGCGCGAACGCCTACCTGGTCGGCGTCGTGGCCACGTGCGAGGAGTTCGCCCGCTCCGGCGACACGCTCCTGTCGGGGACCGGTTTCAGAAGTCCGCTGCTCGTCACTCTGGAGGCCGCCAAAGGCCGCTTCGAGGTCCGGCACGTCGAGGAGACCGGAGACGGCTCTATGAACCTGCCCTCCATCCGCGCGATGTTCTCCCCCGAAGGCGCACCCAGGGCACACGAGCTCAGTGGTTACGGCTCCCCCGATCTGCCGGAGGGAACCGGAGACGAGGCTCGCCTGGCCTTCGGCCTCCCCTTGACAGCGAAGATCGTTCACCCTTAACCCGTCCCCGGTCCCGCGGAACCGGCCGTACCGAGATCCGACAGAAGGAGACGACCCGATGAGCAGCCATCGCGGGTGGTGTGAGAGCGGCCACCTGGAGCGGGCGATCGAGACAGCCGGTGGGCCGGAGCGGTTCGAGGCGGAGGTCCGGCACCTGCGAGACGAGCGCCGGAGCCAGCGTCTCACTGAGGTGCGTATCGAGAACGAAGTCAGACATCAGTATTACGAAAATTACCTGCCAGGGTATTACTGTAATAGTCGTGAAGCAATCGGTGACGATTCCTCCTGAGCTCTACGAGCGGGGAATCGGAGTCATCCGGCCGCGCGACCTCGCCGACCGGTACTCGCAGCCCGCCAAGGAGGCGAGGCGACTGGCAGGCCTCGGCGCGCTCCGTCCGCTCAGTCACGGCTACTACGTCGTGGCTCCTCCCTCGCGCATCACCGACGAGCACTGGCGCCCGAGCGTCGAGGCGGTGGGCATGGCCGTCGCAGTCATCGACTACGGGACCGAGGAAACCGCTCTGGCGGGCATCTCGGCGGCCCGTGTTCTAGGGGCGATTCCACGTGCGCTCGGTGCCTGCGTCGTAGCGGTTCCCAGACAGCGGCCGTCATTGAACACGGCTTTCGGACACATCGAATTCGTCCGCAGGCGAGTCGCGACGCTGGACGTACAACGCACTCGAACCGAACTGGCCGACGGATACGTCACCACCGTTGAGCAGACCCTCGTGGATCTGGCGGATCGACCTGAGTTGGGAGGTACGACACCCCGGCAGATCAGCGAGGCGATTTTGTCGCTGATTGTGCGAGCCGACTGGGATGCCGTCCTCGATCTGGCCCGCGAACAACGTAAACACTCCGCCTACATCCGCGCTCGCTGGCTAGCCTCCCAGGTCATGGATCCCGTCCCAGCGGAGTGGCGTTACGCCAGGCCCGTTTCGTCAGCCGGCCTCACCGGTCCGGTCGAGGACGCGGACCGGTTAGGAGTCACCCTCGATGATCTCTAGTGTCGAGCTCCGCCACTGGAGCAAGGTTTTCGACGCCACCGACGAGCAGATTCGACGCGATCACTTGATCAGTCACGTTCTCTCACATCTGGCGCACATAGAAGAACCAGGGCTGGTCTTCTACGGCGGTACCGCGCTCGCCCGGACACATCTCGACACATTCAGGCTTTCGGAGGACGTCGATCTGCTGGCACGTCCTCGAAACCGGTGGAATCAAGTCATCGAGACTCGTCTGCTCCGTGCTCTGCGACGCGAGTTCGGCACGGTCACCTGGACTGTCTCCCCTTGCGAGGCAAAAGAACCCGCTGCCGCGCTACTTCACACCGAAGGCGCCCTCCAGCTCAAGATTCAGGTCGCCGAGCTCGACTACGACCGTGGTTTGTGGCCCACCGAAAAGCGTTCGATTCTCATGCGCTACAAAGACCTGTCACCCATATCCATGACCGTTCCCACAGCAACGGCCTTCGCGGCGATGAAAATGTCCGCTTACCTGAATCGGTTCGCGCCACGTGACCTCGCCGATCTCGCGGAGCTGGCGAACCGGGGAATGATCGATGCCGAAGCGATCGCGCTGGCGCGGCGTGTCATCGGATGGGCCCCGTCACCCCGTATGTTCTCCTCTGTTCCTTCCGGCACGACGAACTCATGGGAGGTTGATCTCGCTCATCAGCTGGCGGCCCTGCCTGATCCGGATGACTGCCTGAGACGGGTGAGAACCGCGCTCACCGAAGCTCTTCGCGGCTGAACGCACTGCTCCTGGAGGGCGTCACGAGCTCTCGGCCGGCTGGTGGGAGGAGAAGACCAGGACCGAGGCGGTGAAGCCGTGGACGTGGTTGTGGCCCCCCACGGGGCCCACCTCTCCGGCGGCGAAGAAACCGGCCACCCCGATGGGGCCCAGGGTGTCGCGGACGGCGACGGCGTCGTGGTCGGCGCTGCCGAACATGGCCGAGCCCCGGCCGTTGCAGGAGAACAGCAGGGCGCCGTCCACCCGGCCGAACTCCTCGCGGTGGGCGTCCAGCAGCTCGTACAGGTCCTCGTCGGCGGTGGCGGCGTCGCGGACCTGGAAGCGGACGGTACGGCCGATCTCGACGACGTCGCCGATGGCCACGGCCTCCCGCTCGGGGTCGATGCCCAGCACCCCCCGGATCAGGAAGTCGCCGTGCTCGTGCTTCTCGGCGTACTCGTCCATGGCGATGCCGATCTGCAGCCCCGAGGCGACCAGGTCGCGGTCGTCCTCGTCCAGGGCGCTGACGATCTCCTCCAGCCGCGCCAGGGCGGGCTGTCCGGCGAGTTCGAGCAGGAGGTTGTCCTCGGCGGAGGTGACGGCCATCGTCGGGCCGATCGGGCGGCAGCCCTGGCTGACGACGGTGCTGACGTTGAGGGCGCCGCTGAGCAGCACCCCGACGGCCCCCTCGGTGTGGATCTCCCCGTTGGCGAACAGCCGGACCGCGCCGCGGCCCTGGATGGCGTTGGCCAGGCCGCCGATCAGGGGGAGGTTGCCCATGACCTCCTCGGAACGCTCGACGAAGCCGTCGGTGGGGAAGCTGTAGGGGTCGGCGAGCAGGATGGCGGCGTGGTCGTCGGGGGCGCGGTCGGGCAGGCCGACCACGACGAACCGGTCGTCGGTCCTCAGCGTGTCGAGCGCGAAGGTCGTCAGCCGGGCCCCGCCCAGGGAGGCGGCCCAGGCGCTCACCGCGGGGGTGACCTCGACCCCCTGCCCGTCACCGATGACCCCGGTGGCACTGCACCCGAGGACGGCGGCGCCGGGTGCCAGGCTCATCGCGCGCAGCCCGGCGCGGGAGACGTCGTCGGGGTCGTCCCCGCAGATGAAGAAGCAGAGCAGGTCGGCCGGTCCGGACAGGCCGGACAGGGCTTGGCGCACCGCGGTCTCGGCCGCGGAGACCAGATCGGACCCCACCGCGAGGCCGTCGGCGAAACGGCTCGTCATCAGCGCCACTCGTCTCGCCTCTCCTTCTTGATCCCTTGTCCGGGCACTCCCCGGGGAGTGCCCGGATCTCACCGGAAGCTCGTCCTGAAGCCCTGAGCCTTGAATCCTGCCGTGAATGCTGCCGCGGAGCCTGTCGTGAAGCCGTGAAGCCCCTCAGTGCCGGAACACCGGGAACTCCGGAGATCCCACGTGGCGGCCCCTTCCAAGGTCGTCCCGGCTCCCCGGCCGGGGAGCCGTCCGATGCCTTGTCTTGGAGCGATTCTCCCCACTGCCGAGACAAGCACTCACGTTGACCGCCACGCAATCGTCAAGATCCGAAAGAGGGATGAGAGTGCCGGATCGGGCGTTGTGGACGTAGGCTCGATCCCGTGCCTCACATCCCAGAGCCACGAACTCTGCGCGAGCTGCGCGCGAGCGGCCATATACACCGTACGGTAAAGGCCGAGATCCGTGAGAATCTCCTGACCCGCCTGCGGGCAGGAGAGCCGCGGTTCCCCGGCATCGTGGGCTTCGACGACACCGTCCTGCCATACCTGGAGCGAGCGCTGCTCGCCGGGCACGACCTGGTCCTGCTCGGTGAGCGGGGTCAGGGCAAGACCCGGCTGATCCGCACCGTGACCGGGCTCCTCGACGAATGGACCCCCGTCGTCGAGGGCTGTGAGATCAACGACCACCCCTACGAACCCTCCTGCGTCCGCTGCCGCCGCCTGGCCGGCGAGGCGGGCGAGGAGCTGCCGATCTCCTGGAAGCACCGGGACGAGCGGTACGGCGAGAAGCTCGCCACCCCCGACACCTCCGTCGGCGACCTGATCGGCGACATCGACCCGATCAAGATCGCCGAAGGACGCACGCTCGGCGACCCGGAGACCGTCCACTACGGCCTGGTCCCCAGGAGCAACCGCGGGGTGTTCTCCGTCAACGAGCTGCCCGACCTGGCCGAGCGCATCCAGGTGTCGCTGCTCAACGTGCTGGAGGAGCGCGACATCCAGGTCAGGGGCTACAACCTGCGCCTGCCCCTGGACATCCTGCTGATCGCGAGCGCCAACCCCGAGGACTACACCAACCGCGGCCGGATCATCACCCCGCTGAAGGACCGCTTCGGCGCCGAGATCCGCACCCACTACCCGCTGTCGATCGAGACCGAGCTGGTCCTGATCCGCCAGGAGGCCGCGCTCGGCCAGGTGGGTGCCGACCTGCCCGACCACCTGATCGAGGTGATCGCCCGGTTCACCCGGCTGGTCCGCGAGTCCACCGCGGTGGACGCCCGCTCGGGGGTCTCGGCCCGCTTCTCCATCGCCGCCGCCGAGACCGCCGCGGCCTCCGCCGTACGGCGTGCCGCGCTGACCGGCGAGGACCACGCGGTGGCCAGGGTCGCCGACCTGCCGGGGATCGTGCACACGCTGCGCGGCAAGGTGGAGTTCGAGGTCAGCGAGGAGGGCCGGGAGACCGAGGTGCTCTCGCACCTGCTGCGCAGGGCGGTGGCCGAGACGTTCCGCGGCACGCTCGGCGGCACGGACCTGAACCCGCTGCTGGAGAAGTTCTCCGAGGGCATCCAGGTGGAGTCGGGGGTGACGGTTCCCGCGGCCGAGCTGCTGCGCAGGATCGGCCCGGTCCCGGGTCTGGCAAGGATCATGTCCCAGCTCGGCATCGGCGACGAGTCCCCCGGGCACGCCGCCGCCGCGCTGGAATTCGCCATGGAGGGTCTTTACCTCCTGCGCCGGCTGTCCAAGGACGAGGTGGACGGCACGACGGTTTACCGCACCTGAGGTGTCTGCATGAGCTATCGCTATGGCGAGTACCGTGACGGGCCCGACCCGCTCGCCCCGCCGTACGACGTCCGTTCGGCGCTGGACCGGATGGGCGACGCGATCCTGTCCGGTTCCAATCCCGCGCACGCCCTGCGCGACCTGCTCAAGGAGGGCCTGCCGGGCGCGCAGGACCGTCGTGGCCTTGAGGATCTTCTCCGCGAGGTGCGGCGGCGCCGCCGCGAGCTGCGCGAGCACGGCCGTCTCGACGGCACGCTGGAGCGGGCCAGGGCGCTGCTGGACAAGGCGATCGGCCAGGAGCGGGCCGAGCTGTTCCCCGACCCCTCCGACGAGGCCCGGCTGCGCGAGGCGGAGCTGGCGGCCCTCCCCGACGACACGGCGAGCGCCATCCGGGAGCTGGGCACCTACCGGTGGCGCTCGGCCGCCGCCCAGCGGACCTTCGAGGAGCTGCGCGACCTGCTGCGCAGGGAGGTGCTCGACAGCCAGTTCCGCGGCATGCGGCAGTCTCTGGCCAACCCCGACCCGGCCGCCATGGAGCGGGTCAGGGAGATGATGTCCGATTTGAACGACATGCTTGACCGGGACTCCCGGGGTGAGCACACCCAGGCCGACTTCGAGCGGTTCATGTCGAAATATGGGGACATGTTCCCGGAGTCGCCGCGGAACCTGGAGGAGCTGGTCGACGCCCTGGCCCGGCGGGCCGCGGCCACCCAGCGCCTGCTGGCCTCCCTGACCCCGGCCCAGCGCCAGGAGCTCGACCAGCTGATCGAGCAGACCCTCCAGCAGGCCGGGCTGGACGAGCAGATGCGCCGCCTGGGCGAATCCCTCTACGCCCGCCGTCCCGACCTGGCCTGGAACACCCCGGAGCGGCTGAGCGGCAACGAGCCGATGGGGATGTCCGACGCCGTGGGCGCGCTGGACGAGCTCGCCGACCTGACCCAGCTGGAGGCCGCGCTCCGCCAGGACTACCCCGGCGCCCGCATGGACGACATCGACGAGGCGGCGATCCGGCGCGCCCTGGGCCGGTCGGCGGTCGACGACCTGGAGGCGCTCAAGCAGATCGAGCGCGAGCTGGAGCAGCAGGGCTACCTCCTGCGCCGGCGCGGCAAGCTGGAGCTCACCCCCAAGGCCGTACGGCGGCTGGGAGAGACCGCGCTGCGCCGCGTCTTCGCCTCCCTGGAGAGCGGGCGCCGCGGCGACCACGACCAGGTGGACGCGGGCTCGGCCGGCGAGCTCACCGGCTCCACCCGGCCCTGGCGGTTCGGCGACGAGCAGCCGATCGACGTGGTCCGCACGGTGATCAACGGTGTCCGGCGCGGCGGGAGCGGCGGCACGGTGACCCTGTCGGTCGACGACTTCGAGGTGGCCGAGACCGAGCGGCGCACGGCGGCCGCGGTGTGCCTGCTGGTCGACCTGTCCTACTCGATGGCGCTGCGCGGGACCTGGGCGGCCGCCAAGCAGACGGCGATGGCGCTGCAGGCGCTGGTGGCCTCGAAGTTCCCCCAGGACTCGGTGCAGATCATCGGCTTCTCCAACTACGCCCGGGTGCTGCAGCCCGACGAGCTGGCGGGGCTGGAGTGGGACATGGTGCAGGGGACGAACCTGCACCACGCCCTGCTGATCGCCGGACGCCACCTGGACCGCCACCCCGACTTCGAGCCGGTCGTGCTCGTGGTCACCGACGGTGAGCCCACCGCCCACCTGCGGCGCAACGGCTCGGCGGCCTTCGAGTGGCCGCCCACCCAGGAGACGCTGGAGCTGACCCTCGCCGAGGTCGACAAGATGACCCGCCGCAGGGCGACGCTCAACGTCTTCATGCTCGCCGACGACGAGCGCCTGAAGGAGTTCGTGAACGAGGTCGGGCGCCGCAACGGCGGCCGGGTCTTCTCCCCCGGCGCCGACCGCCTGGGAGAGTACGTCGTCAGCGACTTCCTGCGGTCCCGCCGCACCCGCTGAGCCCTACGGGGGTCAGGCGTTGACGTAGGCGGCGTAGCCGTCGAGCGCCAGATCGAAGCCGTCGCGGTGGTGGCGGTGGGAGCGGTAGCAGGGCCGCCACGCCGTGCTGTTGCCGACGCCCGCGCGGGCGTCGGCGATCGCGGCGGGGACCCGCTCGGGGGAGAGCAGGAGGCCGCCGCCGAGATAACGGTCGTCGGTGAGGACCGTGGGGGTCGCGGGGCCGCCGCTCGCGTAGCGGCCACGGCGCCAGCCGCTCTCCTCGTCCCAGACCAGCGCGTCGCCGCCGATCAGGCGGATGGTGACGGTCCGCGGGTCGCAGGGCCCCTGCCACCAGCTCTCGACCTGGTCGCCCAGCGCCTCGACGACGAGGCCGGCGTAGCGGGACGGCTGCTCCCGCCATTCCTCGGTGTACGGCTCGACATGTTTGACACCCACGGCGGGCACTCCCTTGTGCCGTCTTACTCTGTCCGATGGAACGCCCGCCCGGCACGACCACGGCTTCACCGCCGCCGGTCTCATCACACGGAACGAGCTCGCCCACGATCCTACTAACCCCGCGGACGTGCTCCGAGCGGAATGCGAAGATCGACATTCTCGTACGCCGGGCGTCGCCCCCCAACCGTGACCCTTCCGTAACAACCATCTCGAAACAAACGCCGTCTACCCGGTAACGGAAAAACACGGTTCTCGAAAGGGGAGGAAGTGAGTCCGATGCTCGCGGGAATTCTCGTGGCGCTGATGCTCGTCGTCTGCGTCTGTTTCGAGTTGTGCATGGTCCCGCCCACGCGCGACAAAAACGACGCCGTCGAAGGTGAGTGACCCGGTCCCGTCCGGAAAGGAGGGCCGCTCCGGGCGGTGACGCCTCGCGAGGCGTACCCAGACGAGATCGCCGGATACTAGTGTCTGGCGCATGACAGACCTGCTGCTCTGGCTGCACATCGGTTTTGCGATCTTCGCCCTGGGGCCGATCACCGCCGCCACGATGTCCACTCCCAGATTCATCCGCGCCAAGAACGTCGGCGTCCTGCGTTATCTGCACAAGACCACGCGCGTCTACGGTTTCGCGTCCGTCGGGGTCTTCCTGTTCGGGCTGCTGCTGGGCCGCGAATTTCTCGGAAAGCCTTACCTGTCGGTGTCCATGACGCTTTTCATCGTCGCCGCGGTACTGCTGATCATGGTGGACCGGGACCAGAGCACCGCCATCCGGGTCCTCGCCAGCGAGAACCCGGACGACGACGCCAAGGTGCAGGTGGGCCGGATCGCCGCGCTCTCCGGTGTGATCGTGCTGATCTGGATGGTCATCCTGGTGCTGATGGTCTGGGGCGACCCGGTCTGAGCCGTCCCGCGGCCGCTCCTACCCCAGCGCCTGGGTGAGGTCGGCCAGCAGGTCGTCGATCGACTCGATGCCGACCGACAGGCGTACCAGGTCGCCGGGAACCTCCAGCGGCGAGCCCGCCACGGAGGCGTGGGTCATCCGGCCCGGGTGCTCGATCAGCGACTCCACGCCGCCGAGCGACTCGCCCAGGGTGAACAGCTTGGTCCGGTCGCACAGCTCGACCGCCTCGGCCTCGCCCCCGGCGACGCGGAAGGAGACCATGCCGCCGAAACGCTTCATCTGCTTGGCCGCCACCTCGTGGCCGGGGTGGTCGGCCAGGCCCGGGTAGAGCACCGAGGTCACCCGCGGATGGGCGAGCAGCAGGTCCACCACCCGCTCGGCGTTGTCGCAGTGACGGTCCATCCTCACACCGAGCGTCTTGAGGCCGCGCAGCGTCAGCCAGGCGTCGAACGGCCCGGCCACCGCGCCCATCGCGTTCTGGTGGTAGGCGAGCTCCTCGCCCAGCCCGGCGTCCCGCGCGACGAGCGCGCCGCCGACCACGTCGGAGTGGCCGCCCACGTACTTGGTGGTCGAGTGCACCACGACGTCCGCGCCCAGCGCCAGCGGCTGCTGCAGGTACGGGGAGGCGAAGGTGTTGTCCACCACCAGCAGCGCGCCGCACTCGGTCGCGAGCTGGGCCAGGGCCGCGATGTCCGCGACGCCGAGCAGCGGGTTGGTGGGCGTCTCCACCCAAATGATCTTGGTCTTCTGGGTCACGGCGGCCGCCACCGCCGCCAGGTCGCCCAGCGGCACCGGGTCGTAGTGCAGCCCCCAGCGCTCGTGGACCTTCGCGAACAGGCGGTAGGTGCCGCCGTACGCGTCGTTCGGGATGATCACGTGGTCACCCGGCCTGCAGATCGTACGGAGCACCGTGTCCTCGGCCGCCAGGCCCGAGGCGAAGGCCAGGCCACGGCTGCCGCCCTCGACGGCGGCCATGGCCTCCTCCAGCGCGGACCTGGTCGGGTTGGCCGAACGGCTGTACTCATATCCGGCGCGCAACCCGCCCACGCCGTCCTGCTTGTAGGTGGACACCGCGTAGATCGGCGGCACCACGGCCCCGGTGTAGGGGTCGGGCTCCTGACCTGCGTGGATGGCCAGCGTCTCGAATCCATGGTTCATGGGGTCAACGCTACTCGCAGCAACGGGGGCCCCAGAGCCGTGGGAGCCGCCGCCCACGGCCCTCCGCCGCCTACTGGGCGGCCCTCCCTACCCGGCGGCCCTCCGCCGCCTACTCGGCGCGCTCCCCGCTGATCCGCGAGAGCAGGAGCGGGTCGGCGAGCGTCAGGGCCGCGCCGACCACGAGTCCCGCGACCAGCAGCACGATCCCGATGATGGTCATCTCTTTCCCCCTTCGACCTCTCAAGGATCGGTCACGGGCTCCCGGCGCCGCCTCCGCTGAAGAGCCGGTCCCTGCGGGGGCGGTTCGGCCGAACGGCCGATATGACATCTCCTCCCCGGGGCCTAGGCTCGGGGATCGTGGGAGAAACGAGCCGGCTGGTCTACTGGATCAAACGCCTCAGCGAGATAGCGTTGATCGGCTGGCTCGTCCTGCTCCTGCTGATCGACGTGGTCGCGGCGACGAGCGGCCCGAACCCGGCGATACTGCTGAGTCCCGTGTGCGGCCTGGTGGGCGTCACGGCGGTGGTGCGACGGCGCCGCTGGCGGGTCGGCGGGCTCGTCACCCTGCTGACGGTGTCGTTCCTGTCCTCCCTGCTCATCGGGATCACCAACGGCGACGGCAGTCCCGGAGTGGCCGAGATCGGGTCGCTGCTGGTCCTCACCGTCGGCGGGCTGCGCGCGATCGAGCCGGTACGGCGGGCCGCCCTGCTCTCCCTCGCGGCGATGGTCGTGCTCGAGGCCTCCACCGCCCGCCTGAACTCCGTGGGCCCGGAACCGGCGATAGCCGTCGGCTTCCTGCTCTTCGTCTGCTGGTCCTTCGCCGCAGGTATCGGCGCCTACCTCCGCTTCCAGCTGGAGCGCCGCAGGGAGGCCGTCGACACGGTACGGCGGTCCGAGCGCCTGGAACTGGCCAGGGAGCTGCACGACCTGGTCGCCCACCACATCACCGGGATCGTGGTGCAGGCGCAGGCCGCCAAGGTCGTCGCCGAGCGGAAGCCGGAGGCCGTGGTCCCCTCCCTGGAGGCGATCGCCAACGCCGGGGCCGACGCGCTGACCTCGATGCGCCGCCTGGTCAGCGTGCTGCGCGCGGAGGACCAGGCCGCCCGCTCACCGGGCAGCACCCTCATGGACATGCGCACGATGGTCGAGCGCTTCTCCGCCGCGGGCCCCCAGGTCACCTTCGACATCGGCCAGGGCATCACCGACGGCACCGTGGCCCAGGAGGTCATGACCACCCTCCACCGGGTCCTCCAGGAGTCGCTGACCAACGTCCGCAGGCACGCCCCGGGCACCGGCTGGGTCGAGGCGGACCTGAAGCTCACCGACGGATCCGACCTGCGCGCGTGGGCCGAGAACGTGCGCGCCAGGACGAGGAACGGCCAGGACCCGCGAAGCCGGCGTGCCGCCTACGCCTCCGCGGGCGCCTCGACCGGCGCGGGCGTGGGCGGCGCCTCGGCGACCGGGGGCGCCGTACGGCTGCGGGTGCGCAACTACGGCTCGACGGCCGACGCCAGGATCTCCCGCCTCGGCGGCGGCTTCGGCCTGGTGGGCATGGCCGAGCGCGTCGAGGCGCTCGGCGGCCGCCTCATGGCCGGGCCCACCCCCTCCGGGGCCTGGGAGGTGATGGCGGAGTTCCCCCTCTGACGCCGGAGGCCTCGCCCGGGGAGACCTGCCCCGGAAAACCCCTCGGATCCCCGGGGCAGGTCTCCCGGCGCGGAGCCGGGAGATCCCCGCGTCCCCGAGGGCCGGGAGACCCGGCCGCGAGCACGGCTAGTGGTTGGCGAGGAAGGCCAGCAGGTCCTGGCGGGTGATCAGGCCGACGGGCTTGCCGTCGTCGAGGACGACCGCGGCGTCGGCCTTCTCCAGCGCCTCGACGGCGATGGAGACCGGCTCCCCCGCGCCGATCGTCGGCAGCGGCTGCGACATGTGGGCGGCCAGCGGGTCGGTCGGCCGCACCCGGCCCCGGTAGAGGGCGTCGAGCAGGTCGCGCTCCAGGATCGAGCCGACCACCTCGGCGGCCATGACCGGCGGCTCCTCCTTCATCACCGGAAGCTGCGACACGCCGTACTCGCGCATGATCGAGATGGCCGTGTCGACCGACTCGTGCGGGTGGGTGTGCACGAACTCCGGCATGCCGGAGCTCTTCTGGGTCAGCACGTCCTTGACCAGGCCCTCCTCGCTGGAGGTGGTCAGGAAGCCGTAGTCGGCCATCCACTCGTCGTTGAAGATCTTCGACAGGTAGCCCCGGCCGCCGTCGGGCAGCAGCACCACGATCACGTCGTCCGGCCCGGCCCGCTCGGCCACGCGCAGCGCCGCGACCGTCGCCATGCCGCAGGAGCCGCCCACCAGCAGCGCCTCCTCGCGGGCCAGGCGGCGGGTCATGTTGAAGGAGTCCCTGTCGGAGATCGCGATGACCTCGTCGCAGATCGTGGTGTCGTAGTTGGCCGGCCAGATGTCCTCGCCGACCCCCTCCACCAGGTACGGGCGCCCGGTGCCCCCGGAGTAGACCGAGCCCTCCGGGTCGGCTCCGATGACCTTGACCCGGCCGCCGGAGACCTCCTTGAGGTAGCGGCCGGTGCCGCTGATCGTGCCGCCGGTGCCGACGCCCGCCACGAAGTGGGTGATCCTGCCCTCGGTCTGCTCCCAGACCTCCGGGCCCGTGGAGTGGTAGTGGCTCT
Source organism: Streptosporangium sp. NPDC023825 (assembly GCF_040639575.1). Taxonomy (NCBI): domain Bacteria; kingdom Bacillati; phylum Actinomycetota; class Actinomycetes; order Streptosporangiales; family Streptosporangiaceae; genus Streptosporangium; species Streptosporangium sp. NPDC023825. Next base: position 35,826 of record NZ_JBFAAE010000061.1, on the reverse strand, counting down.
CGGTGTTGTGCGGGTTGGAGTACTGGTCCGGCTTCCAGGCGTTCGGCGTCTCCCTGGCCAGCCGGTCGGAGACCGAGTAGTAGGAGTCGGGGTGATCGGGAGCCACCGCCGTCGGGCAGACCACGACCTCGGCGCCGTAGGCGCGCAGCACCGAGATCTTGTCCTGGGCCACCTTGTCCGGCACCACGAACAGGCAGCGGTATCCCCGCTGCTGGGCCACGATGGCGAGGCCGATCCCGGTGTTGCCCGAGGTGGGCTCCACGATCGTGCCCCCCGGGCGCAGCTCCCCCGAACGCTCGGCGGCGTCGATCATCCGGACCGCGATGCGGTCCTTCACCGATCCGCCGGGGTTGAAGTACTCCACCTTCGCGAGCACCTGGGCGGAGATGCCCTCCGTCACCTTGTTCAGCCGGACGAGAGGGGTGTTGCCCATCAGCTCGACGAGCGAGTCATGTACGCGCACCGGGATATCACCTCGAAATACCAAAGCTTGGTCAGCTTGTTGTTGTGGTCGCCGTGATCCCATGGGGGTGGCGGGGACTCGGCTGTGTTGCCAAGGGCAACGCTACCGCCCTGTACGGAGGGAGCGACGCCACGTGATCTGGACACCGGGAGTGGCGAGGACCGCCCGCCGCATCGCCGCGGCGGCCGCGCTGGGCGGAGGGGGCCTCACCGCGCTCGGCGCGGCGACCTACGGCCTGCTGCTGGCCGAGGCACTGGTGGCCCGCCGCGCCGTCGGCCGCCCGCACGGCATGGAGGGACCGCCGTCGGACGGCCTGTACGGGGCGTTCGGCGGCGAGCCGCTCAGGATGGTCATGCTCGGCGATTCCATCTCCGTCGGCCTGGGCACCTCCGACCCGGCGGAGACGCCCGCCGTGCTGATCGCCCACGGACTGGCCGTGATCGCCGAGCGGCCGGTGCGGCTGACCGTGGCGGGCAGGTCGGGGGCGACCTCCGCGGAGCTGGGCGAGCAGGTGGACACGGCGCTGAAGGCCCGCCCCGAGATCGCGGTCATCTTCATCGGGGCCAACGACGTCACCTCGCAGAGCAGGCCCGCCCACGCCGTACGGCATCTGCAGAAGGCGGTCAGGCGGCTGCGAAAGGCGGGGGCGGAGGTGGTCGTGGGCACCTGCCCCGACCTCGGCACGGTCCGGCCGATCGCGCAGCCGCTCCGCTGGGTGACACGGCGGTGGAGCCGCCAGCTGGCCGCCGCGCAGACCGTCGCCGTGGTCGAGGCGGGCGGGCGGACGGTGGCCTTCGCCGACCTGCTGGGACAGGAGTTCGACACCAACCCCGCTGAGATGTTCGGCCTTGATCGTTATCACCCATCTGCTCAAGGTTATCTCCAGATTGCTTACGCGGTGCTACCTTCCGTATGCAGTGCGTTGGAACTGTGGCCCGAGCCCCGGGCCCGGCGCGCTGAGTCGATCTACCTCGCGGCGGCCAAGGCCGCGGAGGAGCCCGGCGCCGAGGTCTCCGCGACCCGTGTCGCCGGACGAGCGACCGGACCTCACGGACGGTGGGTGACCATGCTCGGCCGCAGGCCGGGGATGCGGCCCAACGACGCCTGAACACGGTCACCCTCCGCTGCGAAGCCGTAACGCCTCGCCCGCATTGGAGTGGAATACCCGTGATCCGGCCCCTCGCGAAACCGGCCCTGGTGCTCGCCGGAGCTCTGGCCCTGGGCGGCTGCTCCGGCACAGAAGCGGCCACCCCGGACCATCCCACCTGGCACAACACCGAGATGAACGCGGTCAGCCGCACCACCACCGCCGGTGGCGTCGCCACGACGACCTCCATGAAGCCCGACGGCACGCTGGAGACGGTGGCCCTCGACCTGGCCACCGGCAGGAAGCTGTGGGCCCATCCCTCGACCATGGCTGGCCGCCTGCCGGGGATGGGGGTGCCCGCCCCCGCGATCGTCGAGACCTCCGCGGGACAGGCCGTCGCGGTGACGATCGACCCCGCCAGGCGGGGCCGCTGGAAGGCCACGCTCGTCGGCCTCGACGGCAGGACCGGTACGCGCAGGTGGAGCCGCCCGGTGCACTCCACCTTCGGCCCGCAGCGGTGCGGGGCGTTCGTGTGCGTGCCCGAGAACACCGCGCTCGCGAGCGCCCGCGTCGTCGTCCTCGATCCGATGACCGGCAAGGTCATGTGGAAGATCCCCGGCATCGCCGAGGCCGAGTGGTCCGACGCCTCGCGCGTGGTGTTCCTCCGCCTGGCCCGCCACCCCGTCCTGGAGGCGCGCGACCTGAAGACGGGCAAGGCCGTCTGGCGGGTCCCCGTCGAGCAGCCCCTCGGCGCCGGGGTGGACCTGTCGGGAGGCTGGTCGTTCGGCGCGACAGCGGGAAACCTCGTCGGATACGTCGCCCCCTACACCAATCCGAAGACGAGCAAGGTCTCCGCCTTCGGCCTGTTCTCCGTCAAGCTCGCCGACGGCACGGTCAACTGGATGCGCCCGTCGGTGGTCCGCGTCTACCCCAGTGGCAGCCCCGGCTTCGCGCCGGTGGTCCGCCCTGTCGACCAGGAGGGCCGCTACGGCGGGTTCGCCCGGCTGGAGGCCGACAGCGGCCGGGTCCTCGGCCAGATCTCCGCCGAGCAGGTTCCCGAGTCGGGCTGGTGGCTGGCCTTCCCGACCCGGATGGAGAAGGTCGGCTTCCTGCGGCACGGCAAGCCGGGCAACGTCTTCGACCTGCCCACCGGCCGCAACGCCGACGTCAAGGACGAGCGGGCCTGGTCCTTCTGCGTGACCGATCCCAAGCCGCTCGCGCTCAAGGGCCAGAACTCCGGCTTCTACTCGGTGGCCTCGCTGTGCCAGTTCAGGCTCGCCGACGGCACGCGGGTGTCCGGCTCGGGCGCCCCGCCCCTGTGGTTCACCGGCAGCCAGAACGGCTGGCGGATGTGGCGCGACGAGAAGGGCGGCCTCCACGGGATCAAGGACGGCGACGGCACCTCCCCGGGCATGTACGGCTGATTCGCGGCCGGGCCCCCTTCCCCCTGGGCGGGAGGGGGCCTTGTGCTTCCCGTACAAAGTTCTGTTACACCGCCCCCTGGGCGTGGCTTCGGGCATACCGCGCGGTACGCTCCGCTGGAGGAGCAGACACGAACCCAGGAGAGCCACATGCCCGAGGCAGTCATCGTCGCGACCGCGCGCTCGCCCATCGGACGCGCCTTCAAGGGGTCCCTCAAGGACATCCGCCCCGACGACCTGACCGTACAGATCATCCAGGCCGCGCTTGCCAAGGTCCCTCAGCTCGACCCGACCACGATCGACGACCTCATGCTGGGCTGCGGCCTGCCGGGCGGCGAGCAGGGCTTCAACATGGGCCGGGTGGTCGCCACCCTGCTCGGCCTGGACAACGTGCCGGGCACCACCGTGACCCGCTACTGCTCGTCCTCGCTGCAGACCACCCGGATGGCCCTGCACGCGATCAGGGCCGGCGAGGGCGACGTCTTCGTCTCCGCGGGCGTGGAGTGCGTCTCCCGCCTCAAGAACGGCAGCTCCGACCAGGGGTCCGACACGATGAACCCGCTGTTCGGCGACGCCCGCGCCCGCTCGGCCAGTGCCGCCGAGGGCGGCAAGGGGGTCTGGCACGACCCGCGCGAGGACGGCCAGGTGCCCGACGTCTACGTGGCGATGGGCCAGACGGCGGAGAACCTCGCCGGGCTGAGGGGCGTCTCCCGGCAGGAGCAGGACGAGTTCGGCGTCCGCTCGCAGAACCTGGCGGAGAAGGCCATCGCCAACGGCTTCTGGGAGAAGGACATCACCCCGGTGACCCTGCCCGACGGGACCGTGGTGAGCAAGGACGACGGTCCCCGCGCGGGGACCACCTACGAGGCGGTCTCACAGCTCAAGCCGGTCTTCCGGCCGGACGGTACGGTCACCGCGGGCAACTGCTGCCCGCTGAACGACGGCGCCGCCGCCGTGATCGTGATGAGCGACACCAAAGCCGCCGAGCTCGGCATCACCCCGCTCGCCCGGATCGTCTCCACCGGGGTGACCGGCCTGTCCCCCGAGATCATGGGCCTGGGCCCGGTCGAGGCCTCGAAGCAGGCCCTGGCCAGGGCGGGCATGGCCATCGGCGACGTGGACCTCGTCGAGATCAACGAGGCGTTCGCCGCCCAGGTCATCCCGTCCTACCAGGACCTCGGGATCGACATCGACCGGCTCAACGTCAACGGCGGGGCCATCGCGGTCGGCCACCCCTTCGGGATGACCGGTGCCCGCATCACCTCCACGCTGATCAACAGCCTCGCCTTCCACGACAGGTCGATCGGCCTGGAGACCATGTGCGTCGGCGGCGGCCAGGGCATGGCGATGGTTCTGGAACGCCTCAGCTGAGACAGCCGGACCCGGCCGGGCGATCGGAGACCCCGATGCCCGGCCGCGGTGTCCCCGTGCCGGGGACGACCGGCCGGCCGTGACCGAGAGCGACGGGTCAGCCGTGCACGTCGGGGCCGGCGCGGGTGATCGCGATCTTCAGGATCACCCGCCGCTCCCGCTCCATGGCCGCCCGGTAGTCGTCCCAGTCGGGGTGTTCGCCGGAGATGTCGCGGTAGTAGCCGACCAGGAGATCCATCGCCTCGGGCAGGGAGACGATCTCCGCCACGCCGTCGATCTGAATCCACTCGCCGAAGAATTCGTCGGTCGTCACGCAGAGCGACACCTGCGGGTTCCTGCGGAGGTTGCGCACCTTCGCCGCGGTCTCCCGGGTGCTGACGATCGCGTTCCCCTCCGCGTCGAGCCCCACGGTGACCGGGGAGAGTTGCGGGCGCCCGTCGGCGTGCGAGGTCAGCATGACCGCGCGGTGGTTCGCGCGGATGAACCCACGTGCCTTGTCATGATCCATGGGCTCATCATCGCGCACATCAAAGCCCGCACCACCGGAAGTGGCGCGGGCTTCGCGACGATAGGCGACTTACAGGTAACGGGTACGGCGGTGCCGCTCGTGCTCGTGCACAATGGCGGCGGCGTAGCCGTGGGTCAGCCCGTGCTCATCGGCGAGCCAGGTGGCTCGCTCATCACAGCGAAGGAACGACGGGCCGTTGTCGATTGCTTGGAACCACTCTGGGAGTGCGCGTCCCGTGATGTCCGGGACCCTTGCGATCAGCTTGCTCTGCGTCTCCAGTGAGTGGTTCAACGACATGGGCACCTCCACGGATAGGCTCCTTTGCTCGACAGTGCATCACGAAAGCCCAGATAGCAAGCCCTGAGATGCTCTCTTCCGTCGCGGTTCGTCTATCCCCCGTTGCCTTCCGTTCACTCACATGTCCGCCCAGAAAAACGGGAGGCCCTGCCGGAACGTGTCCGGCGGGGCCTCCCGGCGCTTTTCGTCAGTCGCTGCTCGAGAAGTAGCTCAGCAGGCGCAGGATCTCCAGGTAGATCCAGACCAGGGTCATGGTGAGGCCGAAGGCCATCAGCCAGGAGTACTTCTCCGGGGCGCCGTTCTTCACCCCGCGCTCGACCTCGTCGAAGTCGAGGAGCAGGAAGAAGCAGCCGATGAGGATCGTGGCGATGCTGAACACGTAGGCCAGCGCGCCGCCCGACCGGATGCCGATGCCGTCCGGGATGAAGTAGCCGGCGACCAGGTTGACGAGCATGAGACCCATCAGGCCCAGCCCCGCGGCCACGACGAACTTGGTGAACTTCGGCGTCACGCGGATGATGCGCAGCGAGTAGACGGTGAGCATGGCGGCGAACGCCAGAGCCGTACCGACCACCGCCTGGAAGACGATGCCGCTCATCCGGTCGTTGTACATGTGACTGATCACACCGACCGCGACGCCGTAGGCGACCGAGTAACCGAGGATCAGCACGGGGTTGGTGCTGGACTTGAACGAGATGACCAGGGCGAGGATCAGGCCGACGATGGCACCGACGATCGCCGCGATTATGCCGAGGTTGAGCGCCCAGGCGACCGCCGCCGAGACGACGAGCGTGCCAAGCGTGATGAAACCACGCACGACCACGTCGTCGATCGTCATCGTCCGCTGTGCGGGCGGCGCGTATGACGGCGTGTCGTACATGCCCTGAAGCTGCTCAGGGGTGGGGGGCGGCGTGCCCCAGCCTTGCTGCTGGTTCTTGGCCTGCCGGCTGAATACGGGGTTCTTGCTCTCCATCGCTGCCTCCACGCTGCGACCTACGCGATCAGCGTATTAGATCGGTTGTCACACGGCCGTATCGTGCCGATATCTATGTTGTCCAAGTGGCCGTACGGCTACCGCCGATGTTGTCAACGAACGGGTAGCGCGCCCGGTTCCCGGGCTTCACATCTGTTTCGCCGATCGCTCGTCGAAAAGCCGCTGCGACGCCTCGACCTCGTCGAGGTTGCGGCGCGCCCACTCGCAGATGCCGGTCACGGCCACCGACAGGTCCCGCCCCATCCGGGTGAGCACGTATTCCACCGTGGGCGGTGAGGTCGGGTAGACGTTGCGCTCGACGATGCCGTCGCGCTCCAGTGCCCGCAGCGTCCGGGTCAGCATGCGCTGGTTGATCCCCTCGATCCGCGTCTTGAGCCGGGAGAACCGCTGGGCTCCGTGCCCCAGCGCCGCGATCACCAGCAGGGACCACTTGTCCCCGATGTGACCGATCACCTGACGGGCGATCCCGTTGGCCCGGAGCACGGGCTCCAGGTTCGCCTCGTCCCTCATGGTTACTATTTTATACCTGGGGCCCTTCCGAATCCCAGGCCGTGCGGCACATCGAACCGTGACCGCCTCCGCACCGATCACCGGCCGAGCTTCGAGCGGGCGACGCGGTGCCCGCACCGGGACGCGTGCCTTTTCACGGAGGGCGGGTCGCGCCTTTTCACGGAAGGCGGATCGCCCTCCGTCCCGCTCACCGTTCGTCGCCGGGCGGGCGGGTCCCCCCGGCTCCGGCGAGCCTTCTTAGCGCGTCGAAAGCGCGTTCGGACGGGGCGTGCGGCGTGGGCTGGCCGACGACGAGTTGCTGGCCCGCGGGACCGCCGATGCGGAACGTCTCGTTGTGAAGGGTCATCTCGCCGACTTCGCCGTGACGATACGAAACGGACCTGTACGTCCTGGCCCGGACATCATGGCGGGCCCACATCGACCGGAAGTCCTCGCTTCCGAACGAGAGCTCCTCGACCAGTTCCAGCATGAACGGGTCCGCGAGACACCTTCCCCCGATGGAGCGGAAGTGGGCCACCAGACCACGGGCCTGCTGCTCCCAGTTCAGGTAGAAATCGCGTGCGGCGGGATTGAGGAAGGTCAGCCGCAACGCGTTGTCGCATTCGTTCAACCCCTGGAAAAGAGCCGTGGCCAGTGGATTCATGGCGAGGACGTCGAGCCTGCGGTTCAGCGCCAACGCGACCGCGTGATCGCAACCCTCTATGAACCGCCGCACGGCCGGACGCAGCAGATCGGCGGAGACGACCGGCCCGTGGGCGGGTCTCCGGCGGTGCGCCAGATCGTGAAGGTGTTCGGTCGCCTCGGGGCCGAGCTGGAAGACCCGCGCCAGGGCTGCGAGCACCTGGTCCGACGGATTGCGCTCCCGCCCCTGTTCCAGCCGGATGTAGTAGTCGGTGCTCACGTCGGCCAGCATCGCGACCTCGTCCCGGCGCAGTCCGGGTGTCCGGCGGCGAGTCCGCGGCAGCCCTACCTGGTCAACGGTCGTGACCTCGCGCCGAGCACGGAGAAATTCCCCGAGGAGATTCTTACCGTCCATATTTCCAAGTTACGGTCAGACCCATCAGGAGGTGAAACGCGGTGAGGTGTCCGGCTCTCGCCGGTGCGCCCGCCGCCGAGGTCACCGAGCGGGCGGGCCGCGGCGGCGCCGCGGCCCCGGCCGGTTCACATCCCTCCCCGCGAAGGGCACCGAGAAGCAGGGGCACCGGGCCCGGTGGCGAATCCCGAACGCGCCCGGGAAATCTGATCACATTTAGGTAACCGTAAAAGTTTTGCGGGCGCATTTGGGATGGACCGCCGTGGCCGTTCGGCGCCGGTCGTGGACGGCCGGATAACGAGGAAAGGCCCACGACCGAGTTTTCACTGGTCACGGGCCTTGTTCGGCAGATCGCCATGAGTGCCCCCGGAGGGACTCGAACCCTCACTCGAACCCTTTTAAGGGGTTTGCCTCTGCCATTGGGCTACGGGGGCGCCGTAATCATACGTAACGGACCACTCATGCGTAACTGCTCAAGGCAACCGTCGCATCACTTCCATTGGAAACCCGTGGATCAGCTCGGCTTCGGAGGGGCCCGGTCAAGGAATAGCACACCGCGGGGAACGGCGAACCCGGAGGTGGGCCTCGTCGCCCACCTCCGGGTTCGGGAACCGGATCAGCCCTCCGGACGGGAGTTCAGTTCGTCGCCGCGGCGCGGAACTCCGTGCGCGGCTCCTCGATCTCCCCCAGGGAGACGGTCTCGCGCTTGAAGAAGAGCGCCAGGGTCCAGTCGGCCGTCACACGGACCTTGCGGTTGACGGTGGGCACCCGCGACAGGTGGTAGGTGCGGTGCATGAACCACGCGGCGAGCCCGCGGAGCTTGATCCCGTAGACGTTGGCGACGCCCTTGTGCAGGCCCAGACCGGCGACGGATCCGACGTACCTGTGCCGGTAGTCGGCGAGCTCCCGCCCGCGCAGGCTCCGGGTGATGTTGTCCGCGAGGACCTTGGCCTGCCGCACGGCGTGCTGCGCGTTGGGCGCGCAGTACTGGCCGGGGTTGGTCAGGTCGGGCACCCCCGCCACGTCTCCGGCCGAGTAGGCGTCCTCGACGCCGGCCACGGTCAGGCGGGAGGTCGTCTTGATCCGGCCGCGCTCGTCGAGCGGCAGGTCCCCGGCGTTGACGACCGGGCTGGGCTTGACCCCCGCGGTCCACACGATGGTGGCGGCCTCGAACTCCTCGCCGTCGGAGAGCTTGACCAGGCCCCCCTCGCAGGACTCGAGGCGGGTGTTCATCTTGACCTCGATGCCGCGCTCGCGCAGCTGCTCGGCGGTCCACGCGCCCATCTCGGGGCCGACCTCGGGGAGGATGCGGTCGGTGGCCTCGACGAGGATCCAGCGCATGTCCTCGCGGGAGATGTTCCGGTAGTAGCGGGTGGCGTCGACCGCCATGTCCTCCAGCTCGGCGAGCGCCTCGACGCCCGCGAAACCCCCGCCGATCACGACGAAGGTCAGGGCACGCCTGCGCAGGGCCTCGTCCTCGTCGCTCTCGGCCCGGTCGAGGAGCTCGAGCACCCGGTTGCGCAGCGCGATCGCCTCCCCGACCGTCTTGAAACCGATCGCGGCGTCGGCCAGGCCGGGGATGGGGAGCGTACGGGAGATCGATCCGGCGGCCATGACCACGATGTCGTAGCCGATCTCGTGCGGCGTGCCGACGTTGGGGGCGAAGGTGACGGACTTGGCCGCGTGGTTGACCTTGGAGACCTTGCCGTTGAGGATCGTCGCCTTCGACAGCACGCGGCGGAGCGGGACGACCACGTGCCGGGGCGAGAGGTTGCCCGCGGCGGCCTCGGGGAGGAACGGCTGGTAGGTCATGTGGGACTCGGGGGTCAGGACGGTGATGCGCACGCTTCCTTCGCGGAGTTCCTTGCGGAGGGTGTGCTGCAGGCGCAGCACGGTGTAGAGGCCGACGTAGCCTCCACCGACGACCACGATGTGCTTGGAGTTGCGGTTCACTTCGACGCCATCCTTAAGTTTCATAGCTTGTGAAACCTTTCACAAGCATACGCTCGGGCCTCCGCTCACGCCAGCCGCCCGATGGGCAATCTGGCCAGAATTTCCGCTACCGGCTAGAAACGCCTGCTCTTCTCGGCAGAATTCCCGCCGATCTTCTCTTTGTGATCGAGTTCACAAATCGCGAAGCGCGTTCGCCCTGGTGAAGAGGTCGTCGAGCATCCGCGCGGTCACCCGGCCGGTGAAGGTGTTCTGCTGGCTGGGGTGATAGCAGCCGAGAAGATGCGCGGAACTTCCCAGGGGAGAGGTGATCTCCACCTCGGCGCCGTGCCCGAAGGGCGGTCTCGGCCGCGGCAGGGCGTACCCGGCGTCCTTCAGCGCGGGCCAGATCGCCTGCCAGGCGAAGCCTCCCAGCGCGACGACCACCCGTACGTGCGCCGAGACCAGGGCGACCTCGCGGGACAGCCAGGGGAAGCAGGCGGACCGCTCGGCGGGCTCGGGTTTGTTGGCGGGGGGAGCGCACCGGACCGCCGCCACCATCCGGGCGCCGATGAGCCGCTGGCCGTCCCCGGCACGAAGGCTGGTCTCCTGTACGGCCAGGCCCGTCCGGTACAGCGAGGCGAACAGCCAGTCGCCGCTGCGGTCGCCGGTGAAGATCCTCCCGGTCCTGTTGCCGCCGTGCGCCGCCGGTGCCAGCCCGACGATGAGGATCTCGGGCCTCTCGTCGCCCCACCCGGCGATGGGCCGGCCCCAGTAGGTCTCCTCGGCGAACGCCCGCCTCTTGACCGTCGCCACCTCCTCACGCCACTCCACCAGGCGCGGGCAGGCCCGGCAGACCGACTGCGCCGCCGTGAGCTCCGCGAGGGTACGGCTCTCCCCCGCGAGTTTCCGCACCTCGGCGGGGTCGTGCGCGACCGGGGTGTCGAAACGGGCGGGATCGCCGGGCCAGCCGGATCCGGGAGGAACGTGGGTCATCCTTCGATGGTGCCCGACGCGGGAGACCACGAGGTCCATACCCGGCCGCTCGCTCCGCGCGGTCTCCGGAAGGCAGGCTCCGGAACGCGGACTTCCGGAAGGCATGCGCGGAAACGCGAGAGGCGGCGCCCGCTGGGTGCGGGCGCCGCCTCTCGTCTCACTCGGGACGCGGCCCGGCGTCAGCCGCCGGGCACGCTACCTCGACCTAACGTGCCATCAGGCGGTGGTGGTAGCCGTGGCGGTCGGGGTGGGAGTGGGGGTGGGGGTGGGGGTCGGCGTGGGGGTCGGAGCGACCTTGCAGACGACCTTGGCCACCGCGGTGCCGGTGGTCGGGCCGCCGGCGATGTCGATCGCTCGCCTGGACTCGCCGGACGACGAGGTGCTCCAGGTGTCGGTCACGACCTGGCTCTGCGAGCCGTGACCGGTGAAGTGGGCGTACTTCCAGTCGCCCGCCACACCGTCACGGATCCAGCGGTACCTCACGGTGGTGCGACCGCTCGCGCTGATCGTGCCGCTGAACGTACGGGCCGTCGGGCAGGTGCCCTCGTAGGCGGCAGGAGCGTCGACGGAGGCCCAGACCTTCGGCGACGTGTCCTTGCACCAGATCTTGAAGTAGGCGCGGTTGGAGGAGGCCTCCACCGGGCCGACGATCTGCAGCGAGGCCCAGCCCCTGAAGTCGTCACGGGGCCTGATCACGTGGAAGACCTTGCGCGAGCCGTCGACGCGGACGGAGTCCCGGTCGACGACGCGGCCGTTGACGACCCAGCGGTAGTGCACCCAGCGGACGCCGGAGGCGTGGATGCGACCGACCAGGACAGCCTTGCAGTTGCCCTCGTCGACCCACACCTGGGCACCGACGCGGGGGGTGACGATCTCGTGCTTGTCCTCGCCGGAACCACAGGCCACCGAGAAGTAGCCCTTCGAGGACTTCACTCCGCGCGGGGCAAGGACCTGGATGGCCTGCCAGCCCTTGACGTCGCCCTTGAAGGTGGCCTTCTCGTTGACCGTGAAGCTCTTGACGCCCTTGCCGCGGAAGGTGAAGGACTTCACCTTGCTCTTGGAGCCGTCTCCGCGCAGCCACCGGTAGGCGACCGTGGTCTTGCTCTTGACGGCCTTCACCTTGATCTTCGAGGAGAAGGTCACGTTGACGGGGCACTCACCCGCGTACTTCGCGGGGGAGGCCTTGGGGGTGCCGGCAGAGACGGCGGGCCGCGGCTTGGCGGCGGCCGAGGCCACCTTCCCCGCCTGGCTCGATCCACTGGCCGCCGCTGCGGGCGTGGCCAGCATGCCTACTGCCATGGTTGCCAGCATGGCCACGCTGGCTCCTGCTGCGGCTAGCTTGCCTGCTAGTCCGGACTTCATGAGGGGATGCTCCGTTCGTTGGGAAGCAAGATCGCTCGAGAGACGGTTGCCGCCCCGGCAACAGCTGTGCCGGGCCCCACGGCAAAGCCTCACTAAAGCTTCTTTACCTAACCATAAACGGGAAGCTTTCCTCAATACTCCCTAAACAGGTGAATTGTCTAGGTCTTGTTATGAATCGGCGAGCGACCACGCGATACCGTCGAGGATGTCGTGCTCACTGGCGACGACGTCGCCGAAGCCGTACCGGGTCACTATCCGGTCCAGGATGAGCGCGCCCGCCCCGATCACGTCGACCCTTCCGGGATGCATGAGGGGAATCGCCGCCCGGCGTTCAACGGTCATTCCAAGCAACCGCTCGGCGATGTCATGCACGTGACCTGCGGAAATTCGCGAGTGGTGAATTTTCTGCGGATCGTATTCCGGCAGGTCGAGCGCTATTCCGGCGACGGTGGTGACGGATCCGGCGAGCCCGACCATCGTCAGCGCCCGCTCCACGGGCACCTCGGCCGCGACCCGGTCGAGCGCGTCGTCGATGTCGGCGGTCATCGCCTCGATCGCCTCCGCCGACGGAGGGTCGCCCGCGCCGCGCAGGTGGCGCTCGGTCAGCCGGACACACCCGATGTCGACCGACAGCGCGGCCTCCACGTGCGTCGAACCGAGCACGAACTCGGTCGAGCCGCCGCCGATGTCGACCACGAGGTACGGCGGGCGGGTGCCGTCGGGGGCGGGCATGCCCGTCTCGTGCGAGAACCGCACCAGGTCGCGGGTGGCTCCGGCGAACGACAGCTCCGCCTCCTCCGCGCCGGTGATCACCTCGGGCTCGACCCCGAAGATGTCGCGCACGCCGTCGACGAAGTCCTGCCGGTTGGCGGCGTCCCTCGTCGCGCTGGTGGCGACCACGCGGACCGCAAAGGCCCCGTGCCGGTCGATGAGCCCGGCGTAGCCGCGCATCGCGGCGAGCGTGCGCTCCAGGGCCTCGGGCGCGAGCCTGCCGGTCTCGTCGACCCCCTGGCCCAGCCGGACGATCTCCATCCGGCGCTCCAGGTCGATCAGCCTGTCCCTGCCGATGTCGGCGACGAGCAGGCGGACGGAGTTGGTGCCACAGTCGATCGCGGCGACGCGGATCACTCGGTCTCCTTCGTGGTCGGTGCCGCGGCTCGGGCACACGGTGCTACGTCCTGGGCGACGCACGGCCCGGCGGACCACCAGTCGCCGAGCGCGTCGAGGGCCTCGCGGCCGAAGGGGTTGCTCCCCGGAACCGCCAGCTCGTGCCCGACCAGGGCGTGCAGGCACTTCACCCGGGTGGGCATGCCCCCGGTGCTCTGCATGTCGCGGGGCAGCGGCTCCAGGCCGGCCTCGGCGGCGGCCCTGTCGCGGCGCGCCACGTAGTCGTCGTGGGCGGCCCGGTACGACTCGGCCAGCTCCGGATCGTCGGCGAGCCTGGCCTGCATGTCCCGCATCAGCCCCGAGGTCTCCAGCGTGCCGATGGCCGAGGCGGCCCGGGGGCAGGTGAGGTAGAAAAGGGTCGGGAAGGGCGATCCGTCGGGCAGTCTCGGGGCGGTCTCGACGACGTCGGGGAGCCCGCACGGGCAGCGGTGCGCCACCTCGCGCAGTCCTCGCGGCGCCCGGCCGAGCTGTCGCTCCACCGCCGCCACGTCGCGATCATCAACCATTCGTGACACCCCCTGAAAGACGACACCCAGGGTATCGGCGTCACCCGGCGGCCTTGGCCGCCTTCTGCCCCCTGCCGCTGTCGGCGGCCTTGACCGAGTCCCACAGCGTCTCGTACCACGGTGGCCTGGCGACGGCCTTCCGCTCGCCGGCCGTGCCCTTACCCTGCGAGGGAGAGCCTCCCATGACGACGTAGCACTTCTGCCCGGGGTCGCAGTAGAAAAGGCGCTCCCTGCCCTGCCGCTTGATGAAGCCGGGGTCGAGAAGCTGCTTGGCGCGGTCGTCCAGGGCCTTGATCGCGGCGATCTCCCTGGCCTTCTCCTGCTCCAGCTGGGCGATCTGGCGGCGCTGGGCGACGTACTCCCTGATGGGGTAGGCGAGGCTCATCGCGATCGCGCACACCACGATCGCGAGCACCGCGGCCCGTCCCGTCAGCTGCGGCCGTGTCGCCATGCGCCCTCCTCCGTCTCCACGCTCTCGTGGCGTCGTCCACCGTGCCCCGCGCGGTGGACGCGACACCGGCGGGGACCGATCCCCCCGCGTCGATCCGGTATCGATCCTTCGTTCCGGTCCCCGCGCACGGGCCCCTCGCCGGGGCCGGGGCGGGGAGACCGGCACTCGTGCACGGTGCGGCCGGTGGTGCGGCTCGCGCCCGGGCGGGCGCGAGCCGCCAGACGAAACTACCGCCGGAAGCGCGGGAAGGCGGCGCGACCCGCGTAACGGGCCGCGTCGTCCAGAAGCTCCTCGATGCGGAGCAACTGGTTGTACTTGGCCACCCGATCGGAGCGGGCCGGGGCACCGGTCTTGATCTGGCCGCAGTTGGTGGCCACGGCGAGGTCGGCGATCGTGGTGTCCTCGGTCTCGCCGGAACGGTGGCTCATCATGCAGCGGTACCCGCTGCGGTGGGCCAGGTCCACGGCGTCGAGGGTCTCGGTCAGGGTGCCGATCTGGTTGACCTTGACCAGCAGCGCGTTGGCGGTGCCCTCGGCGATGCCGCGGCCCAGGCGCTCCGGGTTCGTCACGAACAGGTCGTCGCCGACCAGCTGGACCTTGTCGCCCAGGGCACGGGTGATGGCGTTCCAGCCCTCCCAGTCGCTCTCGTCCAGCGGGTCCTCGATGGAGACCAGCGGGTAGTTCGCGACCAGGTCCTCGTAGAAGGCGATCAGCTCGGCGGCGGACAGGCCCTTGCCGTCGATGGTGTAGACGCCGTCGGAGTGGAACTCGGAGGCGGCCACGTCGAGGGCGAGCCCGATGTCCTCGCCCGCGACGTACCCGGCCTTCTCGATGGCGACCAGGATCAGGTCGAGCGCGTCGCGGTTGGAGGGCAGGCTGGGCGCGAAGCCGCCCTCGTCGCCGAGGCCGGTGGCGTAGCCCTTCTCCTTCAGCACGGACTTGAGGGCGTGGTAGACCTCGGTGCCCATCCGCACGGCCTCGCGGAACGTCTCCGCCCCGATCGGGGCGATCATGAACTCCTGGATGTCGACGTTGCTGTCGGCGTGCGCGCCGCCGTTCAGGATGTTCATCATCGGCACCGGCAGCACGTGCGCGTTCGGCCCGCCGAGGTAGCGGAAGAGCGGCAGCTCCGCGCTCTCCGCGGCGGCCTTGGCCACGGCGAGCGAGACGCCCAGGATCGCGTTGGCGCCCAGGCGGGCCTTGTTGGGGGTGCCGTCCAGGTCGATCATGACCTGGTCGATGCTGCGCTGCTCGGCGGCGTCGAACCCGAGGATCTCGTCGGCGATCTCGTCGGTCACGCCGAGAACGGCCTTCTCGACGCCCTTGCCGCCGTAGCGCTCGTCGCCGTCGCGCAGCTCGACGGCCTCGAACTGGCCGGTGGACGCGCCGCTGGGAACCGCGGCACGCCCCTGGCTGCCGTCGTCCAGGAGGATGTCGACCTCGACCGTCGGGTTGCCCCGGGAGTCAAGGATCTCTCGGGCGGTGACGCCCTCGATGGAAGCCACGAAGCGCTCCTAAAGTCGCAGGACAGTTTGCCTCAGAAGCCTACCGAGACCTACTTACCGGTACGGCGGCCGGGACGTTTCCGAATGGTGATCGTAAAGAGTCCGGCAGGGTTCGCCCGGCCGGGGCGGGGAGACGACCCGGCCGCGCACCGCTCAGGATCGGCGGAGCGCCCGGCCTCGCCCGGGGTCCGCCGGGGCCCGGCGATCCCCCGGAGCGGCCTCGGAAAGAGCCTCAGAGCGACCCTGGAGCTGCCTCGGAAAGCGCCTCAAGGCGGCTTCAGAGCGGCCCTGGAGCTGCCTCAGAGCGGCTGGGCGCGGACCTGGTCGCGGTAGGCGCGGGCCACCGCGCGCAGCTCGGCCTCCGGATCGAGCCCGGCCTCCCCCGCCTGCCGTACGAGCTCGAAGAGCCTGGCGCCCAGGCCGTCGGCGGGCACCCCCTCGGGGAGGGCCGCAGGGGCTCCGGCGCGCTCGGCGCGGCGCAGGAGCTGCGCGGCGAGGGAGAGAGCGGGCTGGCCCATCGGGACGCCGTCGACGGCCGAGCCCGGGTCGCCGCCGTTCTTGGCCGCCCGCTCGGCGGCCTTGATGGTCTCCCAGTTGGCGCTGACCTCGCCCGCGCCCTCCACCCGGGTGTCGGCGAAGACGTGCGGGTGGCGGCGGACGAGCTTGGCGACGATCCCCTCGGCCACGTCGTCGACGTCGAACCCGTCGGGCCGGTCGCTCGCGACCCGCGCGTGGAAGGCCACCTGCAGCAGCAGGTCGCCCAGCTCCTCGCGCAGCGCGGCGTGGTCGCCCTCCTCGATGGTCTCCAGCACCTCGTAGGCCTCCTCGATGAGGTACGGGGCGAGGGACTCGTGGGTCTGGCGGGCGTCCCACGGGCACTCGACCCGCAGGCGGTCCATCACCGAGACCAGGTCGAGCAGCCGGGCGCCCGGCAGGTCGTACGAGCCCGGCACGACCTCGATCACCGGCGGGTCGTCGAGCGCCACGGCGGCGTAGCCGATGGAGCGCATCAGCGCCTCGTCGGCCTCCAGCCACACGACGGTCGCCGCCCCGGCCTCGCGGACCAGCGCGGCCGGGTCGGGGACGACCACCTCGACGTCGACCCCGGCCTCCGCCAGGTAGGGCAGGTGCGGGTGGTCGGCGGACCCGGTGCGCACCGGGCCCTCCTCGAGGACCCGCCACGCGCGGCGGCTGAGCAGCCCCGGGGCGACCCGGGGCGAGGTGGTGACGACGATCAGCGGCATGCCCGGAGGCTACTGCTGAGGCGGCGCGGGCGGCGCGTCGGCGGGGCCGGGAGCGGCGGGGGCGCCGAAACGGCCGGCGTCGACGAAGACGCTCGGCTGCTGCTCGCTCCGCTGCTTGTTCGGCGTGCCGTACCGGGGGTTCCAGGTGATCGGCACGGCCTGCAGGTCCTTGATCGCCTGCTCCTGGCCGCGCTGCAGGGCGGCCTCGTCCGTACCGCCGCCGTACTTGGCGATGAGCTTGCTGAACAGCAGCTGCGCCCGGACGAAGGAACGCATCTGCGAGGGGGCCACCGCGTTCTGGAGCAGCTGCTGCTCCAGCTTCTGCATGCCGCCCTGGCCGGCGATCAGCTGGTCGATCTCGCCCTCGGTGATCGTCATGCCCTTGCTCTCCGCGACCTTCGCGAACTGCTTGGCGTTGGCCAGCTGGAAGAGCACGAGCTGCGGGACGCTGTCCTGGAACTTGAGGTCCGCCGGGGTGACCTTGGCCTTGGCCAGTGCCGCCTCGTACTCGCGCACGTTCCTGTCCAGCTCACCGGAGCTGATGCGCTCCCCGCCCACGACGGCGGCGGCGCCGGCCTGGTTCGGAGAGCAGGCGGTCAGCGCGACACCGGCGGCGGCGACCGCCAGGATGACGCGAATTCGAGTCGACTTCACATGCGTTCCCTTCACGACAAACGCCGCTTACTCTACCCGCACCGTTTCGAGGAACATCGCCTCGACGAGATCGCCGCACCACTTGAGCAGGTCCAGATCGCGCAGCGGCTGGCCGCCGAGGGGCCTGGTCTTGGGCACCGGCACCAGCAACGTACCGGCCGCCTGCTTCAGCAGCGCCTTCGGGTAGAGCCTTTGCAGCCTGACCTGCTGGGAGTCCTTCAGGTCCACGGGGGCGAACTTGATGTTCTGCCCCTGCAGGGTGACGTCGGTGAGCCCGGCGCGGCGGGCGCGGATGCGGAAGCGGGCGACCTCCAGCAGGTTCTCCACCTGCTGGGGCGGCCGTCCGTACCGGTCGACGAGCTCGTCGCGCACCGCGCCGATGTCGGAGTCGGAGCCGATCGCGGCGATCCGCTTGTACGCCTCCAGGCGCAATCGCTCGGAGGTGACGTAGTCGTGCGGGATGTGGGCGTTGATCGGCAGCTCGACCTTGACGTCGGGCCGCTCGTCCTCCCGGTAGGTGCCCGCCAGCTTGGCCTTCTGCTCCTGCACGGCCTCGGCCATCATCCGGACGTACAGGTCGAAGCCGACGCCCGCGATGAAGCCCGACTGCTCGGCGCCCAGGATGTTGCCCGCGCCGCGGATCTCCAGGTCCTTCATCGCGACGTACATGCCCGCGCCCATCTCGGTGTGCTGGGAGATGGTGGCCAGGCGCTCGTGGGCGGTCTCGGTGAGCGGCTTCTCCGGCGGGTACAGGAAGTAGGCGTAGCCGCGCTCGCGGCCCCGGCCGACCCGGCCGCGCAACTGGTGGAGCTGCGACAGGCCGTAGTTGTCGGCCCGGTCGACGATCAGGGTGTTGGCGTTGGGCACGTCCAGGCCGGACTCGACGATCGTGGTGCAGACGAGCACGTCGAAGTCGCGCTCCCAGAAGCCCACCATGATCTTCTCCAGCTGGTGCTCCTGCATCTGGCCGTGCGCGACGGCGATCCTGGCCTCGGGCACGAGCTCGCGCAGCATGGCGGAGACCTTGTTGATGCTGGCCACCCGGTTGTGGACGAAGAAGACCTGGCCGTCGCGCATCAGCTCGCGCCGGATCGCGGCGCCGATCTGCTTCTCGTCGTACGGGCCGACGAAGGTGAGGATCGGGTGCCGCTCCTCCGGCGGGGTGAGGATCGTGGACATCTCCCTGATGCCGGTGAGGCCCATCTCCAGCGTGCGCGGGATCGGGGTGGCCGACATGGCCAGCACGTCGACCTGGGTGCGCAGGTGCTTCATCGCCTCCTTGTGCTCGACGCCGAACCGCTGCTCCTCGTCGATGATGATCAGGCCGAGCTGCTTGAACCTGACCTCGGGCGAGAACAGCCGGTGCGTGCCGATCACGATGTCGACCGAGCCCTCGCGCAGGCCCTCCATGGTCGCCTTGACCTCGCCGTCGCTCTGGAACCGCGACAGCGGCCTGACGTTCAGCGGGAACCCGGAGAACCGCTCGGCGAAGGTCGACATGTGCTGCTGCACCAGCAGCGTGGTCGGCACCAGGACGGCCACCTGCTTGCCGTCCTGCACCGCCTTGAACGCCGCCCGCACCGCGATCTCCGTCTTGCCGTAGCCCACGTCGCCGCAGATCAGCCGGTCCATCGGGATCGGGCGCTCCATGTCGCGCTTGACCTCGTCGATGGCCTCGAGCTGGTCGCCCGTCTCGGCGTACGGGAAGGCGTCCTCCATCTCCCGCTGCCAGGGGCTGTCGGGCGCGAAGGCGTGTCCCGGCGAGGCCATCCGGGCGGAGTACAGGCGGATCAGCTCCCCGGCGATCTCCTTGACCGCCTTCTTGGCCTTGGTCTTGGCCTTGGCCCAGTCGGCGCCGCCCATCCGGTTGAGGGTGGGCGACTCGCCGCCGACGTAGCGGGTGACCTCGTCGAGCTGGTCGGTCGGCACGTAGAGCCGGTCGCCCTTGGCGTACTCGATCACCAGGTACTCGCGGGTGGCGCCCTGCACGGTCCGCTGCACCATCTCGACGTAGCGGCCCACGCCGTGCTGCTCGTGCACGACGTGGTCGCCGACCTTGAGCTGCAGCGGGTCGACCATGTTGCGGCGCCGGGAGGGCAGCCGCCGCATGTCCTTGGTCGACGCCTTCTGGCCGACCAGGTCGAGGTGGGTCAGCACGGCCAGCGCCGGGGTCACGAACCCGTGCTCGACCAGGCCCGTGGTGACGTGGACGACCTTCCTGTCGGGCACGGTGTCGAGGCCCGGCTCCAGGCGCGCGGGCAGGTCGACGCCCTTGAGCAGCTCGACCATGCGCTCGGCGGGGCCGTGGCCCTCGCTCAGCAGGACGACGACCCGGTCGGAGTCGAGCCAGCCCTTGATGTCGGCCAGCGCCCGCTGGGTGTCGCCCCGGTAGGACTCCACCTCGCGCGCTCCCAGCGCCTGCCCGCCGCCCGGCTCGGCGTTGTCGGTGCCGGCGCCGAACGGTGCGAGCGACCACCAGGGCTGGCCGAGTCCCCGCGCGTGGTCGCGGACCTCCTCCAGGTCGCGGAACGCCGCCGCGCCCAGGTCGATCGGCGCCTCGCCGCCGGACGCCGCGTTGATCCAGGACGCCTCCAGGAACTCCTGGCTGGTCCGAACCAGCTCGTCGGCGCGCCCCCGGATGCGCTCCGGGTCGCACACGAAGATCGCCGCCTGTCCCGGCAGGTGGTCGATGAGCAGGTCCATCTCCCCGGCGAGCACCGGCGCGAACGCCTCCATGCCCTCCATCGGCACGCCCTCGGCCAGTTGCTCCAGGATCTCGGCCAGTGAGGGGTGCGCCTCGGCGAGCTCCCTCGCCCGCTCCCTGACGTCGGCGGTCAGCAGCAGCTCCCGGCAGGGGGCGGCGAACAGCCCGTCCTCGGCCACCTCCAGCGAACGCTGGTCGGCGACCTTGAACCAGCGGATCTCCTCGACGGTGTCGCCCCAGAACTCCAGCCGCAGCGGGTGCTCCTCCGTGGGCGGGAAGACGTCCAGCAGGCCGCCCCTGACCGCGACCTCGCCGCGCTTCTCCACCATGTCGACCCGGTGGTAGCCGTTCTCCACGAGGCTGTGGACGACGGTGTCGAGATCGGCGTCGTCCCCGGCGCGCAGCCGCACCGGCCGCAGGTCGCCCAGCCCCTGGACGATCGGCTGGAGCAGCGCCCTGACCGGCGCGACGACCACGTGCAGCGGCCCCGCCGAGTGGTCGCCCTCGACCGGGTGCGCCAGCCTGCGCAGCACCGCCAGCCGCTGCCCCACGGTGTCGCTGCGCGGCGACAGGCGCTCGTGCGGGAGCGTCTCCCAGGCGGGGAAGACCGCGACGGTGCTCTCGTCCAGGAGGCTGGTGAGGGCCGAGGCGAGATCCTCGGCCTCGCGCCCGGTGGCGGTCACCGCGAGAACGGTCCTGGCCGCCCCCTTGGCCCCCTCCCTGGCCAGCGCGGCCACCGCGAAGGGGCGCAGCGCCGGCGGCGCGACCAGCGACACGTCGGACGAGTCGCCCCCGCGCACGTCCTGAAGAAGGGAAGCCAGCTCAGGCTCCCCGGCGACAAGGTCCAGAAGTCCGGAAAGACTCATCAGATTCGCCCACAGCCCCACGACGGCAACACGACAACCCCGGGCCGGGAAGACACGGGGGGTACCTGCTCAAGGCTACTTGCCCGGGCACCCGCTCTCGCAAAGAGTGGTAAATGCGCGACGAATCGTGCTGAGTTGACTACTCTCAGTTACATGTCAGAGGTGAGGTCGGTCGTCGCTCGCGACGACTTGTTGAGTCAGCGGATCAGGGAGCAGTGGAGCAGCCAGCTCGGCCGGCGGCTCGACATCCTGATCGCCGGGTGCGGATGGCCGGAACCGCTCGATCTGGCGCAGACGGAGTCCAGGGTCATCGGGATCGACGAGGACCTGCCCGCGTTGCGCAGGAGCACGTCCGCCCGCAAGGATCTGGACTCCTGGGCGCTGGGCGACCTGCGCTCGGTGCCGGTGCCCCCGCGGGCGTTCGACATCGTCTACGTCTCGTTCCTGCTGGAGCGGATCGAGCACTCCGAGCTGGTGCTCGACCGGTTGCTGACCGGTCTGCGCCCCGGCGGGCTGCTGCTGGTCAGGATGCGCGACCGGGCTTCGGCGTACGGGGCGTGCGACCGGCTGGCGCCGGCGAGGCTGCGGCGGGCGGTGTGGCGCAGGTTCGCCCCCGCGGGGACCGTGGGCCCGTTGCCCGCCGTCTACGAACAGATCGCCTCGCGCGAGGGGATGCATTCCTTCTGCCTGGTGCGCGGGCTGATGGTGACCGAGGACATCTCCGCCAGCAGCGGGTCCGCGCTCCGCGGGCCTCTCGGTAAGCTTGCCCGCGCCGCCTGCTCGGTGGTGGAGGCCCTCTCCAGGGGAAGCCGGCCCGCGTCTCACGACGAGATAACCATGGTGATCCGCAAACCCCAGAGCCATTTCGCCCGGTTGATCTGAGATCCGCCGGACCGAGGCACCCGGGATTCACCGGACCGGTGGATCCCAGGCTCGCCGGACAGGGACCCATCGTGAGCGGGCGAGGCAGGAAAGTCCGACGATCACGATGGTGGAGCAGATGACGGCGCCTTTCGAGTGGACCCCCGACGCCCGCGAGCTGGCCGACCTCGAGCTGCTGCTCTCCGGCGCCTTCAGACCGCTGGCGGGCTTCCTGAGCTCGGCGGACGCGCACGCCGTGGACGAGCGCGGCACGCTCGCCGACGGCACCCCGTGGCCCGCGCCGGTCACCCTCACCCTGCCGGACGACCACCCGGCCTCCCCCGGCGACCGGATCACCCTGCGCGACCCCGAGGGCGCGGCGCTCGCCGTGCTGACCGTCACCGGGCGCGAGAACGGCTTCGTCGCCGGTCCCGTCGAGCCCCTGGACGCCCCCGAGCACGGGCCGTTCGCCCGGCTGCGCCGTACCCCGGCGCGGGTCCGCGAGGAGCTGGGCGGGCGGAAGTCGGTCCTGGCCGTCACCATGCGCGGGCCGCTGGGCGACCTCGGTGAGATCATCGCGACCGCGCAGGAGCTGGAGGCGTCGATCCTGTTGCTCCCCCTGGCGTACGGCGAGGGCGGGCCCGCGGTGGTCCGCGCCGCGCTCAAGGCCCGCGACGGGCTGCCCGAGGACACGCTCGTGGCGGTGGTGCCGCTGGCACCCAGGGAGCCCGCCATCGACCTGGAGCTGCGCGAGCGCGTGGCCGAGGCCTACGGCGCGACCGAGCACCTGGCGGGCCCCGAGCCCGTGACGCTCCCCGGCCCCCCGCACCGCCGCGGGCTGGTGGTCTTCTTCACCGGCCTGTCCGGCTCCGGCAAGTCGACCGTCGCCCGGGGGCTGCGCGACGCGCTGCTGGAGCGCGGCAGCCGCACGGTGACCTACCTCGACGGCGACGTGGTCCGCCACCTGCTGTCGGCGGGGCTGACCTTCTCCAAGGAGGACCGCGACCTCAACATACGCCGCATCGGCTTCGTCGCCGCCGAGGCCGCCAGGCACGGCGGGCTGGCGATCTGCGCGCCCATCGCGCCCTACGCGGCCGTCCGCGAGGAGGTGCGGGAGATGGTCGAGGCCGTCGGCGCCGACTTCCTGCTGGTCCACGTGTCCACCCCCCTGGAGGAGTGCGAGCGCCGCGACCGCAAGGGGCTCTACGCCAAGGCCCGCGCGGGGCTCATCCCCGGGTTCACCGGCATCTCCGACCCGTACGAGGAGCCGGACGACGCCGACCTGGAGATCGACACCACCGGCATCAGCGTGGACCGGGCGGTGCACCAGGTGCTCGACCCGCTGATCCAGGGCGGCTGGATCCGGTGACCTGAGCCCGACGGCCAGGATCCGGCGATCCGGGCCCGGTGGTCCGGGCCCGGCGGGGGTCAGCCGGCGGGGACGGCGGCGTTGAGGCGCGCGTCGCGGGCGAGCTCACCGAAGGCCCTCCGGCCGCCGGGCGTGGTGTCGAACCGGGTGTCACCCCGGGGGGCGCGCGGCGAGTCGAAGTAGATCAGGGCCTTGATCTGCGGATAGTCGCCGATCTCCCGGCGTACCGAGGCGAAGAACGACTCCTTGAACCCGGGCCTGTCGTGACGCTCGAAGACGCCCCATTCGGCGAGCATGACGGGCTTGTCGGGGAAGCGTTCCCGCATCCACCGGTAGAACCCGTGCCACCGGGGGAACTCCGGACGGGTCTTGTTGACCAGCCCGTCGAAGCTGTGGACCCGGTGGTCGACGTAGGGGTCCATCGCCACCCAGTCGACCACGTCGTCACCGGGGTAGAGCTTCTCGAACCAGGGTTCGGACGCCCAGTTGGGCGCGCCCATGTAGGTCATCACCGTGACCGCGTTGGTCACGCCCCCGTGCCGCAGGCGCGTCACCACGTGCCGGAACATCGCGGCGTAGTCGGCCGCCGTCATCCCCTTGCCGCGGGCCTCCCGCACGTCGTCCTCCGGCTCGTGGTGGACGGTGAGGAAGAACTTCTCCGGGAAGGTCCTCACGATGTGGGCGGCCAGCCGGTCGATCCGCGCGTCCAGCGCCCCGTGGGCGATCTGCTCCCAGGTGTGGTCGAGGGACGGCTTCCAGTTGACCAGCAGGAGCCTGCGGCCGTCCGGGTCGCGGGCGATCGCGCGCTCCGCGGGGGTCGGGAAGAGCTCGTCGCCCCGGTGGTAGACGTGCATGATGTCGGCCGGCCGGCCCATACGCCTCTCCGCCCTGTCCAGGGCCCGTCCGGGAGGCCTCCCCGTGAAGATCTCCGGCGCGATGCCCCACCAGGCGCCACAGGAGGGGACGAGCTTGCCGCTGACCTCGCAGGCCGCCCGGGACGGCCCGGCGGACGGGTCCGGCGCGCCTGCGGCTCCCGGCGCGTCCGGGGCCCTCCCCGCGCCCGCGGCGTTCGAGGCCCGGCCGCCCCCGCTCAGCCCGGCGATCCCCAGCGCGAGGGTACCCAGCCCCAGCGCCAGGACGAGGCCGGAACCGGCGATTCTTACTACTCGCGGAATTACCTCTATAGCGGCATTTGTCTGATGCACCGGTTCCTCACAGATGTCGCGCGTACGCATTCATGGACGGTCCTCGACCATCACGGGGGAACACCTTCCCATCGCCCGGACGTGCCTCGTCCCTGACTTTGCCGGTCCGTGCCGTAGCCCCCGGGCGGACGACAGGAAATATCGGATAAACGGTTGTTATCTCCCTGTGATTAGCGGGAGCAACGCGAAGAAAATCTTGTGTATCGGTTCGGGGAAATGGAAACCAGACCTATAGTTCCTAGGGTTCCCAGCGTCTGTTCGCCGGAGAGGCACCAGCGACATATGAGCCCGTCACCGGACGCTCCCGTCCGCCGCGGAGGCGAGGACCTGGCGGACTACGCGTCGCTTCTCCGCCGCCGGTGGCCGATCGTCCTCTCCCTGTTCCTGGCCGGAGCCGGTTGCGGTCTCGCCCTGCTGTGGCTCACCCCGGCCTCCTACACCGCCTCCGGGCAGGTCCTGGTGACCGCGACCGGCTCGCAGGAGCAGACCAACCAGGTCACCGCCCGCCAGCGCGAACCCCTCAACCTCGACACCGAGGCCCAGGTGGCCCGATCAGCGGTGGTCGCGGCGAAGGCCCGCCGGCTGTTCGGCGGCCTTCCCTGTGCCGCGGAGGTCTCGGTGCCGCCCAACACCTCGGTTCTGGAGATCTCCTGCAGCGCCGCCGATCCGAAGGCCGCGGCCTCGGGCGCGAACGCCTACGCCCTCGCCTATCTGGCCCAGCGCCGCGAGTCCTCCGCCCAGATGCTCGCAGCTCAGTTCAAGGCCGTGCTGCTCAAGCTGCGGCAGACCAACGCGGGTCTCACCAAGGTCGCCACCGAGCTTCCCGGCCTCGGCAGGGGGACCACCGAGCGGGCCCTGGCCCTCCAGCGGCAGAACGTCCTCGCCCGCCAGGCTCACAGCCTCACCGCCAGGTACGACGCCCTCAAGACCGTCGCCGTCACCCCCGGCTCCGTGATCAGCCAGGCGGTGGCACCGGCCGGGCCCACCGCTCCCCGACCGCCCCTCTACCTGGGCAGCGGCCTCATGGCGGGACTGCTGTGCGGGGTCGGGGTCGCCTGGCTCCGCGACCGCCTCGACACCGCCCTGCGAACCGCCGCCGACGTCAGGCGCCTGACCGGCCTCGGCGCCGTCAACAGCGGGGAGACGCACGACCTGGCGGGCGCGGTGCTCGTGGTCGCCGTACCCGGCACCTCCTCGCGCGAGGTGAGGGACGCCGTACGGGCCCTGAACGAACGCGGGGTCCCCGTGGTCGGCGCGTTCGTCATCGGCGACGAGGCCCCGCCGTTCCCCGCGTCTCCCTCCGCGCGGGTTCCGGGCGTCTCGCAGGCGCCGCGGGCTTCCCACCTTCGGCAGTCCCCGACCGGCTCACAGATCCCGCTCGGCTCGCAGGCCCCGCGCATACCGCAGGCCTCGCAGGTCTCACAGGCCCCGCATGTCTCACAAGCCTCGCAGGTCTCACAGGCCCCGCATGTCTCACAAGATCCGCTCGTCTCGCAGGCCCCGCACGTCTCGCCCCCGCCGCGGTCCGGCGGGACGCGAGAGCGCGAGAGCCTCCCGAGGAGAGCGGGGCGACCTCTCGCCGGCCTGGCGAGCGGCGTGGCGGACGGCGTGGCGGACGGCGTGGCCACCCCCGAGCCGCCCGGCGAGAAGCCGGAGGCACCCGCCCGACCGGGAGCGCACGGGATCGGCGGGACCGGGGGGACCGGGACGAGCGGCGCGAGCGGCGACGGAGCGCACGGGGCGCACGGGGCGCACGGATCAGCCGAGGCGTCGGAGGCGCTGCTCGCGTCCCGGGCGTACGGGAACGTTCCACCCACCCGGCAGGCGGCGGGCGGGCGGAGGGGGCGCAGGTCGTGAGAGGACCGCGTCCGGCCGCCTGGCCGATCGCCGCGCTCCTGGTGGGATACCCGGTATGGTGGGCGCTCGGCTTCGGGGGCCTGTCGGTGATCGTGGTGGCCCCGGCGATGGCGCTGGTCCTGTGGCGGAGACGGCCGATCAGGGCGCCGCGCGGCTTCGGCCTCTGGCTGTTGCTCCTGGCGGGTTACCTGATCAGCGCGCTCATGCTCGGCGAGATGCCGCCCGGCACCTACGGCGAGTTCGGTGCCGGACGGCTGATCGGCTACCTGATGCGCCTGTGCCTCTACGTCGCGCTGTTGATCATGGTGCTCTATCTGGGGAACCTGACGGAGGAGGAGCTGCCGCAGCTCACCCTGGTGCGGATGCTCGGCGCGCTGTTCCTCACGACCGTCGCGGGCGGCCTGCTGGGCGTGCTCGCCCCGCGCGCCGAGTTCACCTCGCCGGTGGAGATGGTCCTCCCGGGCTGGATCAGCGGCAACCCCTTCGTCCACAACTTGATCCATCCCACTGCCGCCCAGATGCAGCGGGTCCTCGGCCACGCCTCGCCGCGCCCCGAGGCGCCGTTCGAGTGGGCCAACGCCTGGGGTGGCAACCTCTCGGTGCTGCTCGTCTGGTTCGTGGTCGGCTGGTGGGTGTACGGCGGGCCGCGCAGGCGCCTGGCCGTGGTGCCCCTGGTCGCGCTGGCCGCGATCCCCGTCGTCTACTCGCTCAACCGCGGCCTGTGGATCGGGCTCGGAGTCGCCGCCGCGTACGTCCTGCTGCGCCTGGGCACGCGGGCCCGCGTCGCGACCTGCGCGGCCCTGACCGCCGGGGCGCTGGTATTCGCCCTCAGCCCGCTGCAGGCGATGGTGACCCGTCGGCTCGACAGCCCGCACAGCAACGACATCCGCGCCTTCACCGTCTCGGCGACCCTCGCCGCCGCGGGCACCGCGCCGCTCGTCGGGTACGGCAACACCCGCAACGCCACGGGCAACCACCGGACGATCACCACCGGCAAGAGCGGGTGGTGCCCCACCTGCGGCCACCCGCCGCTGGGCGGGGACGGCCAGCTCTGGCACCTGATGATCACGCAGGGTTTCACGGGGGCCGCGCTCTACGTGGCGTTCTTCGCGGGGGCCGTCCGCCGCCACTGGCGCGACCGGAGCCCGATCGGCCTGGCGGGGGTCCTCGTGATGATCCTCACCCTCCTCTACATGTTCGTCTACGACGGGCTGGTCACCCCGCTCAGCCTGTACCTCGTCTCGTTCGCGCTGCTCTGGAGGAACTCGATGGCGAGCACGGCCGCATGAACGACGCCCGCGCCCGTCTGCGCTACCTGGACCAGACCCTCGACCTGCTGTTCCCCGGCCCCGGCGACCCGATCCCGTACACCCTGCTCCCGCACCGCCTGCTCCCGCGCAGGCTGGTCCCCCGCGCGTGGTGGCACCCGGGCGGGAGGGTCACCGTGCCGTCGGGGCGGGACGGCATCGAGAGCCACCTGAGCGAGGTGTTCGGCACTCCCGTCCGCGTCACGCTGCGCGTGCGGCCGGCCCGGCGGGCCAACCGCAAGCCGATCCTGGAGGCGCGCACCGCCGACGGGCCGATCGCCTTCGTGAAGATCGGCGACACCGACCTGACCCGGGAGCTCGTCGCCCACGAGGCGCGGACGCTCGGCCTGCTCGCCGGGGTGCCGCTGAAGACCGTCGTCCCGCCCGCCGTGCTGCACCACGGATCCTGGCGCGGCCTGTCCGTGCTGGCGCTGACGCCGCTTCCGGTACGGCGGGGGCGGATACCCGGCGACGTCCTCACCGACGCGATCGCCGAGATCGCCCGCATTCCCGGGGGTCATGTCCCGGAGCGCGCTCCCCTCGGCGGCCCTGCCGAAGGAAACCCGGGCCGAGGTCTCCCGGGACGAGGTCTCCCGGGACGAGGTCTCCCGGGACGAGGTCTCCCGGGACGAGGTCTCCCGGGACGGGAGAACCCGGCCCCGGGAGACCCGCTTCCCGGAGGCGCCCGTGCCGGCCAGGCCCTCGGAAACGCCGCCGGCCCCGGGCAGGCCCCCGGAAACCCGGCTCCAGCGGGCTCGTCTCCCGGAGACGCCCTCACGGACCGGGGTCCCGAAGAGCCGTCCGGAGAGCGGTTGTTCGCCTGGCACGGTGACCTGACGCCGTGGAACATCTCGCGAGGGCCCGACGGGCGGCTGCTGGTCTGGGACTGGGAGCGGTTCGGCACCGGGGTTCCGCTGGGCTTCGACGCCGTCCACCACTTCTTCCAGCGGGCGCTGCGCCGCGACGACCCGGCCACAGCGGCCAGGGCCTGCGTGGCGCGGGCCCTGCGGATCCTGGCACCGTTCGGGCTGTCGGCCGCCGAGTCCCGGCTGACCGCGCTCCGCTACCTGATCGCCCTCGCCGACCGCCACGCGGCCGACGGCCACGCGCCCCTGGGACCGCCGGAGCTCTGGCTCACCCCCCTCGCCGACTCCCAGGAGACCCTGCTGTGAAGCCCGCGTTGAAGCGTTCGATCCACGCGGCGTCGGGGGCCATAGGTCGCCTCACCTCGGGAAGCCGGGTGCTGCCCTCCTTCCTCATCATCGGGGCGCAGCGCTGCGGCACCACCTCCCTGTACCGCGTCCTGTCCCAGCACCCGCTCGTCCTGAAACCCGTCCTGCGCAAGGGCGTGCACTACTTCGACACGGCGTACGACCGGGGCCTGTCCTGGTACCGGGCGCACTTTCCGCTGCGGGCGTCGGCCTCCCGGCTGGCCCACAGGTACGGCTGCCGGCCCCAGGCGTTCGAGTCGTCGCCCTACTACCTGTTCCACCCGCTGGCCGGTCCCAGGATCGCCCGCGACCTGCCGGGCGCGAAACTGATCGTGCTGGTCCGCGACCCCGTCGAACGGGCCTTCTCCGCGCACGCCCACGAGCTGGCCAGGGGCTTCGAGACGGAGCGGTCCTTCGCCAGGGCCGTACGGCTGGAGGAGGAACGGCTGGCCGGGGCGGAGGAGGCCCTGATCGCCTCGCCGCACTCGACGAACCTGGCCCACCGCCACCACGCCTACCTCGCCAGGGGCCGTTACGCCGAGCAGCTCGCCCGGCTGGAACCGCTGGTCGGCCGCGACCGTCTGCTCGTCCTCGACAGCGGCCGGTTCTTCGCCGAACCCGACCTCGTCTACGACCGCGTGCTGGCGTTCCTCGGGCTGCCGCATCTCGGCGACCCGGTGTTCGAGCGGCACAACACCCGGACCAGGCCCGGTCCCATGTCCCGCAAACTCCGCCGCGAGCTGACGGCCCACTTCGCGGAGCAGGACACCCTGCTGATCCCGTGGCTGGGCGCGGAGCCGTCGTGGCGCCGCTGACCCCCACCCGCCTGGCGGGTTTGAGGGGGGTCGCGCGGGGCGGGGCGGCGGGGCTGGCGGGAGCGGGGGCGGGGGCGGCCGCGCAGTTCCTGACGGTCGTGCTGGTCACCAGGGAGGTGGGGCAGGAGACGGCCGGTCTCTTCTTCTCCGGAACCGCCCTGTGCCTGATGGTCGCCGCGGTCCTGCGGCTGGACGCCGGGAACGGGCTCGTCTACTTCATCGCCAGGTCCAGGTCCTCCGGTCACCGCTGCGCCTCCGGCTACGTCCGCGCCGCGCTCGTCCCGGTCGCCTCGCTCTCGCTGGCGGCCGGCGCGACGGTCATCCTCACCACCTCCGACCCGGTGCTGCGGGTGCTGGCGGTGGCCCTGCCCGCGGTGGCGTGCTCGGGCGTCGTGGTGGGCGCGACCCGCGGGTTCGGCTCGATGCGGCCGACCGTGCTGCTGGACGGGGTGCTGCAGCCGGTGGCCCAGCTGCTCCTGGTCGGGGCGGTGGTGCTCGCGGGCCGCGACTCCGTGCCGCTGCTCGCCGCGGCGTGGGCGCTGCCGTACCTGCCGGTGCTGCTGCTGGCCTCGATCTGGTTGCGCCGGCGGTCGCCCCGGGCCCCCTGCCCGCCGGGTGCCGCGCGCGACCTGTGGCGCCACACCTGGCCCCGGTCGCTGGCGGCCGGGATCCAGGCGGTGTTCCAGCGGCTGGACGTCGTGATCGTGGCGCTGCTGGCCGGGCCGGCCGAGGCTGCCGTCTACACCGCCGCCACCCGTTTCAAGATCGTGGGTCAGCTGGTCGGCCAGGGACTGGCGCAGGCCACGCAGCCGAGGCTGGTGCGCGCCCTGGCCGGGGGCGACCTGCCGCGTGCCCGCGAGCTGTACCAGTCGGCCACCCTCTGGCTGGTCCTGCTGACCTGGCCGGTCTGGCTGGGGTACGCCGCGCTCGCGCCCTGGCTGCTCGGCGCCGTCTTCGGGGACGGCTACACCGGTGGCGCGCCGGTCGCGTTCGTGCTGGCCGCCACGATGATGCTCGCCACGGCGTGCGGGATGGCCGACGTGGTACTGACCTCAGCCGGGCACACCGGGTCCAGCCTGGCCAATCTGGTCGCCGCGGTCGCGACGGCGGTCACGCTGGACCTGCTGCTGATCCCCTCGATGGGCTCGCTCGGGGCCGCCCTCGGCTGGGCGGGGGGCACGGTGGTCAAGAACCTGCTGCCGCTGTGGCGCATCCACCGCCTGTACGGCCTGCGCCCCTTCGGCACGCACAGCCGGACCGCCCTGAACCTCGGGCGCACACCGTGACCGCGCCACCCGGCCGCTCTGAACCTCAGGCGCACACCGTGACCGCGCCACCCGGCCGCCCCGGACTCCGTGCCCGCAGGCGCCCCGGCCGTTTCCAGGACCTGGACGGGAGGTGGGGGCCGTGACGCCGGTGCTGGTCACCGGCCTGCCCAGGAGCGGGACGAGCTGGACGGGCAGGATGCTCGCGGCGAGCGGGGAGCTGGTCTACGTCAACGAGCCGCTCAACCCCGAACACCCGCCGGGCCGCTCCCCCGGCGTCCTCGACGCCGTGGTCGGCCACCGCTTCCAGTACATCTGCCCGGACAACGAGCGGGCCTGGCTGCCCGCCTTCGCCCGTACGGTCGCACTGCGCTACGGATTCCGGGCGGAGCTGCGCCGCAACCGGTCACCGTACGACCTGGCGCGGATGGTCCGGTACGGCACGGCGTTCACGCTGGGGCGGCTGGGCGGGCGCCGGGCGCTGCTGGACGACCCGTTCGCGCTGTTCTCCGCCGGATGGTTCGCCGACCGGCTGGGCTGCCGGGTGATCGTCCTGTTGCGCGACCCGGTGGCGTTCGTCGGCAGCTGGCAGCGGCTCGGCTGGACGGTCTACTTCCACGAGCTGCTCGAACAGCCGTTGCTGGTGCGCGACCAGCCGCACCTGGAGGCGCTGCGACCGCTGATCGGCTCCCAGGACCGCGTCGCCAAGGCCGTGGCCCTGTGGCGGGCGGCAGGGATCACCGCCGCCGACCTGGCCGACCGGCACCCGGGAATCATGCTTGCCCGCTACGAGGACCTGGCCCGTGACCCCCTGACGGGCTTTCGCCGCCTGTACGAGTGGGCGGGCCTGACCTGGTCGGCCCGCGCCGAGGAGCGCGTCCGCCGCGCGTGCACGGCCAGGGCGGGCGCGGCCACCTCGGGCACGGGCTCCGGCGGCTTCGCCTGGAGCGGCCTGTCCCGCACGGCCTACCGGCCGATGGACTCGCGCCGCGCCCTCGCCGAGGCCGGTGCCCGGCTGAGCCCCGAGGAGGCCCTCCGGGTCAGGGAGCTGGCCTCCGCGAAACGCTGACGGCCGATCAGGGCGATGGCGATCGGGAAGCCCGGCGAAGGCCCCGGCGCCGGCGCTTCAAAACCTCACGGCTCACGATCTCAGGAGAAGAGCCCTCGCACGAGGGAGACCGTGAGGAGCCGGAGCGCGTACGGCAGGTCGTCGACCAGGTAGCGGCGGGCGAGCCTGCCCGGCTCCCGCGTCAGCCGGAAGATCCACTCCAGGCCGCCACGGCGCATCCATGCCGGCGCCCGCCGGACGGTGCCCGCGGCGAAGGCGATCGCCGAACCGCAGCCGACGAACCAGGTGCCCGGCAGGTCCCGGCGGAGCGAGGCGATGAGCCGCTCCTGCCGGGGGAAGCCGAGCCCGACGAAGACCAGCCGGGGTGCTGCGGCGATCACGGCGTCGCGCACCCGGGCGTAACTCTCGGGATCGTCCTCGAATCCGTACGGCGGGGCGTCGACCCCGGCGATCATCAGCTTCGGATGGCGGTTCACCAGCTCGCGGGCCGCCTGCGCGGCCGTGCCCCGGGGACCGCCCAGCAGGTACACGGGATGGCGGTAGAAGGCGGCGGCCTCCGACAGGGACCAGATCAGGTCTGCGCCGGTGACCCTGCCGGGGACAGGGGTGCCGAGCAGTCGCGCCGCCCACACCAGCGGCATGCCGTCGGCCACCGCCAGGTCGGCACGCTCGACGAACCGGCGGGCCCGGGGGTCTCGGGCGACGGTCCGGCTGATGTCGACGTTCGGGGTGACGAGGTGGCCGCCCTCACCGCGTTTCAGGGCGTCGACCACGTGGTCGACGACCTCGCTCTCGGTCATCGGGTCGATCGCGACCCCCGCCACGTGCACGCGCCTGCGCAGACGCCTGCGGGTGGCCTTGTCGGGCCGGGGTCTCCGGCGGGGGACGCCCGGGACCGCCCCCCGCCTGGCAACCGGCGTTCCGGCCCGCCCTGCGACGGCGGGCAGGCCGGGCACCGGATCGCGACCGGTGGTCGCGGACCGGTGGTCGGTGAGGGGTGGGATCGGCGTCACGGCGTCACGGGTGACCGGGACCGCGGCCCGCCTCACCACGGACGACATGACCGGCGAGTCGTGGCGCGTGACCGCCGGCGGAGGCTCGACGGCTCGGCCCGGCGCGGGAGGAAGGACCGGCAGACCGTAGCGGCCGGTCGCGCGCGGGTGCTCGACGGCCTGCCCCGCCGCGGACGGAACGAGCACCAGGCCGTGAGCGAGCATCGGACCGTGGCGGGGGAACACCGTCGGGCGCTCGACGGCCTGTCCCGCCAGGAGCGAGGCGACCGGCGGGCCGTGGCGCACGGGCACCGGCGGGCGCTCGACGGCCTGGTCCGTCGTGGACGACACCATCCAGGCACCGTGTCGGAGGGTCATCCGCGGCTGCTCGGTGATGGGTGCCATCAGATGCCGTGCCCTCGGTGGTTCAGGACACTGAGCATGGTCCTCGCGGGGACCAGGCCCGCCGCCACCGCGAGCGCGATGGGCGCGCGGGGCTCGCCGTGGCGGGCGGTGAACGCCCGCCAGGCCCAGCGGCCCGCCTCCCGCCGCTGGCCGAGGGCCGCGTGGTGGAAGGCGAGCTGACCGTAGACCCGCGCCGCGCCGCGCGGATCCACGGCCAGATCAGGGTGCCGGGCGAGCATCCACTGCAGCCCGGCGATCCGGTCGGCCCAACGGGCCACGTACGAGGAGCCACCCCAGCGCACCCGGACCAGGGGCCGGTCGACGTGCACGATGGGGTGTTGGGCGGCGGCGCGCAGCGCCAGGTCCCAGTCCTCGTTCTGGCCCTTGGGGGCGCTCTCGTCCACCCAGAGCCCGCCGCGCCGGAACAGGAAGGTCGAGGAGTGCACCATCACCATCCGCGAGCGCACCAGGTGGCGGTAGGTGACGCGGCTGGTCCCGGCCAGCCGGGGGATGCGGCGCGATCCGTACTCGACCTCGATGGCGCAGCTGCAGAAGCGCGCGTCCGGCTCCGCCTCCAGGGCGGCGACCTGGGCCTCGATCTTCCCGGGCAGCCACTGGTCGTCGTCGTCGCAGAAGGCGACCATGTCGGTGCCGAGCGCCGCGATGCCGGTGTTGCGGGCACCGGGCAGGCCCGGGGTGAGCCGGTTGGCCATCACCCGCACGCCGCGCGGGGGCGCCTCGCGCCGGCCGGGCGCCAGTGCCCGGCTGGCCAGGAGGTCGGCCACCTGGTCGGCGACCGAGGCCGGATCACCGCCGTCCACGACGACGACGACCTCGACGGGGCCGGGGTGGTCCTGTCCGAGCACGGCGAGCGTGGCCGCGCGCAGCTGGTCAGGCCGGTGTCCCCGGGTGGGGATGACGACACCCACCGATGTGTTCAAGCGAATCTCCTGTGATAGCCATACTTGATCATGAGGGGCCAGGTCAGCGCGGTGACCAGGCGCGACTGCCGGGGCGACGCGACGGCACGCCAGCTGTCGTCCCTGGTCAGCTCCGTGCGGCCGACCGTGAAGCGCACGGGGTTGCCCGAGGCCGTGTGCGCCGTCGAGAGCTCCGCCCAGCGGCCCGAGAGGAAGTCGAGGCGGCACGGGAGGCCGATCCTGGCCACCACGCGCCTGAGCGTGTCGGCGGGGGCGTCGAGCAGGTCCTCGTAGCGGATCCGGGTGACCGGGACGCCCCTGCGGGCGAGGAGTTCGAGGCTGAGATTCTCGCTCAGCCAGTGCAGCGAGGTGCGGGAGGGCGACCAGTGGGTCATCGGGCGCCCGTCCTCGGGACGCGCGACCCTCCTGCGCCAGGAGTGCGCGACCGCGCGGGGGTCGCGGACCACGTGGACGACCTGGACGTCGACCCCGGCCGCCGCGAGGCAGAAGGCCAGCGAGGCGTGCTTGCTGGAGTCGATCACGACCGGGCAGTCGGCGACCTCGCCCGCCGCGTTGTACAGGTCACGGTGGACCGCGGCGTACTCGTCCAGCTCGGCGGTGCCGGGCGTCGGCCACCTGCCGGTGCCCGCCTGCTCCTCGGCCAGCAGCCTGGCCAGGGTCGGGATGCGCCGGGTGCGGTCGACGCGGGACCTGAGCGCGATCATCCGGTGCGCCAGGCCCTCGGACCAGCCGCCGAACGCGCGCTCGCCGACCTTCTCCCAGAAGGGGCACGACCCGAAGGGCTCGCCGCATCCGCAGGACTCGTCCGCGAGCGCGCTCCTGGCCCAGAGGTGAACGACCTCGCCGAGCGGCGCGATGCCGGGGACCTCCCCCAGCAGGCGCTCGAGCAGCGTGGTCCCGCTGCGGCCGAGGCCGCCCAGGAATACCACCCGAGCAGGTGACGGACTATCAGACACAGGCACGAATCCTTACCCGACGGATACGGAACGTGCCGAGGCTAGCGCGGAGCGTAACGGAGGAGTCAGAGAACGGACAAAGGATCTACCCAGCGGGTGTAACGCCGCCCGTCTCCTGAACGGGAAGGGGCCGCAACCTCGCAACCCGGCGCCGAGCAGGCCCGTGGCCGGGCCGCGGACGCGAGGGGGGTGCGCAGCTCCACGAACGACGACCGGCACCTCGGGAGGGGCTCCGCGTGCCGGGCGGGCTTGTCGGGAGGCTCGGAAAGGACGATCCACCGGCGCCGCGGACAGCTCAGGGAACGGCTCCGCGGACAGCTCCGGGAACGCGGACGGCTCAGGGAACGGCTCCGCGGACGGCTCCGGGAACGTGGACGGCCCCGGGAACGGCTCCGTGGAGGACAGCTCAGGGAGCGGCGAACCGCCCGCGGCCCGGCGTGACCCCCCCCCGTCGCGCGCCGGGGACGGGGGACACCCGGCCGGCGGGGGGGGGGTGGTTAGGGGC
>NZ_JBFAAE010000060.1:31031-58843 GCF_040639575.1 Streptosporangium sp. NPDC023825 | reverse complement strand
AGCTCGGGCAACAAGAAGCCGGCCTACACCTCGGTCCTCAACGCCCTCAACGCCGCCGACCCCAACCCGACCCCGACCCCCACACCGACCGTCACACCGACGGTGCCCTCCGGGAACGGGCAGATCAGGAACGTCGGTTCCGGCCGTTGTGCGGACGTGCCCAACTCCAGCACCACCGACGGTACCCAGCTACAGATCTGGGACTGCCACACCAACCCCAACCAGCAATGGGCCTCCACTTCCGCGCAGGAACTGCGGGTCTACGGCAACAAGTGCCTGGACGCCGCCGGCACCGGCAACGGCGTCAAGGTCCAGATCTACGGCTGCCACGGCGGCAACAACCAGAAGTGGCGCGTCAACACCAACGGCACCATCACCGGCGTGCAGTCCGGACTGTGCCTGGACGCCACCGGCAACGGCACCGCCAACGGCACCCTGATCCAGCTCTACACCTGCCACAGCGGCAACAACCAGAAGTGGACCTTCGCCGGCCAGTCCTGACGCCGCACCGTCCATGACGGCCTGACGGCCGGGGTCGCCACGGCGCCCCGGCCGTCAGGCCCGTGTGCTGGGCGCCGTGGTCCGCTCGGATCGCGGCGACGGTCCATCAGAGGTTGTGGATCGACCTGGTCCGGTAAACACGTCGAGGCATTCGGCGCGGGTCGATGCACGTCGGGGCATTCGGCACGGGCCGATGCGCGGGCGGCCATTCGACATGGCCGCCCGCGAAACCTTACGGTTTCACGGCCAGGCCGCCGTAGGCCCAAGCGTGACCGCCGCCGGGAATCGATTCTTGATATTCGTTCTCGTCCGGTCGCCAGGTGACCACTTCGACGAGCCCCGGAGGCACCATGGTCCAGTCCTGGAAGAATTTCTCCACCTGCGCGTGACTTCGCGGAACCATTGGCGCCGAACCCTTGTCATAGGGCTTGGTGAATTCTTCCTTGGGTAACTTCGGTGCGAAGTCGAGCGTGATGTGCGACAAAAGCATCTGGCTGCCCGAGGGGACGGCCGCCTTGTATCGCTCGACCAACCCATGGGGTTCTTCCTCATCGGTGATGAAGTGCAGAACGCCGGCCATGATGAGTGCCACCGGCCGGGTGAAGTCGATGACTCTGGTGATCTCCGGATGCGACAGGATCCCGTCCGGATCCCGTAGATCGGCCTCGATCACCGTGGTCATGCCCTCTTCGCTGCTCGCCAGCAGGGCGCGCCCATGAGCCAGGACGATGGGATCGTTGTCCACATACGCCACGTGAGCTGCTGGATTGACCTGTTGAGCGATCTCGTGGGTGTTCCCCTGCGTGGGGATTCCGGTGCCGATGTCCAGGAACTGGGTGATCTCGGCGTTGTCGGCGAGATGGCGTACGGCCCGGCCGAGAAACGCCCGATGGGCGCGCACGCCTTCCCGCGTGCCGGGTGAAACCTTGACGAGCTGCTCCGCCGCCTCGCGGTCGGCGGCGAAATGGTCTTTGCCGCCCAGGAGGTAGTCGTATACGCGTGCCGGGTGAGGGATCGTCGGGTCGATTCGCGCGCCGAGCGCATTCGCGTCGGCCGGCCGCGGACTTAATCGGTTGGTGGAATCGACCATTGGTGCTCCTTGAAGATGTGCTCGTATCGACGCGGCCGTCGATACGGAACGCGAATTTGCCTCACTCTAGCCTGTTGTCAATCGGTTCGCCGCTCACAGGGATCGTCTGACGGACAAAGCCGATGATCATGAATTACGGATGAAGGCGACCCTGTGAACTTGCATCTGGTGTATACAGCCCATAGCTACATCGAGTGTCCAAAGAGTGCTGCTCATCGTGATCTGATTGAATCGTTTCGTTGTCCGGCCGGGTACTTCGAGGGAGATGCCGATCGCGTGCGCGCGGGGTAGTGCCTCGCCCGAGCGCACGTGGTTCGTTAGCGCTAACACCATCTGTGCCCACAATACCGGCGAGTGCGGCCGGCATGTGATCGAAAAGGCCGAACACCGGCCGCCGGCCGATCAGGTATCACGCCAGGAGTCCTGGTCGCGGACGCCCCACACGGCGATGCCGGTGCGGCGGGGGACGGCCAGGCAGTCGTCGGTCACCGCGGCGTGGGCGGGGGCGGACGTGTCACCCTGGCCGCCGGACGCCGATGGCGCGGCACCCGCGCAGGCCCCCGGGCTCCGACCTCGGTCAGGCGGGGCGGGCCTGAGTCAGCTCTACCAGTTTGGTGACGGTGTTCCAGTTGCGGGTGGTGGCGATGACGCCATCGGCAGGCCCGGATTTCGCCAGGGTTTCCGCGAGCTTGGAGCGGCCCAGGCCGTCCGGAGTGTAGAGGTAGAGCGCGCGGTCGCCGAGCCGGAACTCTTCGGGGAGGTACCTCGCCGCGTCGAGGGGTGCCAAACGCGACGCGGTGACCGGCTCGGAGAAGTACGTGACGTGCAGTTGCCTGCCTTCGAGCGAAGCCGCGGGGAACGGGCAGGTGTCGACCACCGCCTTCAGATACGCGTGATCACGCACCAGGACATCGACCCCGAAGCCGAAGTGCTTTTCGACGGCCTGCTCCAGCTGCGCCGCGAGCGCCTTCTCGTCGCCCGGAGCACTGGTGAAGACAGCATTGCCGCTCTGCAGATAGGTGCGCACGTCGCCGTGGCCGAGCTCGGTGAGCAGCGCTCGCAATTCGGCCATCGGGACCTTCTTGTGGCCGCTCACGTTGATGCCCCGAAGGAGCGCCGCGTACGCCTTCGTCGTCATCCCCACACCTTACTGGTGATCAAAGGCCGGCGTTATCCGGAAAACGCCTGTTCTCCGGGAGCGAGACGGGGTTGATGGAGGTCTCCCAGGTTCGGAGAGGTTCGATTCTGCCAGCTGTATACCGTCGGCGCTCCAGGGCGACTGGGGAGCTCCAGCTTCGATCCTTGGCCCTCGACTTGCTGCGTTCACGTGAAGGAGGAGCGTCCACGTGAAGGGAAAGCATTCACATGAAGGAGAAGGGTGGGAAGATCTCAGGAGGCGGGTTTCTGAGGCTCTGCGGGCGGATCCTCGAGACCGGCACCTGTGATGCTTCCGATGTCCGATCAGGGTCCGCGCTCTTGAGAGCGGCGACAGGCGATAAAAGCGACAAATTCAAGTGGGTCTTTTTGTGCTCCTCCGCCTTCTTGAGGTTCCCCTGGCTTCATCATCGGTCCACGAGTCAGCACGGCTGTGGCCCGTGGACCCGGCTCGTCAAGCTCGTTCCAGCCACTCCCAACCCGCGGGGATGACCGGTTCGGTAGCAGTAGCCAGCCTGGCCTGCAGGTCGGATGGCGCGGCTCGGGCCGCGGTGATGACGGCTTGGGGCACCATGCACTCGGCCACGGTCCGCTCGAACTCCTCCTCGTCGACCAGCAGGACAGTGCCATCCGCGAACCGCGCCAGATCCAGTTCCAGGTCTGTATAACTCCACCCCGATACGCTCAGAGTCGGCGGCGTGCAGATGTCGACGCCGATCCAGCGGTCGTTACGCCACCACCAAGCCGCCCACCAGCCATTGCGTGGGAGCAACTGCACACCGTCGCTGGGGAGAATCACCGACGTGCCGTCGGCCTTTCGATGGACCTCGCCTTCTCGGCTGAACAGCCAGGTACCGAACTCGTCGGCGCCCAGAATTCGAGCGTCCCATTCTGCCGCCGGCCTGGGTGTATTCGTGCCTGGCAGCGGCCATTTGCTCTTCTGTACGCCGATCCGCATCCCGGCTTCATCCTTCCTCGGAGACATTTCCATTCACGCACCGATGCCTACGGCGACACGTGCGGCGATGTCCGTCGCCCCAAGAATGGCAATCGAGAGCATCTCTGTGAAGGTGTTCCACGTGTCGTCCCGAACGCTCGCTTCGGCGCGAGAGCCGGCTTCGATGACTCAGCGGGAAGTCGCCTTCGGTGAGTCGGACCGTGCGGCGGAGTTTTCCGCGTGCCCGATGTGCCCCTTGCCGTCCTCGCGGACAGACAAGCGGCGGTCCCACGCCGTGGCGTTCACCCGAAAGGTGCATCCGTTCTCTGCGAGTTCGTGAGCCAGGCAACCAGATCATCGCAGGTCGGAGGCACCTTTCCGTATCGGCGATCTTCAGGACGAATCCCGGCTGAACAGCCGAGGTCAGTGTCGGCCAGAGCCGATGAGGAGGCCGCCGGCGCCGCGGTCGGGTGGGGCGCACGCTGCTGCGCGCATCTTCGGAGTCACCGCCGCCGAGTAGGAGATGTCCGAGGCGGTGACGGTGCCGCCGCCGTTCACCTGATGGTCCGCGAAGGCGGGCGCCGCTGAGACGGGGCTCGCGCCACCGGGACGGTGAGAGCCTGCGGGGCCGGGACGGTGAGAGCCCGCAGGGCGTTGACTTTGTCGCAACCTATGACGCATCATCTTGCTACAAAGCTTGCGACAAAGGAGATGTCATGACCCGCGAACCGTCACCGGACGCCGGTCCGCCGGCGCGTGCGGCCGATCTGCGAATGGCGGGCGGGTGGCTGGCCCAGCACGGCCTGGCCGACGCCCGCCCGACCCCGCTGCTGGCCAGGCGGCTGGCGGTCCGGAGACGTGCCCACCTCGCCGCTCATGTCATCCCGGCCGTGCTGATCATCGCGAGCGGGCTGGCCGCCGTTTCCGCCTTCGGCGACGTTCCGCCGCGCAACTCGCTGTCGCGGCTGGCCCTGGCCGCGATGGTGGCCGGGCTGCTGCTGGCACAGTCGCTGCTCGACAGGTGGGTACGACGCGTCGACCAGCGAGCGGGCGCGACGTTGTCGCGCAGGGTGGCCCATCCGATCCAGCCCGGCTGGCGGGTCGTGCTCGGCCGGGCGTACGCCATCTTCGCGGTCGCCATGTTCGCCGGTGCGATGGCGCTGGCCGGCAGCGCCCTGGCCGTTCCCGACCCCACCGTGCGGCAGCTGGCCGTCGTCCTGCTGATCGGCCTGCTCGGCGGGACGGCCATCCTCATCATGCAACTGCGCCACCTGCTGCGGCGCCCGGTCGTGGCGGAGGACGAGGAGTCGCTGACCGTCGACGTCATCATGCGTGTCGAGGACGCCCGCGAGCTCAGCATGCCGAGCGTGTACTTGTCGCTGCCCCTCGTGCTGTTGTTCGGCTCCGCGCCCGTCTGGTGGGGTGCCGCCGCGATCGCCTACCTGATCCTGTGCATGGCCGCGAACATCGTGCTCCGTGCCAGGACGCCGTCGTGCGCGACGGTGGCCCAGCGGGTCGTGAACGCCTGATGATCGTCATCGACGCGGCCTCACCGGTGCCGCCGTTCGAGCAGCTGCGAGCCCAGTTCGCCCGGCAGATCCAGGACCGCACGCTGGCCGTGGGCGCCCGGCTGCCGACCATCCGTCATCTCGCGGCCGACCTCGGCCTGGCCGTCAACACGGTCGGCCGGGCCTACCGGGAGCTGGAGGAGGCGGGGCTGATCGAGACGCGCGGGCGGGCGGGCTCGTTCGTGTCGGCCGCCGGAGAGGAGGGACGGGAGCGGGCCCTCCGGGCCGCCGCCGACTACGCGGCCGTGATCGCCAGCGTCGGCATCGACACGGGCGAGGCGATCCGCATCGTGCAGGCGGCTCTGACGTCCGGCGCAACGGCACCGGCCTCGTCGTGACCGCGTACCCGGCGGTGCCGATTTCACAGCCATCGAGAAAGCATCTGTTCCTATCGAAAAAGGGGTATCAGTGCGATTAAGTCTGCGATCAAGACTGACCGTGTTCATCGCCGCGGCGATGATGGCCACCGTGGCGGCAGGCGCGCCCACGTCGGCCGAGGTCCGGATCAGCGCGCCGGAGCCGGCGGTGACCGAAGCCGGGGGAGCGGCTCCGGCCTGGGGCGAGTGCCCGCCGGCGGCGCCCGGCGGCATCACGCGCGACCCACGCCAGCGGTGCGCGACCTTGCGGGTGCCGCTGGACTACCGCGCCCCGCGCGGGCGGAGCATCGAGATCGCGATCTCCCGGATCGGCACGGCGCAACCCGGGTCGCGTCGCGGGATCCTGCTGTCCAACCCGGGTGGCCCAGGCGGGAGCGGCCTGGACCTGCCCAGCCGGCTGGCGGTCGTACTGCCGCCCGAGGTCCTGAACCAGTACGACCTGATCGGCTTCGATCCGCGAGGGATCGGCCACAGCGCCCCGGTCACCTGTGGCCTCGATCTCATGGAGCAGTTCACGCTGCTGCTGCCCTACCCCGCGCCCGGCGGCGGCATCGAGCGCAACCTCGCCTTCGCGCGAGACACCGCGGCCGCGTGCGCCGAGCATTCCGGCGACCTGCTTCCGTTCATCACCACGGCCAACACGGCCCGGGACATGGACCGCATCCGAGCAGCGCTCGGCGAGCCGAAACTGTCCTACTTCGGTCTCTCGTACGGCACCTACCTGGGCGCCGTCTACCTCTCGTTGTTCCCTGGACGCGGCGATCGGATCGTGCTGGACAGCGCCGTCGATCCGGGCCTGGCATGGCGGGACATGTGGCGGACCTGGAACGAGGCGGTCGCGGTGCGTCTGCCCGACCTCCTCGCCTTCGCGGCCGAGCGGGACGCCGTCTACCACCTCGGCGCGACACCGGAGGAGGTGCGGCGCACCTACGACCGGCTGATCGTGGCCCTGGACCGAAAGCCCTTGGTATACCCGGACAACCCCGTGCTCGACGGCAACGCCCTGCGCGAGATCACTCGGTCGGGACTCTACTTCGACGGCTTCTTCCCCTCCATCGCCGAATTCTGGCAGGAGATCGCGGCTGTCACCTCGGGATCCCCTCCGGACCCCGCCGTCTTGGCGCGGCTGGACCGGCTGGGCTCCTTCGGCAGGGCCGGCGGCGGTGGCACCGGGACGGCGCAGGTACCGGCGGACAACCACGTCGCCGCGCTCTACGCGGTGGTCTGCGATGACGCGGCCTGGCCGCGCAGCGTGGCGCTGCACGCCCGGCAGGTCGCGGCCGACCGGCGGGCGTGGCCGGTGACGGCGGGCATGCCCTCGAACCTCTGGCCGTGCGCGGCCTGGCACAGCCGGCCGGTGGAGCCGCCGGTGACGGTGACCGGTCACGGGCCGCGCAACGTGCTGATCCTGCAGAACACCCGCGATCCCTCCACGTCCCTGGTGAGCGCCCGCGGCCTGCGCGCCGCGCTCGGACGGCGAGCCGTCATGATCACGGTCGACCAGGGCGGCCACGGCGTCGTCGGGCTGGGCAGCTGCGCCGACGAGGCGATGGCCGTCTTCCTGGCCACCGGGGCACTGCCCGGACGGGACCGCCTCTGCCCGGCCCCGTCACCGGCCGGCGCCGACGCCCGCTCCACGCCCTCGCCGTACATCCCTTCCGTGGGGCCGCTGTAGGCACTCGGGCGAACGGCTCTCCGGTGGCCTTGGCGTGCGCCATCCGCGCTCGCACCTCGCTGAGCGTGCGCGGGTGACAGCCGGGGCCACCGGGTCGTGGCCGCCGTGGCCGGTGAGTTCTGCTCACCTCGACCTTTCAGATCGCGAACGGGACCGCGAGTCATTCCGGCGGGAGTTCCAGGGCGGTTCGCGGCGTACCGGCGCTCGGGCGAACGGCTCTCCGGTGGCCTTGGCGCGCGCCGTGTCCGGCTGTGACCCGGCGTCTTCGTCATCGCCCGGGGCATGGGCTTCGACGGCGGCGCGTCAGGCACCCTCCAGCAGCCACCGAGCCCGGGTGATCGCCCCCTCGACCGGCGGGCGGTCGAGCAGCGTCGTCCTCGCGGCCGGAAGCCACCGCTCGAGCAACCGGTGCACCGCCGCCCAGTACTCGGGCACATTGGTCACCAGCCCACCTGCGACCACCACGTCCTCGACCGGCACGCCCCGGCCTGCGAGCGTCACCACGAGCCCGGCCAGCGACCGTGCCCCCTCATCGAGGATCCGGCGTGCGGCCGCGGAACCGGCGGCCGCCGCCGCGACCACCGCGGGCGAGTGCAGTCCCCAGTGCTCGGGACCGGTGCCCCAGCTGAGCGAGTGGGCGAGCGCGGCCGGATCGGGTGCGCCCGTCGACTCCAGCAGCATCAGGCCGAGCTCGTCGGGCTCCTCACCCCGGTCGGCACGGGCCAGGACCGCCCTGGCCGCCTCACGGACCAGCGCGGAGGCGCTGCCGTCGTCGTCGAGCACCCAGCCCCAGCCGCCCGCGCGGATCAGGTGCTCGCCGTCGGTGTAGACGGCGATGGCGCCGGTACCGGCGATCAACGCGACTCCACGCTCGAGCCCGGCCGCCGGCACGAGCAGCTCGGCGTCGTTGACGACGGCGACCGGCGCCCGCACGCGGGTGACCAAGGCGTCGCGCAGGGCGGCGCAGTGGGCACGGTCCTCGCATCCCTGCGCGCCGACCACCAGCGCCTCGACAGGCTCGCCGGGCAGCAGCGCGCACAACCAGGAGGCGGCGTGCTCGACCGGCAGGGCCGACCAGCCTTCGGAGGAGAC
The DNA here is from genome assembly GCF_040639575.1 of Streptosporangium sp. NPDC023825. Classification (NCBI taxonomy): domain Bacteria; kingdom Bacillati; phylum Actinomycetota; class Actinomycetes; order Streptosporangiales; family Streptosporangiaceae; genus Streptosporangium; species Streptosporangium sp. NPDC023825. The sequence continues at coordinate 50,448 of NZ_JBFAAE010000060.1, read as the reverse complement.
CACGCGGTCGTGCCGTACGCTCTGGCCCTCGACAAGCCGTACGTGCGTCTTGGTGCCGCCGACGTCGAACCCGGCGATCATCGGCTTTGCGCCCGCGGCGAGGCGATGGCGAAGTCGGCCGGGTCCACGCCACCCTCTTTGGTGTCGTCGTTGGCGAAGACGAAGGACTCGATGGCGACCCCGCGCTCGTCGGCGAGGGCGGCCACCAGCTCCTGCACCACGACGGTTTCCAGCACGATCCGCGCGCCGGTGGCGGCCTCGGGCAGTGACACGACGGCGAGATCGGCTGTCGGCTCGACCGCCGTGCCGGTGACCAGCAGCGTGAGATGCCCCGCTTCGGACAGGGAGCGGGCCAGCTCGACCTCGCGCCCGTCTCCGAAGATCACATGCAGTGTGCGGCCGGCGGACTCCATCTCGCCGTGCAGGTAGTTGCGGGTCGCGGACGCCGCCGCCGGCATGCGGGTGACCTCGCGCAGCAGCAGGGCCCCCTCCTCTGCGGAGGCGCGGGAGGCCCCCGACCCCACGACGTCGGCCGCCACGCAGCCGGCGGCCCGCTCGCGTACGGACGCGAGCACGTCCGTCGCCGTCGAACGCACGCCGGTCACCTGCGCGGCGATATCCCGCCACGGATCCGCCACGGCGGGCCGGGCCGCGATCAGCTCGGCCATCAGGTCCAGCGCGACGATCGTCCCGGTGAAGCCGATCGTGGAGGCATAGGAGTCGGGCTGATTGCCCAGGCCGACGCCGAGGTCGGCGAGATCGGCCAGCGGGGAGGGCATGACGTTCAGCACCGCCACGCGGGGTACGGCGGCCAGCTCACGGAAGGCCGCGATGGTCTCCAGGCTGCGCCCGCTCTGGGAGACGCCGATGAGCAGGTCGGTGTCGAAGCCGCGCCCGGCGGGCCCGACCTCCGAGGCGAGCGCCCGCTGCGCGGCAACGCCCTGCTCGCGCAGCAGCTCCACCGGCACCGCCAGCGCCGCGTACGAGGCGCCGATGCCGAGGAAGAGCGGCCGCCGGGCTCCGCTCAGGCGGGTGGCGTGCGGCCCGGCCAGTTGCTCGCGCAGGTGGGCGGCGATCTCCTGGAGCGCCTGCGGCTGCCGCTCCTGGCCGTCGCGGAAGGTGATGCGGGAGGTCATTGATCAAGGTCCTTTCAGCGTGCGGTGGCGACGGCGAGCAGGAACCACCCGGTGTGCGGGATCCACTGCTCGGCCCAGCGCCAGGACTCACCCTCGGGCGCGTCGGAGGGCAGGAAGGCGATGTCGTCCTCGTCCTTCCAGCCGGAGGTGATGCCGTTGACGATTCCTCCGGGCAGGTTCGGGAAGTCGGAGGCGTAGTCGACGTTGTTGCGTCCTTTGCCCTGGATCATCGAGGCGTCGAAGGGATTGCGTCCGGTGATCCAGGCGAGCTGGTCGTCGGCGAAGGACTCCAGCCGGGAGCGCTGCGGCGGCGTGAGGCCGTCAAGACGCGCGCAGGCGGAGGCGGCGGCCGACAGGGAGGCGATCGTGGCGTTCTCGCCCTGCCACCAGTAGCCGGTCTCGTTGGCGTGCGGGAAGAAGAAGGCGTCGGCGGGTTCGCCGTCCGCGGGCTGGACGCGCTGGCGCGGGTAGCCGAAGGGGTTGGGTACGGCGTGGGTGCGCTCCAGCGTGTCCAGCATTGCCCGGCGGGCCACGGCCAGGGCGTCCTCGGCGGCGCCGGGCAGCACTTCGGCGTACCTGATCAGGGCCAGCACCGGCAGGCCCGCCTCGACGGCGTGGAAGAACGGCCTTCCTTCGGCGTCGGCGACGAACCAGCCGGGGCCGTTTCGCGTGGTGGTGTAGCGGCCGGTCAGGGCCCGGGCCCTGCGGTGGGCGGCCTGCGCGGCCTCCTCCACCCCGGCGGCCACCAGTTCCGCGGCGGCGAGCAGCGCCGAGTAGTCGTCGACGATGTTCTCGGCGCCGTCGTGCAGGTACTGCCGGTTGTGCGCCTCCAGATGGTGGAAGCCCTTCACCGCCGCCGACAGGTACTCCTCGCGGCTGAAGTCACCCTCGTCGTCCAGCGTGGCGGCGCGGGCCAGGGCCGCGATGGCCAGGCCGCCGCCGTGGCGGTACCCCGCCCGGTAGCGGTCGGTGCGCACGCACTCGGGCAGCGGTGCGGTGACGACCCGCTCCTCCAGCCGCTTGGTCAGCGCGTCGAAGATGCCCGTGTAGAAGTAACCCTTCTCGGAGCGAAAGCGCATGAGGAAGTCGGCGCCGAACAGTGCCTCGTCGCGCAGCCGCGCCGCGACCGACCGCGCGACCCGCGGGTGCCGGGACTCGACCGCGTCCCGCGCGACCATCATCGCCCAGGCGCACAGCGGGATCTGCTGCGGGCTCATCGTGCGCGTGTAGGTGAGATGGCTGAGGAACTTGCTGGTGTCGCCGCTGGCGTCCAGCCATCCGCCCCTCGCGTCCACCGTGGCGCCGCCGTCGTCTCCCCAGAAGGCCGCCCGCCGGTCCTTGCGGTCGATCTCGCCGCTGGAGCGCATCGCCTTGAAGTAGGCCAGGACGTCGGACATGGTCTGCCGTTGCACCTGGTCGTCGCCAACGGTGAAACTGTCGCTGAGCGTGTCACCGGCCTGGACGGCATAGCTCCCCGCCGGGAGCTCGTCCGGGAGGTCCACGCGGGCCCAGGAACCGCCGCTCCAGCCGGGCACCTCGTGCACCGGCCCGGCGGTCAGCGGCGTGGCGGCCTCGCCGGACACCAGCAGCAGTCGCTGCGGAAGGACGCCACCGGGGACGCGCAGCACCACGGCCTTCGACGCGGCCGTGCCGTACCCCAGGTGGGCCACCCGGATCTCAACCCTTGAGCGCACCGGCGAGCACCGCCCTTTCCATCTTGTCGGCGAAGAACACATACAGCACGTAGACCGGGATCAGGGTGATGACGATGCCCGCCGCGAGCACACCGTACTGCGAGGCGTTGGCCAGCGAGAGCGTCGGTAGCGCGACCTGGGCGGTCCGTACCGCGGTGTCCGGCCCGGCGATCACCAGCGCGAAGAAGTACTCGTTCCAGAAGGACAGGAAGTTGAGGATCAGCACCACGACCACGGTCGGCATCGACAGCGGCAGATAGACCGAGCGCAGCAGCTGCCGGCTGCCCGCGCCGTCGAGGACCGCCGATTCCTCCAGGTCGTGCGGGATGGACCGCATGGCCTGGGTGAGCAGGATGACCGACAGCGGCAAGGCTCCGGCCGGAAGGAAGAAGATCAGGAACTCGCGGGTGTGGAAGAGCCCCAGCATGATCGACAACATCACGGTCGGTACCAGCGACGCGAAACCCGGCACCAGGAAGCCCAGCGCGAAGACCCGCTCGACCAGGACGGCGAGCCGTCCGCGCGACCTGGTCAGGGCGAAGGCGGCGGGTACGGCGAGCACGAGGGTCAGCAAGCTGGCCCCGGCCGTGACATAGGCCTGGTTGAGCAGCGCGGGCCCGAGGGTCGCATTGGTGAACGCCTTGCCGAAGTTGTCCAGTTCCAGCCCGGTGAAGGGGGAGAACGGCGCGGACAGGATGCCCACGTTGTCCTTGAAGGCGGAGATGACCAGGTAGTACACCGGCACGAGGAGCAGCACGACGTAGAGCCACACGCCCGCGTGCGACAGGACTGTCAGCAGACGTCGCATCCGGCCCTCCTTTCCGTAGTCCTGCCGGACTTTCAGTAGTTCTGGCGAAACAGCCGGCGGATGCCGATGAGGCCGAGCACGCCGACCGCGAACAGCAGCACCGCGATGGCCTGGCTGTAGCCGACCTTCGACTGGTTGAAGGCGTAGTCGTAGACCAGGAAGGACAGGTTCACCGTGGTGGTGCCCGGCCCGCCACGGGTCAGCAGCAGCACGACCGCGGCGGAGGAGAACAGCGTCCACAGGAACTGGAGCATGGTCACCACGCCGACGAAGTCGCGGCATATCGGCCAGGCGATCGACCACATGCGCCGCCAGTGGCCGCAGCCGTCGAGCGAGGCGGCCTCGAACACCTCGGACGGGACGTTGTTGAGCCGTGCGGCGAGCATGACGGCCGAGACCGACATCGACGACCAGACGATGACCACCATGATGGCGACGGAGGCGGTCGAGCTGTCCGCCAGCCACGGCTTGATCGCCCCGTCCAGGCCGAGCATGCCGAGGAAGCCGTTGACCAGGCCGGAGGGTGCGAAGACGCCCACGAAGACCATCGCCAGCGCGGGCGCGGACAGCAGGACGGGGGTGAACATCACCGCCCTGATGAAGCGGTGCCCGCGCGGCCGCAGCGACAGGTAGTAGGCGATCATGAAGGCCCCGGCGATCACGATGGGCAGCGAGACCACCAGCTGCACCAGCGTGTTGATCACGGCCTGGTGGACGACCGGATCGCCGGCCAGCCGCTCGAAGTTCCGCCCGCCGACGAAGGTGCGCGGCGCGATCAGCCCGCGCCAGTCGGTGAGCGAGAAATAGAACAGGCTGGCCAGCGGGCCGACCGTGAAGACCAGGAACCAGGCCAGCGCGGGCAGCGTGAGACCGAGCTTCCTCACTGCGCCGCCCGGTAGACCTCGTCGACCGCGGCGCAGATCTTCCGGGCGTCGTTGCCCTTGGTGTAGGCGATCGAGGTCGCCCGGTAGAGCGGGTTGCCGACATCGGCGGGGACGTAGAGGTCGGGCATGACGGCGAAGTCCACGCTCTTGGAGAAGGTCGTGTAGGACTGCCGCAGGAGCGGGGAGCCGAGCTTGGCCGGGTCCACGGTGGTGTTGGTCGCCATCACCACGCCGCCGTCGGTGGCCATGTGGTCCAGCACCTCGGGCGAGTACATGTACTGGATCAGCTTCTTGACGGTGTCGATCTTCTTCTTGCCGTTGGGGCTGATCCACCATCCGGCGGAGGTGGAGCCGCGGAAGGCGTTGGGCTTGGCGTAGGTGCCGCCTGCGGCGACGGGCATGCCACCCAGCACGGTGCCCTTGGCCAGCGCCTCGTCCATGCTGGAGAAGGACCACGAGCCGATGGGCGCGATCGCCGCCCTGCCCTCCTGGTAGAGGGCGGTGGCCTGGTCGGCGGTCAGACCCTCGACGCCGTCGACGAAGACCCCGGCCTCACGCGTCCGGACGAACAGCTCGATGCCCTTCATGGCGTCCGGGCTGGCGCAGGTGCCGCCCTCGGCGAAGACCTTCTTGGCCGAGGGCGCGTCGAGGTAGGTCTCCAGGTACTGCATGAAGACCTTCTGCCCGGACCAGTCGTTGCCGCCGATGGCCACGCCGCCCACGCCCTGCGCGCGCAGCTTCTTCGTCGCGGCGAAGAGGTCTTCAGTGGTCTGCGGAAGGGCGATGCCGTGCTTGTCGAACAGGGTCTTGTTGTACCACCAGGGCCAGGTGAATCCCGCGTACGGCAGGCCGCGCAGGTGCCCTTCGGCATCCTTCCAGTCGGCCAGCGACTCGGCGGGGATCGCCTCGCCCAGTCCCCAGGCCTGCACGTACTCCTCGGTGGGCACGACCGCGCCGTTCTTCACCCAGTCCAGCTGCTTTTCCAGCAGTCCCACCAGCAGCACGTCGGCCTCCTGGCCGGCCAGCAGGGCGGTCTCGTAGACCTGGTTGAGGTCGTCGCCGTTCTCCAGCACCTTGACCTGGATCCCGGTCTTGGCGGTGAAGTCGGCCAGCGCCTTCTTCAGCGGGACGCTCTCGGTGCCGCCGCTGGTCCAGTTGGTCTGCAGGGTGAGCGTGGTCGTCGCCTGCTCCTGCGACGGCGCCTGGCCGCCGCCGCACGCGGTCGCCAGTGCCAGAGCGGCGACGCCCGCCACACCGAGCTTGAGCTTGCCCATGAGTCCTCCTGTGGTTTTCGGGCAAAAGTAGCCGGTGGTATGTAGTTGGTCAATGGTGGTACGTATTGGTATTCAATGTCGCGGCGGTGGTATTCTCGTACGTGATCAAGGAGGGTGATTCGTGCGAGACACCGGCCCGGACCCGTTGTGGGCGCAGACCGCCGGCCTGATCGTCGGCGAGATCGAGCACCGCGGTCTGCGCGCGGGAACGAAGCTGCCGCCCGAGCGCGAGCTCTGCGTCCGGCTCGACGTCTCCCGGGTCACGCTCAGGAAAGCGCTCACGCACCTGGTCGAGCAAGGGGTCGTGACCGCCTCCCACGGCCGCGGCTGGTTCGTCGCCGCACCGGTCGTGGCCCGTGACTGGCCCAAGGACCTGGAGTCCTTCACGGTGACGGCGCGCCGCAAGAACATGCGGCCCAGCTCCGTCGTACTCACTCAGGAGGTGCGGCCGGCGACCCTGGACGAGGCCGAGCGCCTCGACATCCCGGCCGGCAGCCCGCTGCTGGAACTGGAGCGCATCAGGCTCCTCAACGACGTGCGCATCGCCGTGGATCACACTCTGGTCGTCACCTCGGCGCTACCGGGCCTGGACGACGTCGACTTCGCGCAGTCTTCGCTGTTCGAGGCGCTCAGGGAACACGGGGTGTACCTCGACCGGTCCGAGGTGAGCATCGAGGCCAGGGACGCCGACGAGCGGCTCGCCCTTCACCTCGAGATCGAGCCGCGGGCCTCCGTGCTGGTTCTGGACCAGACGATCTACGGGCGCGACCAGCGGCCGGTCCTGCTGTCCACGGTGCGCTACAGCGGCGAGCGTTACCGGCTGCGGACCACTTTCCAGCACCGCTGACCGTGGGCCTGGTCGTGTCGGCGCTCAGCCGCGGGCGTGGTCGCGGATCGTGCCCGGGCCAGGACCGAAGGCAGGTGGTGAACAAGGTCGCCGTCGAATACTCGGGAGGCCGTCGCCGGCCGACCGGCCCGCCGCCTCACCTGGCCTGCCAGACGAGCAAGGCCGCCTCGACCCGGTTTCGCACGCCGAGCCGTGCGAAGGCCGAGCTCAAGTAGCCCTTGACTGTCGCTTCGCTCAGGTGCAGCGTTTCGCCGATCTCCGCGTTGGACCGTCCTTCGGCGACCAGGTGGAGGACATCGCGTTCTCGCGGGGGTAAGCCCGCGAGGATTCGCCCGGCGGTGTTCACGACTTCGCGCCGGCCCGCGGCCGACCGGGCATCGTTGATGACCATGGCGGCGACGGTCGGCGCCAGGCACGCCCCGCCTGCCATGACCGACCGCAGACCGGCGAGCAGGTCGCGTGGATCCCCTACCTTCAGCAGGAACCCGTTCACCCCCAGACTCACGGCGCGACGGACGTATTCGGTCTCTCCGAAGGTCGTGAGCACGATGATGCGCTGCCCCGGCCACCGGCGACGGATCTCGGCCGCGGCCGTGAGGCCGTCACCGCCGGGCATCCGGATGTCGAGCAGGACGACATCCGGTACGCAGCGATTCACCTGTTCCACAGCTTGGTGCCCGTCGGTCGCCTCGCCCACGAGCTGTACCGAACCGTCGCTGGTCAAGATCGTCCGAAGTCCGGCCCGGACGTCGGGATCGTCGTCCACGATGAGCACCCGGATCATCGCCAGGGCCCTCTGCGCAGGTCGTGCACGCGGGTGAGGGTTTCACCGTCGTCGCAGATCTGGAACGTGGCGATGCCCAGAGGGAAGTTCCCGTCGGTGAAGTAGCGGCAACGCCAGGACGCGGGGATCGGGTCGGCCGGGATGAGAAGGCGGACCGGCGCCTGCCGTCGCGGTAGGTCCTTCGCGGAGGCGACCGGCTGCCCGGCCGCCAGGCCGGCGAACCGCTCCCGTTCGACCACCGTCGCGTACGTCGCCCAGGTGTGGAAGGCGAGTAGCGCGCCGATGGCGCCAAGTGCCGGCAAGAACACCCAGCGCAGCGTGGCGGCGCCGGGCCGCCGGGCCGGCGGGTCGTCTGCCGGCGGCGCGTTGTCGTAGGACGAGCCAGGGAAGGGGATGCGGGCGAACGTCACGCGTGTGCCGTCGGCACCGCGGACCGACAGCTCGCCGTTGAGGGCTCGCACGCGTCGCTCCAACCGGGCCAGGCCGGACCAGCCGCCGGTGTCCTCGCCGGCATCCCCCGCCGTGGTCACGGTGACCAGCTGGGAATCGCCCTCCACGGTGAGGCGGATGCCGACCGGTGCGCCCGGGGAGTGCTTCGCCGCGTTGGTGACGCATTCCTGAACCACCCGGTAGGCCGTCAACCGGACCGGAGCCGGAACGTCGCCGAGCTCCCCGTCCACCGCGATGGTGGCGCCCGCGTCGCGGGCCCGGGCGATCAGCCCCGCGAGATGCCATCCGGAGGGCGGGGCGACTTCTGGGACGTCGTCGTCGGGACGTAGCAACCGGACGGTCTGCCGCAGTTGCAGAACCGCCTGCTCGACCTGCGCGCGGACCGCTGCGGCCTGCTCGGACGCCGCGCCCGTGCTCGTCACCTGCAGCGCTCCGGCACGCAGCGCGATGAGACTGAGCTCGTGGCCGAGCACGTCGTGCAGTTCCCCGGCGAGCTCACCGCGTTCGCGGGCCCTGGCTCGCCGGGCGAGGTCCGACTCGAACGAGCGGCGATACCGCAGATAGCGGCGGTACATCAGGACGAGGACGCTGAGTGCTGCGATGAGCAGTTCGCCGAGCACGAGGAGCGCGACGCTCCCCGCCGTCAGGACCCAGCCCGCGAGAACCACCTGGACCGTGCCCAGCACGGCGAGCATCCAGCCGATACCGGTGTTCCCCCACGGTCGCCGGCGCACGGTGCGGCCCTTGCGGCCGCGCTTCATCAGGTCCTCGATGGCGATCACCGGCCAATTCTCCTCACTCGGCGTGGGATCCGGAACCGACGATGGTCGCATCCCGAGCTCGGCTCGACGACACCGGGACCGAGCGCGACGCGACCAGCGCCCGCACCCGGACTGTCACCACGGCCAACGCGACGACGGTGGAGACCCCCAGCCACATCAGCACTGCGGGAACGCCGTAGGCGAGCGCGTCCCATCCTGTCCGCCGGGTGTACAGCGCCGTCGCCAGTACGGGCAAGGTCACCGAGACAGCTCCTGGAACCAGGTACGGCAGCAGCCGGACGGCGGCCGTGCCCATCCGGCGCCGGGCAGCGGCCCACCGCCGGGCACGCCGTACTCCCCGCGTTCCGAGAACGACGACGATGAGGGTCAGGACTCCGAACACGACGTCGGTGACCAGCGAGACGGGAACACCGGCGGCCGCGCTCCCTCCGCCGAGTATCGTCACCAGCCCATCGACGATGGCGTCGGCGTCCGCCGCCGTCGCGGTCATGCCGACGTCCACCATGACCGCGATCCCGTACCCGTCCCGCAGAAGCAGCGTCTGCTCGGCCATGAACGTGGCGTTGCCGCCGCTGTGCGACAGCTCGCCGGGATCGTCCGCGATCCACCCCATCACGTACTCCGGGCTACGCGCGGTGGGCGTGTGGGCGACGTGGATCGACTCGGCCGACAGGACCCGCCCGCCGTCAGGCCCGACGCCCTGGTTGAGATGCGCGCTCAACCAGCGGGCCATGTCCGCGGCGGTCGTCACGACCCCCTGCGACCCGTTGACGAACGCCGCCGGTGCCGGCGCCGGGACCGCCGTCCCGAAGACCCGGACGTGCCCGGAGCGAGGAAACCGAGCCGCGGTGTCCACGGTGGTGCTGGCCCGCATCCCCAACGGACCGAACACCTCCTCGGCCATGAACGAGGCGAACGGCCGTCCGGAAACGACCTCCACCAGCCGGGCGGCCACTTCGGAGTTGAGGTTGTCGTACCGGAAGCGCTCGCCGGGTGCGAACAGGAGGCCGGCGTCGGCCAGTTGGGACACCCGTCGCCGCAACGACTCGGCCGGATCGGCGGGCGCGCGGCGGTCGTCGAGCCCGGAGGTCTGGTCCAGCAGGTTTCGCACCGTGATCTGCCGGGCGCGTGGATCGGCCATGGCGAACTCGGGCAGGTACGTCACGACCGGGTCGTCCAACCGTACGGTGCCCTGCTCGACGAGCCGCAGCACCGCCACGGCGGTGAAGGACTTGCTCACCGAGGCCACGGGAAACGCCGTGTCCCCCGTGACGTCGGCGCCGTCGGAGCCGCGGCCGTAGCCCGCGACGTGCACGACACCCTTGCGGGACACCACGGCGACCGCGGCACCCGGGATGCCGTTGCGGTTCAAGTACGCCGTGACGTATCGATCGATCGCCACGGTGTCGACCGGGCCGTCCTGGGCGGTGACCGGCGGTGCCACGAGCAGGGTGAGCCCGACCGTCAGCGCGATGCACGACAGCATCCGCGAAAGCACGCCGCCCGGCTCGCCGAAGACCTCTGGGCAGGACAATCGCCGGGCAGTCCGGAAATCAGTCATGGCTCCATCGTTCTGGTGCGGCGAACGAACCGGTACCGACGAAAGTCGGGTAGCACGGGGACCGGAGACAGCGGTCGGCGACCACGTCCGGTTGCAGTACCCGAACATGGCATGCCGCCTGCACCAGGCCTACTGGGTCAAAGGCACAGCAGGGTGCGGAACGCTCGGATGAACCGGATCGAGCCCAAAGCCGGTTGTGGTGACTGGTCTCCAGGGTTCCGTGCGGCAACCGGCGTCGGATGTCGAGGTCACCATGACGATCAACGCCCGCCTCGCCCTGGATGAGAAGCGAAAGGCGCTGGGCAAGCTCGGGAAGCCGAACGGGACGGTGGAACATCGTCAAGGACGTCTGTGGGACGTCTGTGGGACGTCTGTGGGACGTCTCCGCGACGGGTAAGCGTCCCGCCCCGCTGGAGTGAGCCAGGAGGTCTCCTTCTTGGCCTCCATCGCCATGCCGATCGGTTTCCCCGTCAGCCTTTCGTACGTCGCGCCATACAGCTCGGGCTCAGATCGCGCCGGCTCCTGGTAGAGGGTGACGGCTTCCTGGACAGGGGGCCGCTCTTCGGTCAGGCTGTCAACGCAACTTTGGTTGACGATGATTCGAACTGATCGAAGACTCGAGATGAAGGATCGCGTGAACTCGGAGCGCGGGCCGCGCCCCCGGGTGCGGTCTGAGGTCCCAGGGGCGCGGCTGCGTCAGTTCGGCCGTGGCCTTCCCGTGCCTACTTCTTCGGCACGTACAGCCGGATGTTGTCGATGCGGGCCTGGCCCTCACCGACGTTCGTGTACGGCTCACCGATGACGAAGTAGTCGGGGTAGGCCGAGCCGGCCGGCCACTGGTTGTCCCACGTCTTGGAGCCGAACGCGCCCCGCGCGGTGTGCGACGTGTTGAACTGGCCGTCGTACTCCTCGGCGTCCACGTTGTAGTGGAAGATCGGGACGTTCGCCCCGACCACGCCGGCGTCGTCGTCGATGAAGCCCCGGGTGAACCGGTAGGTCTGTTCGCCGACGTTCTTGAAGTTGCCGCTGACCTCGAGCGTGTAACCCGCCTCGGTACGCTCGATGGCGAACGTGTAGTCCTGCTTGGGCATCAGCTCGGGCTGCAGTTCCACGGCCGACTTCTGCACTCCGGAAACCGGCCGACGGTCGCAGCTCGTCACGAACGTCTGCGACTGGCCGAGCGAACCCGTGAAGTAGAGCATGTTCACCGTGGTGCGGTTGCTCTCGTCCCAGGGGTACTTCTCGCCGGTCCGCGAGTCGCAGACGTCGTAGCCGTCCGTGTTCCGGGACGGGGCCGGGCTGAACTGGTCCATCAGCACCTTGCGGTGCCAGTGGTACATCGCCAGGTTCCGGGGCATCGCCGGGAAGTCCAGGATCGACATGAAGTGGAACGCGTTGTACGCCTCGTTGCTGTCCTCCCGCACGGAGCGTGTGGCGCAGGGATCGGCCGGTTCGATGTCGTTCGGGTCGCCGACCCAGGGGTAGAACGTCTTGCACTCCCCGAGGGCGTACCCGTTGTACTTGCCGTCGTAGAACAGCGAGCCGTCACGCAAGCCGCCGAAGTCGAGCGTCTTGAGGTCGTACTCGATGCGGTAGTACTTCGGCAGCGGCTCGGTGTTGCGGATGATCGCGCCACCTGTGTGGTTGGGCACGGTGATCTTGGCGACGGAGCCCGCGTTCTTCAGCGACTCCGTCGTGATCGACGGACGTTCGGCAGTGTCGGTGTAGCTGTCGTCGACCCGCCCGCCGCTCTCGCGCGCGGAGAGGGACGCCGTGAGCCAGCCGTCCCGGCCGAACTCGGTCTCCTGCCGGTAGGTCCGCATGGTCGCCATCGCCGCGTCGAACTCGGGACCGAGCTGAAGGCGGTAGAGGTCGCCGTTGTCGTCGTTGAAGTCGTCGACCGGCTCGCTGTAGTCGTCGAGCACCCACGGGCTGGCCTCAGTGCGGATCGGCTTCCCGAACTGCTCGACATACTTGAGCTTCCAGCGCGGGGGGACGGGTTCCGGCTCGGGCGAGGCGGCCGCGCACGGCGGGGTCACGCCGTCGTCGTTCTGGATGATCGTCAACTTCACGCTGTGCAAGGTCACCCCGGCCGTGCCTGCCTCGACGCGGAAGTCGGCGCCGCCGTTCTCGCGGTTGGCGAACCGGGCGTCCATCAGCTCGAAGCCCGCCGTCTTCCACGTGTTCGACCCGGTGCGGTTCACCGAACCCGTCGAGCCGTACGCGCTGCTGGTCGAGTCGTACTGGACGCGGAACGTGGCCCCGCCCTCGTCGAAGTACTCGACCTGCAGGCACGCGACGAACGCGCCATCGAAGGCGATCGCGTCGTCGACCTGGAAATACATGTGTTCCGCCGGTGCCGAGGTCTGCACGGTCGCGCGTGCGCTCAGCCCGCCGACCGTCACAGGTGCGGTCGTGCCGTCACCCTGCTCGATCTGGCGGAGGCCGTTCTCCTCGTTGAGCTCGCCCAAGATGATCGAGGCGCTGGGCCCGTCCGCGGCGGCCGGCGTCGCGGCGGCCGGCATCGCGGCGAGGACCAGAGATGCCCCCAGGGTGACCACGCTCAGGGCCGCCACGGCCGAGCGACGTCCGCGATTGCGAGTTGTTGCTCTCATTGCGCTTCCTTCGTCGTCGTGGGCGAACCCGCCTTGGGCGAACCCGACGTGCGCGGCGCCGTCGGCGGTGGCGTCGGTGACGTCGGCGAGCCCAAGCGCCGGCGCCAAGGACTCCGTCCACGAGCCCGTCCGGTGCGGCTGGAGGACCATCGGGGAGAAGAACCTGCCGGGCACATGTCCGCAGACGGGCTGTCCTTGAACACCGTGTAAGGGATCTCGGCTTCGATCTGCGTGGCCCCGTACGCGAATCGGCTGGGCCGGTCGGGGTGGTCGATCGTGTTCTTCTTGGTCACCGTGATGTCGACGAGCCGGTACCGGCCGCCGCCGTCCTTCTCCAGGACGCCGAGCTCAAGCAGGGATGCGGCGTAGCGGTGGGCCGTGCTGACCGCGACATGGGACGCGGCTGTCAGATCGTACGGGCTCGCACCCGCTGTGCCGGCGGAGGCCACCGTCTCCAGCAGCTCGAACGCCTTGGTCGTACTCGACGACTTTTTCGTCGTCGGCATTACTGTCGTCGCCATTCGAATAACTCGAATCCTCTTCGATCTGGTACCTGATCACAGCCTTGATAAATGCGAGACACCTTGTCAAGGGTTTCGATTCGTGGACTTTCCTGGCTGATCGATGGATTCCTCACCGGGCATTCGAGAATGTCGAATCGACGGCTCATCTCGACACCGGCGTGGGCCGTCGACGGTGATGGGCACCGCGGCAACTGGTTACGCCGCTTGTCGCAAGGGGAGACAGACCCCGCCGCACGTCGAGCGCGAGCCCGGTCACCGGCAGGCGGCGTTCGAAGGACGTCGGGCGCACGCTTGCTCGTGCCAACCCTGAGGTCCACTCGGTGGACTTGGCCGCCGGCTGCGTTGTCGATGGCCAGTTGCCAAGTGAATAAGAACAACTTGAGGAGGGCCTTGCATTAATTGTGAGAGGCCTCCAGATCGCTTTAGATCGGGATTTCCACGATCTCGTCCGCGTGGCGATAATGCTTTTCCGCAACCTCTGCCAGCAGAACCCTTCGGGTCGGATTGCCACCGGATGACATGGTTACCAACAGCGAGAGCGACCTACCTTCGCTGTCGCCGGCAGGTCCTTGTCGGCGGGGTGAGCAAAGGGATTGCATGCCCGCATGTGACCAGCTTGGATCGGTATCCGTGACAATCTTCGATGAGCTTGCCCGCCCGGATCGGTATCCGCGCTCGTCCCGGTACGACCCGGCCTGGCTGCTCGACCTGGACATGGGGCCGAACCCGTTGTGGCTGCTGGAGGACCTGGCCCGCGATCTTGACCTGCGCCCGGGAATGCAGGTCCTGGACCTGGGCTCCGGCAAGGGGGCGACGTCGGTGTTCCTGGCCCGCGAGTACGGCGTCCAGGTCGTGGCGGCCGATTGGTGGATCGCACCGGATGAGGCAGCGGCCGTGTTCGCTGACGCCGGCGTTTCCGGCCAGGTGACCGCCGTGCGGGCCGAGGCGCACAACCTGCCGTTCGGGAAGGACAGCTTCGACGCCATTGTGAGCATCGACGCATTCGAGTATTTCGGCACCTCTGAGTGGTACCTGCCGTACCTCGTGGGGTTCCTGCGGCCTGGCGGCCAACTCGGCGTGGCGACGCCGGGAATGACCCGGGAGGTCCGGGAACTCGGGGCGATCCCGGAGCGCATCAAGGAACTGTTCGGCTGGGAGCCGATCGCCTGGCACACCGCCGAGTGGTGGCGCTTTCAGTGGGAAGTCACCGAACTCGTGACCGTCACATCGGCACGACTGCAGGAAGACGGCTGGCGGGACTGGCTGCTATGGACACAGGCGGTGGCCGAGCACACAGGCGACTGGGCCGGTCCACAACACAATCGCCAGGCGGTGATCGACCTGCTCGCCGCCGACGCCGGCGAGTTCCTCACCTTCGCGATGGTGACGGCGAGGAGGAACTGACGGGCAAGCTCCGCGCGGTCCGCTGTAAAAATTCTTGAATCGACCACGCAGAGACGAGCGGCCACCGCCGTGACTCCAGACCCTGACAGCTCACGGTCTCCATCAGCTGTCCCCGGCCTGCCGTAGCCGGTCCGACGCGTCATTGACCAGGCGACCGAGGTTTCCCAGTTCGTGCGCCATCCGGTGACGTTCGTTGTCCTCCCAAGCCCTGATGGCCATTCCCAGGTCACCCGACTTACCGGCCGTGATGATGATCTCTTGGCCGTTGACTCGCTTGGTGACCGCATCACCCAGGATGACCCAGCCGTGCACGGTCACGCCTCCCGGGCAGCCACGATCAGGGCGACCACCTGTTCGGGATGCTCGCTTCTCACCGGCTGAGGGCCGGAGCCGTCGCGTAGGGAGACCAGGTAACTGCCCGAGCGTGGTCCCATGGTCACCGTGGCCATGCGCTTTCGTCACCGACCATGATCGGTGCCGGGTGTGCGCGTCGGCTGCCGCATCCCGTGGTCTCTCGACGGCCGCCGACGCGGCCGTGACACGACCATGACACGGCACGGACGGGGCGTGGACACGGCTCGGAGACAGTGGGTGGCGTCGACGGGCGAGCCGCGGGCCGGTCACCGAGGGTGCGGCGAGACCCGGCGGCGTGTCGTGAGTGTTGTCGATCAGAAACGACCAGGCCGTGGGGGAGGGCCTTGAGCCGGTCTTGACCCGAACTGTTCACCGCGGACGAGAACGTGGACGGGACGCCGTGCCCGGGCAGGCCGTATGTCCGGGCGCCGGACGTCCGGGCGAGCCTCCGAGCAGGCCGTATGTCCGGCTGAGCCGGAGGCGGACCGCGGCACGGTGGCCGTACCGGTTGGCTGGTCGAAGCCGGACGGATCGGCCGTTCAGCGGTCCCGGCCCGGAGCGCGGCCACCGATCCAGGGTCGCCCGGATGGGGCCAATGCGGTGCGGCCCGGGTGGGCCCGGCGACTCGGCGTCGTCCTCGTCAAGCGGGGCGAGCCGAACCGGCCGGGTCAAGCGGGGCGAGCCGAACCGGCCGGGTCAAGTAGGGCGAGGTGGACCGGCCGGAGCCGCTGTGCCCGTCCGCCAGGCGGAACGTCACGGCGAAGATGATCACGAATAGGAGAAGGCATGACTGATGACAGGCAATGGGACCGGCGTTCGCTGTTGCGGGGTGCCGCCGTGCTGGCCGGTGCGGCCGCGACGGTGCCGCTGCTCGACAAGGCGGCCACGGCGGTGGCCGGCGTCGGTGACACGGACGTGTTGTTCAAGGCCGGTGGCGGTGACGCGGACGTGTTGTTCAAGGCCGGGAGGTTCGAGCAGGCCGGTCGCGCGTACGAGGAGATCCTGAGAAAGGACCCCGGGAACGTGCACGCGGCTCGCCAGCGCGGCTACGTGGGGCTGCTGGCAAACCGGTTCCCCGACGCCGAGAGGTATCTCAAGATGGCCGTCGAGCTGGCACCCGGAGACAAGCAGGCCAACCGGCTCCTGGCCGACTGCTACATCCGGCAGGACAAGCTCTCCCTTTCGGCACCGCACTGGCGAGTCGCCGGCGAGGAGACCTACGCCAAATGGTTCGCGGCGTTCTCCGGCAAGCCGTACCAGGTCCACGGCAGCACCGCGCAGCTGCCCTGGAAGCAGATGGACCCGGAGCCGCTGGTGGAGGCCTCGGTCAACGGCGGATCGACGAAGCGCTTCACGTTCTACACCGGCGCCCCGTCGCTGCAGGTGTCGGCGAAGGTGGCCAAGGAGGCCGGTCTGAGCCCCGTCGTCAGCGAGAAGATGGATTTCCTGGACGGCGTCGTATGGGCACACTACGGGGTTCTGGACTCGTTCAGGCTGGGCGGCATCGAACTGCGCAACGTCCCCGTGAGCTGGTCGACGACGGAGTCGGGCGGAGATGTCAGCACCGACAACGACGGCATGATCGGCATGTGGGTCTTCTACCACCTGCTGACCACCTTCGACTACGCGGGCCGGCAGCTGATCCTGCGGCGTCGGACCCCCGAAACGGCCGGTAAGGCACGCGCCACCGCCAAACGGGCAGGTGCCGATCCCTTGCCGATGTGGATGGCCCGCGAGCACGGGCTCCACAGCAGGGGCAGTATCGCCGGTGCCGCCGGCTCCGGCACAGGGGTGGTGGGCGTGCTCTTCGGCGGACACAGCGAGGTCGCCGGAATCGTGAAAAAGGAAACGGCCAAGCAGTTGCAGGTCCGCGTCGACCGCGACCGCCCGGTCGAGACGTTTGCCGGCAGTCACCCGGCCGTCGCCTACCCCTGCTACCCGAAGGAGATGCGCCTCGGCGACGTCGCCGCCGACGACATCTACTGCTTCACGAACCCGGACGCGCCGCTCGCCCCCGACGGGTTCGACGTGCCGGCCGTCTTCTTCCACAGCTTCCACAAGCCCAACACCATCACCCTCGACTTCACCGACATGAAGCTCTACGTCGCCCGCGGGCAGGCCGCCTGACCATCGCGACCGCAGGGGCGTCGCGGGAGCCGGACCCGTAAAGGAGCCCGCCACCTCGGATGACAGGGCGTTCGCCGGTGCTGTGAGCGGAAACGTCGGCCGAGTCGGCGGCCAGGCTCGGATGTGAGAGGGCGTTCGCCTCGGTGGATGCCCTCTCGCTGCGGATCCGGGCGCGTTCACGGCGCCGGTTGGTCGCGGCCAGGATGTCAGGGGCGAAGGAGGGGGGCCGGGTTCACGCGGACCCCCTCTCGGCTTCGTGGGACGGGGGTTCGGTGCGAGGCGGCCCGTCGGCCAGCTTGTTGCCGTGGATGGCGGCGATGCGCCGCCATCTCTCGGGTGACCACCGAGGCGATTCGGCGATCTTGCGCTGGACCACTCCCGTACAGTCCCGAATTTCCGGCGCAGGACACTAGACCCCGTCGGCGATGCCCAGGTGGTCGATCACGTAGTCGCGGACATCGCACACTCTGAGCGCGTCATGCTGGGGCAAGGGCCTCGTGCCACTTGGCGGTATCGGTGTACTGGTGCAGCCAGACGATCTTTCCGTTGTCGACTCGCCATAGATGTGCGAACTCGGCCTCGTAGGGGCGGCCAGTGGAGTTGGCCGTACCCCGATAGTGGCCGGTGACGAGGACCCCGCCGTCGGTGGTCTCCTCGCAGGTCTCGTCGTAGGGGGCGGTCTGATAGTTCTTGGCTATCTCGCCCCATACGCCGAAAATCATCGATTGAGGGCCGTGATGGACGCCGCCAACGCCATACGGCATGCCCGGAGCGACGTGTCCTTCGAAGTCCGGATGCAGTAACTGCATAAGCGCGTCAACATCGCGCTCTTGCAAGGCGCGGTAGAGGCTCTTGACAAGGGGGGACACGTCTCTCCTTTTAGTGGATACATTCTAGAACGTGTCAACTAATATCATGGGAGGGAACCTGTGGGAAGATCGGCCAGGTTCACCGAGGAGCAGGTCCTCGACGCAGCACTGCAGGTTGTGGCCGAAGACGGGCCTGCGGGGACCACTGTGGCGGCGATCGCGATGCGTTTGGGGGCGCCGGTCGGCTCGATCTATCACCGATTCCCGTCCCGCGATCTGCTGCTGGCCCGACTGTGGATGCGCGGCATCCGGCGATTTCAGGAAGGGTTCCTGGATGCGCTGGCCGCGGGAGATCTGGAGCGAGCGGCGGTCCACACGCCACGCTGGTGTCGCGAGCATCTCGCCGAGGCCCGCGTGCTCCTGCTCCATCGCCCGGCGGATCTGGTTTCGCGGTGGCCCGTTGAGCTGGGAGGGGAGCTGGCCGATCTCAATGCCCAGGTAGCGAGCGCGATAACGGCGTCCGCCGGCCGCCATGAGCGAGAGCGGGTGGTGTTCGCGCTGGTCGATGTGCCTTACGGGGCCGTACGACGGCATCTCCTCGGCGGAAAGCCGCCGCCCCCTCTGGTCGATGACCTCGTGATCCAGACCTGCCGCGCCGTTCTCTTGCCCTGAGACAGGTCATGAGCAGACAAAGCTCACACCAGCCTCAAAGTGCGGCTGTAGTGCTAAGCGCCAACTGGATTCCGCGGTAAGCGCTGGAATCTTATATCGGCATATGCGAATAATATAAAAATATCATTGCTATCAAAGAGTATGCATCACCAGGTGACTTCATAAATTTGTGTCACATGAGACCGAAAGCGTGAACATGTAGACGCCGCTGGCTCCACCAACGGCTATAGTGCTGAATCCATACCAACATACGTCAAGCAATGCGCCCCCAGGACGCGCTGCTGCAATGCATTGGCGATTGCTGTCGATATCCCAGATTCGAATTGTGTCGTCAGTGGAGGCGCTGGCTAGCCAGGTACCGTCTGGGGCGATCGCCACCGCCCTTACTGAACCGGTGTGGCCGGATAGGACGGTGCGTTGGCTGCCGTCGGTGTCCCAAATCCGGATGGTGCCATCGGCAGAGGTGCTGGCCAGCCAGGTACCGTCTGGGGCGATCGCCACCGCCCACACTGGACCAGTGTGGCCGAGTAAGACACGCAGCTGGTTGCCGTTGGTGTCCCAAGTCCGGATGGTGCCATCCTGGGAGGTGCTGGCTAGCCAGGTACCGTCTGGGGCGATCGCCACCGCCCACACTGGACCAGTGTGGCCGAGTAAGACACGCAGCTGGTTGCCGTTGGTGTCCCAAGTCCGGA
>NZ_JBFAAE010000060.1:15689-30938 GCF_040639575.1 Streptosporangium sp. NPDC023825 | reverse complement strand
GTCCGGATGGTGCCATCGTCGGAGGCGCTGGCCAGCCACCTGCCGTCTGGGGCAATCGCCACCGCGCTTACCCAATCGGTGTGGCCCGACAAAATATGTCGCTGACTGCCGTCGGTGTCCCAAATCCGGGCGGTGCCATCGCGGGAGGCGCTGGCCAGCCACGTGCCGTCTGGGGCAATCGCCACCGCGCTTACCCAATCGGTGTGGCCCGACAAAATACGTCGCTGACTGCCGTCGGTGTCCCAAACTCGCACAGTGCCATTGTCGGTGGCGCTGGCCAGCCACGTACCGTCTGGGGCGGTCGCCACCGCCCACACTGGACCGGTGTGGCTGGATAGGACGGCGCGTTGGCTGCCGTCGGTGTCCCAAATTCGGATGGTGCCATCGTCGGAGGCGCTGGCCAGCCAGGTGCCGTCTGGGGCGATCACCACCGCCCACACTGATTGGGTGTGGCCGGATAAGACAGCGCGTTGGCTACCGTCAGCATTCCAGATTCGGGCCGTTTCGTCGGTGGAGGCGCTGGCCAGCCAGGTACCGTCTGGGGCGATCGCCACCGCCCACACTGAACTGGTATGGCCGGATAGGACGGTGCGTTGGCTGCCGGCGGTGTCCCAAATTCGGATGGTGCCATCGTCGGAGGCGCTGGCCAGCCAGGTGCCGTCTGGGGCGATCACAACCGCAATTACCCAATCGGTGTGGCCCGACAAGACACGTCGCTGACTGCCGTCGGTGTTCCAAATTCGCACAGTGCCATCGTGTGAGGCGCTGGCCAGCCAGGTACCGTCTGGGGCGATCGCTACAGTTCTTACTGAACCGGTGTGGCCGGATAGGACGGCGCGTTGGCTACCGTCGATGTTCCAAATTCGGATGGTGCGGTCGCGTGAGGCGCTGGCCAGCCAGGTACCGTCTGGGGCGATCGCTACAGTTTTTACTGATTTGGTGTGGCCGGATAGGACGGCGCGTTCGCTGCCGTCGATGTTCCAAATTCGGATGGTGCCATCGTCGGAGGCGCTGGCCAGCCAGGTGCCGTCTGGGGCGATCGCTACCGCGCTTACCCAATCGGTGTGGCCTGACAAGATATGTCGCTGACTGCCGTCGGTGTTCCAAATTCGCACAGTGCCATCGTGGGAAGCGCTGGCCAGCCATGTACCGTCCGAAGAAATAGCTACCGCACTTACTAAACCAATATGGGTGGCCAGGGTATAAGTTAGAGCCAAATCATGGCTTTCCGGAATTGATAGAAGTAGGGGGTTATCGCGCCCATAGATAAGCTCAATCTGGTTCCGCAAGCATGGCAGAATGCTAAGATATGCAAGGCGATTCCATTTGCTCAGCTCTTTCGATTCGGTTTCTCCTAATAAGTGTCCGATGCGAGCGATCAAACGGCGAATCTCTGCTACTTGTGAGGCGCTTGACCAAGCCAGATCTGCCTCCACGGCCAACGGTCCTGATAGGTCGAGTCGGGCCATGATCCAACGAATATCTGTTACGAGGCGATCTGCCTCCGATTGATGCTCTCCTCCCACTAGATGGTAAACAAGATGATCCCACAGGAAATGCTCTTTCGGTAGCTGCCACCAAGCCGAGTTGTCGCCATTTTCGCCAATGTATGAAACTAGATAGCGTGCTTGCTTAATTAGTGATCGATCCGCCTCGACTTGACGTCGTACGCCTGTACTGTAATCAGATCGAGCAAATGAGCGCACAACGTCATGCAATGACACCACTTGACGTTGGCCATCTATCCACCGCATCGACATCAATGATAGTCCGGCAAGTTCTTCACATAGGGCCTGGGATTGCTCAAAGGTAAATTTTGCTCTTTCGCGCCATAACATCGTCACCATGTCAAGCGGGACATCTGTATCCTCCGCGAAAATTCCCAGCTCTAGGAATCGCCCTCGTTTATCCGTAGCCAATGCCTCCAAGCTGTAGTCAATCGTCGCTTTGACGGCGGTCTCTCGCTGGCCGCTGTCAGTAATGTCTAGTGCTGCTGGCCCTTCCTGACGCAGCCGATTAACAGCCTGCTTGGCGGCCGCGTTCACCTCTGCACCCCGACTAACGTCCTCTACTAGTCGGGCATTTACCAGTGCCAACAACAACGGCCATCCTCCCGTCATTTTCAACAATTGTCGTTGCAGGTCGGCATGGACACCTAGTAGCCCTCGCTTCAGCAGACGCGCCGCCACCGCAGGTATCATTGCATCCACTTCGACCTTAGCCACATCGCTCGGCAATGCTCGGGGCCGACGGGTTGTAACCAGCAGTTGTGATCGTTGTGCCACCTTTAAGAACGGCTCCAACTGTGCACTAGTCCATACGTCATCGACGACTAGTAGCATCCGTCCCCGTTCGGTCATCAAGTCGGCGAGATGATGCGACAACTGTTCTATATTTGTCATCTGTGGAGCTAATCCTGATAACGTCTCGCAGATACTACGGATCAGCTCTGCGCTTTCGGCGCTAGCCCGATCTTGACCGATTGTGGCCCAAACGATGCCGCCAGAAAAATACCGACGCACTCGGCGGTCGTGACAGACCGCTGTCGCTAGCGACGTCTTCCCAAACCCGCCGGCGCCCCACAGTGCGGTTGTCACCCCCACTGTTCTGCTACTCGTACCTGTTAAGGCCCTCACCACAGTATCTAGCTCACCGCGAGGTACCCATCCTTCTGCCATAGGCTGTACCTGGAACAAAGTCCCCCGCACACGCCTTTCAGCTAGCCGGGGAGCCAGCCAAGTCAAGCCTGCGACTAACCCGGTAATCGCTATTAGCCCGGCTATCCACGCCGCACGGAAATCGGTAACCGACGAAGGTAGGTAGTCGCTAACTACGTTAACTGGTAACCCGACAATGATGGTGAATATTACCAGCATCCATGTGGTCACATCCGCAGCATGTTTTTTGCGACGAGTCATACCCTTACCTCGATGATTACGGCTCCTACCTGACTGGCATGACAGTTATTTTGTTTCAACGTATAGGGTTCAGTCTAGGGACAGACTTAGTTGAAGGAGCCTTTTTCATCCTGACGCCGCAGCTCATCGGGGGCCTGGCGAGGAGCACTGCTAGGTCGGCCACCGGCGACCCGCTCAGTCTGAGCTGTCCCCATGTGACTGTGCTCGGGACGCCCGGCACGCGGGACGAAGTGGCTCAGTGAACGTCGCTGGTCCTGGTGTCAGGCCCCGTCACTCCAGTTCTCCGATCGCAGCCACCGCGTGACCGCCTCCGCCCTTGCATATCCAAAGCGCCGCCCCGCCCGCCTGCTTCGGATGCAACCCGAAAAAGTGCGCTGGACAGGTCGGCCAGATCTTCCCGTCCTGCTCGGCGATCACTTCCTGGGCCAGATCAGCAATCAGAACGAGGGTGACAACCGGCTCATGCTCTTCGTCATCACGCAGCCCAAGGCTGGAGTATTGACCCTTGTACTCGACGCGCAGGTAGCCGAGGTCGTCCCACTCTGGGGTGTCGAAGCCGAGTCGTCCAGCGACACCGGTCGCGTCCATGTCGTGCTGAACGGCGAGCACCGCGTTATCCGGAACCTTGTTGGCGGTCATGTCCCGCAGCCTGGCGTAGTGCTGGGCGACTTTCGTCGCCGAAACCCCAGTCTGCTGGTCACAGCATGATCGCGGGTCAGTAACGGCCATCTTCGATCGTTTGGAGGACGAGGACAGCCTGGACGATCGCGCAGCTCATCGCGGGCACGCACGGGGACGGGTTGGCATGAGAAGAGGCTCTCGGTAAGACAGCAGTCGACCAAGATCCGATGCCTCTACGGGAGAACCTCGTTGCTGTCCTACCCTGCCGCGATACCGCTGTCCAATCACACCCTGATCCGCCTGGCCGAGCTGATTCGCATCTGGCGGGCCGAACGGCGCTGCCGGTGGCGGCGCCTGGATGCGGCCCGGCAAGCCCTGCTGGTGCTGGCCCACCTGCGCAATGGCGACACTTACGCGCGTCTGGCCGCGGGGTTCTCCATCGGCACCAGCACCGCCTGGTGCTACGTCCGCGAGGCGGTTGATCTGCTTGCCACGCTCGCCGATGACGTCACCGCCGCCGTCTTACGCACCTACCGGCTGGCCTACGCCATCCTCGACGGCACCCTGATCCCGATCGATCGGCTGGCCGACGAGCGGCCCTACTACTCCGGAAAACATAAACGCCACGGTATAAACGTCCAGGTCTTGGCCGACCCGGCGGGCCGGCTGGTGTGGGCCTCGCCCGCCCTGCCGGGCGCGACCCACGATCTGACCGCGGCACGCACTACTGGCCTGATCGACGTCCTGACCACCGCGAAGGTGAAGACCTTCGCCGACAAGGGGTACCAGGGCGCAGGCGGCACGATCCGCACGCCGTTCAAGCGCCACCGGCTCCGACCGCCGCTGTCGCGTTACCAGCGATCGGTCAACCGCGCTCACGCCCGCATCCGCGCCCGCGGCGAACGGGCCGTTGCCACCTTGAAGACCTGGAAGGCTCTGGCCCAGCTGCGCTGCTGTCCGCACCGCACCACCCCGATCGTGCAGGCCATCCTCGTCCTGCAGCTCATCGAAGAGGGCCGCTACTCAGGATGAAAAGCGTTCAGTAATTTTTCCGTTAACTGCCGAGTATTTATTGCGGGTATTGAGATGATCTCAGTGAATTTCGGCTGGATGATTGTGCTCGAAATGGGTGAGGACGAGGGCGGCGCGGGTGATGTCGCCGATTTTGCTGGGGCTGGCGTTGGTGCTCTGGAGTGTGCGCCAGCGGCCTTTGAGCAGGGCGAATCCTCGTTCACCGAGGCAGCGCAGGCCGCGTAGAAGTCGGTTGTAGGCGCGATTGTCGGGGCTGAGGACAGACCCGTCCGCGGGTTGTTTGATAAGGGTCAGTACGCCGATTCCGGTGCCTTCATAGCCGCCGTCGGCGAGAGTGGGGGTCCGCGTGCGGCTGCGGCGTATAGGGCGCCCAGCACGTGAACACGGGCCGCAGCCAGGTCGTGAATGGAGCCGGGTTCGACATCGGAGACCCACAGCGGCAACCTGTCCGGGGCGGATAGGGCTTGGACGTTGCCGGCGTGGTGGTGGGCTTTGCCGGAGTACTACCGGTCGATCTGCTCGCCTTTGACGCTGGTGGTCTGCTCGGCGCACCGATCCATCGGCAGCAGGGTGCCGTCGAGGGTCGGATAGGCGTGACCCTCAGCCTGGGCCCGTTCGAGGGCTTCGTGCAGATCAAGGACCTGATCTGCGAGGATCTCGTTTCCTTCGTCGATGTAACGGTAGGCGGTGGCACGGGAGGTCTTGTGGTCGCGGCCGAGTTTGGGGATGTCGGTCTCGCCTCGAAGCCAGCGGAGTATGAGTACCGCGTGCCAGCACGGTGTCAATGCCCGGCTGCCTTTAGGGGTTCCGCGCAGGCGGGGTTCGGCCCGCAGCAGTCGCGCGAGATGCCGAATGAGCTCACGGGAGACGTCGAGCGTGGCACGATGGGGAATCACGCGGAGCCTTCCGGCCGCGCAGGGTTCTTGTGGTGAGACCTCTTCTATTGGAGGCTCCACACCCATTTCCGGCCGTCGACTACCTCTCCCGATAAGCCCGGAATTCCACCATTCACGCCTCGGAAATCCCAGCTGTCGGAACTATTCCGCTGAGATCACCTCATTGAATAGCTGAAACTTTCAGTGCCGTTGACGGCATTCGACGCCGATCGTATCGTTCGATCATCGCCTATGCGCGCGTCTTTCATCGCGCGAACTTCCAGACAGGAGGGGCCCATGACAGAACGGCGCGTCCGTCGGCGACGGCGCCTGACCATGTGGCTGGTGGCCGCCTTGTTCGGCGCGTTCACCGTCGTCACACCCGCCGACGCCGCCACCACCTGCACGCTGACGTTCCAAGCCAACTACTGGGGGACCGTCGGCGGGCAGTACAGGTGGCAGGTCGATGCGCAGCTGACCAACACCGGCACGACACCGTCGACCACCTGGGAGGCGGTCATCGACTTCCCCTTCTCGGCGGGCGCGGTCGTTCACCAGTTCTGGAACGTGAAGAGGTTCTCGACGAACGTGTGGAGACCGTCGTCGTGGAATGGCGCCATCCTGCCGAACAAGTACGCGAACTTCGGGTTCGAGATCCGCATGCCTATGACGACTACCTTGCCGCCTCTTCCCACTTCCAGTCAGTGCATCATCACCTATTGATGAAACGGGCGAGTCCATGGGGCTCGTCCGTTCGTCAGCTTTCGATGTGTCATGAGATGAGGGATTTCTCGTATTATCCGACGACGTCCGCCCGGGCGATGAACATGGCGTAGCCGTCGCCCGCGTAGGTCAGATCGGCGATCAGGTATTTGCCGTTGGCGAGGAACTTGATGGTGTCAATATGCGGCTCGGCAATAGTGATTATTTTATGAGAAAATTCATGGAATGATCCTATGAATACTTGAGAGTACTCCCTGTTTCCCCTTCCGCGCAACGTCAACGCAGAGGTCGCTTGGCCCTGAAAATGGATACGCCCCGAGTCGTGCTCGGGGCGTATGTTGCGGCACCTACTGGCATAGATACTTTGCGAGGAAGATCGACTCTGGTGGTGACAAGCAGTTCACGTATGCGTAAGTGATGAGCCAGCTCGGGTCGCAGTTCACCGCAGTCCGCGGTCGTTTCAGGTTGACTGGCCATACTCATAGGTTCAGGTTGAATCGACTGGGAGAGCACGATCCAAGCTGCTAACGTGCTTTGAGCGGAGATGTCGAGGACGTGCCCGTTGCAGGTCGGAAACGCCGAGGCCAGTCAGCAACGCCACAGGACATAGGCGTGATGGTCTTCAGCGTAGGGAAGCCGTGACGGGAACTCGTTCTGCTTCCTGCACACAGTCACCGCTGCTCGCGGCGCGTGAAAGACCAGGCGCAGCATGAAGGTGTCCAGTGTGAACTTGTCGGTGCCCTCCCAGTCGAACTGCCCGACCTGCCCTGGTGGAGCATCAGGGGAGGCGGTCACGCGGTCACGGCCCTCCTGGTCCTCGTACCACTCGACGAGGCGGACGTCCTCGAACCGAAAGACCACGACAGGTATCTTCGACAGTTCGGGCGGAGTCCACTGCGGATCGTAGACGGTGACCACCGAGGCGACTCGGCGATCTTGCGCTTGGACCACTCCCGTACAAGCGCGGCGTGCGGTACCAGTTCGGGAGGTACCAAAGGACTCCTTTCTCTCTGCGGAGTTCCCACGCCGTTTCGGGAAAAGGCAGGTGCCATCGGCAGGAATATGGAAAAGACCTGACTGCGCAGGAACGGCACTCGTCAGCGAGATCGATGGAGTGTTGAGGTCGCGCGACGGTGAACCAGTGAGCGCTGCCTCCACTGCTGGTCTGCCGTCGGCCGGGTTCCTTGGTGCGTGGCTGGTCTGCTGGAGGGGGTCGTGTCTGGCATATGCTCGTGGCGCGGTTGGTTCTCCCGGTGTCGTGTTGGTGTCGGGAGTCGTAAGAGGGAACCCGGTGTGATTCCGGGGCTGCCCCGCAGCGGTGAGTGGGAACGAACGCCGTCATCGGCACTGGGTGCGTGTCATCTGGGAAGCGACGGTCAGTAGGAGTTGAGTGTGATGCCCGCGAGTCCGAAGACCTGCCAGCCGCCCGTGCGCCGTCCGGTGTGCGGTGATCCGTGGCCTCGTGGGAGGGCCTGGGATGGGTCTTTCCTGGGTGTTCCTTCCGCGTGGCCGTGGGTCGGCATGGCATGAGCCGAGGGAAGGACGCCATGAGCAAGGTCACCACGACCGTTTTGGGTTATCCCCGTATCGGGGGCCGTCGCGAGGTGAAGCGGGCGACGGAGGATTACTGGGCCGGGCGCATCGACGCGGCCGGCTTGCAGGAGAGGGCCGCCGGGGTGCGGCAGGGGGTGTGGCGGGAGCTGTTGGAGGCGGGGCTGGATGCGGTGCCGTCCAACACCTTCTCGCTGTATGACCACGTGCTGGACACCACCGTCATGATGGGAGCGGTACCCGAGCGGTTTTCCGGGGCGGCCGATCCGTACTTCGCGATGGCCCGCGGTGCCGAGGGGGTCGCGCCGCTGGAGATGACCAAGTGGTTCGACACCAACTACCACTACCTGGTTCCGGAAATGGGCCCCGAGACCCGGTTCCGGCTCGACTGGAGCAAGCCGCTGGCCGAGTACGCCGAGGCGCGGCGGCTGGGTGTCGAGACCCGGCCGGTGCTGGTCGGGCCGCTGTCGTTCCTGCTGCTGGCCAAATCCACCGAGCCCGGCTTCGCGCCGCTGCGGCTGCTGGACGGCCTGCTGGAGACCTACGCCGAGCTGCTGGAACGGATGGCCGCGGCGGGGGTGGCCGAGGTGCAGCTGGACGAGCCGGTGCTGGCCGCCGACCGTACGGACGAGGAACTGGCCGCGCTGCGCCGGGCCTACGCGCGGCTGGGGGAGCTCAGCAGCCGCCCCCGGCTGCTGGTGGCCACCTACTTCGGTGAGATCGGGCCCGCGCTGGAGATTCTGGCCCGCAGCCGGGTCGAGGCCGTCGGCCTGGACTTCGTCTCGGCGCCCGGCAACCTGGAGGCGCTGGCCGCAGCCGGTGGGCTGCCCGGCAAGACCCTTGTCGCCGGGGTCGTCGACGGCCGCAACGTCTGGCGTACCGACATCGCGAAGGCGCTGGCGACCTGCGCCGCGCTGCTCGGCCTGAGCGACCGGCTGGTGGTGAGCACCTCCTGCTCGCTGCTGCACGTCCCGCTCGACCTGGACGCCGAGACCTCGCTGGACCCGCGGCTGCGCGAGCGGCTGGCCTTCGCCCGGCAGAAGGTCGACGAGGTCGTACGGATCGGCCGGGCGCTGAACGGCGAGGAGGTCGTCACGGGGGAGAGGGACGTCGAGCGGTTCCTCAACCCCCGGGTGCGAGCCAGGCTGGACGCCCTGGGCGAGGGCAGCCCGCGCGCCCCGCACGCCGAGCGGCTCGCCGTGCAGAACGCCGACCTGGGCCTGCCGCCGCTGGCCACCACCACCATCGGCTCCTTCCCGCAGACCGGCGAGGTGCGCCAGGCCCGCGCCGCCATGCGCTCGGGCGACATCGACAGGGCCGGGTACGAGCGCAGGATGGAGGCCGAGATCGACCGCGTCATCGCGCTGCAGGAGGACATCGGCCTGGACGTGCTGGTGCACGGCGAGCCAGAACGCAACGACATGGTCCAGTACTTCGCCGAGATGCTGGAGGGCTACGCCGCCACCGAGCACGGCTGGGTGCAGTCGTACGGCAGCCGCTACGTCCGCCCGCCGATCCTGTTCGGCGACGTCTCCCGTCCCGAGCCGATGACGGTGCGCTGGGCCTCCTACGCGCAGTCGCGGACGAAGAAGCCGGTCAAGGGCATGCTCACCGGCCCGGTGACCATGCTGGCCTGGTCGTTCGTCCGCGACGACCAGCCGCTGGGCGAGACCGCCAGGCAGGTGGCGCTGGCGCTGCGCGACGAGACCCGCGATCTCGAGGCGGCGGGCATCAGGATCATCCAGGTCGACGAGCCCGCGCTGCGCGAGCTGCTGCCGCTGCGGCGGGCCGACCGCGAGGTCTACCTGGAGTGGGCGGTCGCCGCGTTCCGGCTGGCCACCAGCGGGGTGGCCGACAGCACGCAGATCCACACCCACATGTGCTATTCGGAGTTCGGGGAGATCATCGGCGCGATCGGCGACCTGGACGCCGACGTGACCAGCGTCGAGGCGGCCCGCTCCCGGATGGAACTCCTGGACGACCTGCGCGCCTTCGGCTACGCGCGCGGCATCGGGCCCGGCGTGTGGGACATCCACTCGCCCAGGGTGCCCTCGGTCGGGGAGATCGAGGCCGCCCTGCGTACGGCCGCGGCCTCGGTGGATCCGGCCCTGCTCTGGGTCAACCCCGACTGCGGCCTGAAGACCCGCGGCTATCCGGAGACGGAGGCCAGCCTCAGGAACATGGTCGAGGCCGCCCTGCGTGTCCGCGAGGAAGCGGTCTAGAGCCTGTTCAGAGGCTCGATCATGAGGTTGGGGTGAGGAGCCTCAGCCACATGATCGAGCCTCGGAGACAAAGGCCGGTCTCGTGGCCTGCCAGGCCGGCCCGCCGATCGGTCTTCTCCGGGGCGACCGCGGTGATCCGGGGCGACCGCGGTGATCCGGGGCGACCGCGGTGATCCAGGTCGATCGCGGTGATCCGGGTTGACTCCCGGCGAGCGCGCAGACCTCACCCGGGCGGCCGAGGGGCAATGTCCGGCCCTTGCGTGAAAATCGTCGGCGAAGGAGCTTGATTCACTAACCTTTCGCCCATGGACATAACGGGCGTGGACTTGAGCGTGCCGAGCGCGGCGCGCATATACGACTACTTGCTGGGCGGCAAGGACCACTTCGCCGCGGATCGCGAGGCCGCCGAGGTGGTGCTCCGGTCCGTGCCGAACGCGCGTGAGAACGCCAGGGCCAACCGCGCTTTCCTGGGCCAGGCCGTGCGCGTCCTCGTCGACGCGGGCGTCCGCCAGTTCCTCGACATCGGCGCCGGGTTGCCGACGCAGGAGAACGTTCATCAGGTGGCCCAGCGCGCGGCGCCGAACTCACGGGTGGTCTACGTCGACAACGATCCCGTGGTGCTCGTCCACGCCCGCGCGCTGCTCGCCGACAACCCCGGCACGAGGGTCGTCCCGGCCGACATCCGCGACCCGGCCGCCCTCCTCCAGCACCCCACGGTCCAGGACTTCCTGGACTTCACCCAGCCGGTAGGGGTGTTGCTGCTGGCCGTCCTGCACTTCATCCCCGATGACAAGGAGGTGGCCCGCATCGTCGCCGAGCTCCGTCGCCCCCTGGTGTCCGGCAGCCACGTGGTCATTTCCCACGGCCATCCCGGCGAGCTGACCGGAGACCTGGCGAAGAAGGGCCACGAGCTGTACGGCCACACCCGTCAGGGAGCCGCGGTCGGCCGCACCCGCGCGGACATGGCCGCGTGGCTGGAGGGCTTGGAACTCCTGGCTCCGGGCATCGTCCCCGTCCAGGGCTGGCGTCCTGAGAACGACTTCGAGCCCGTCCCCGACCTCGCGGGGCCCGGCGTTTTCGGCATGGTCGCGAGAGTTCCGTAGGGGGCGATCCCTCGAGAGACGTCCGCCGGGTCCCGACGGTGATCGGTTCCAGATTCGTAAAACGGCCGGGGGGACTTTCCCCGCCGCGCGAGCACACCCGCCTGCCGCCCGTGCGCCCGTACTGCCGCGGTGGCCGCCGACAAGGCCCACTCCTCTCGCCGCGACCGCGTCCACCTGCGCCGATGCCACATCAAGGCCGCCATCCCCGAAAAGAGCGACCAGGCGGCCGACCGTGGGAACCGTCGCTCCCGGAGCCCGGCCGAAGGGGCCGTCATGCCTGACCTGCTCCCGAATATTTCATGACTCGAATATTTACTGTTAGGAAACTTTCTTTTATATTCGAGTCACCCCCCAGCGAAGGAGCAGGACATGCGCAGAACGGTCACCTTCCTCGCGATGGCGATCATCGCCGTCGCTTCGACCGTGTTCATCGCGTCACCGGCCAACGCGCACGGCTACATCTCGTCGCCGCCGAGCCGTCAGGCCATGTGCGCCCAGGGCCGGGTCACCGGCTGCGGCGACATCATCTACGAGCCCCAGAGCGTGGAAGGTCCCAAGGGCCTGAAGAACTGCCACGGCAACGTCGCCCGGTTCTCGCAGCTCAGCAACGAGAGCAAGGGCTGGCCGGCGACGAGCGTGGGCAACTCGGTCACCTTCAACTGGGTGCTGACCGCCCGTCACGCCACCAGCACGTGGGAGTACTTCATCGGCAACACCCGGATCGCGGTGTTCAACGACGGCGGCAGGCAGCCCGGCGCCACCGTCTCGCACAACGTGAACCTGGGTGGCAGGACCGGCCGCCTGAAGGTCCTCGCCGTCTGGAACATCGCCGACACCGCCAACGCCTTCTACTCCTGCGTCGACCTGCAGCGCTGATCCGCGACTCGCAGCTCGCAGCTCGCAGCTCGCAACTTGCGACCCGCGACCCGCGACCTCGCGATCCGGCCTGGCTGGACATGGCCGGATCCGTCAGGTTCAACAAAATCCAACCAGGTTCAACCGGGTCTGACAGGTCCGGCCAGGTCTGATAGCAGAGGTCTGACCCGTCGGACCCGAACCGTTCCCGCGCCCTCCGCGGCCCGGCGGCGTCCCGCGCCGTCCCGGCCCGGTGAGCGCGGGGGCGGTTTCGTCGTTCCGGCACCTTTCCTGGCGGTCCTCTCCTCGAGTGATTCGAAAGAGGTCACCAAGGGCGATCGCGGTGTATCGCGGTGTCACGGAAAAGGATCTCCCTTGAATGGGAGCCGGAATGGCAGGCGCGACGTCGTGGACATAGCAGCTCAAAGTGTGCAACACGGCTTTTCGTATGCGCTTTAATTGCTGAAACCTCGGTGATTCAACTCAACGTCAATGGGGAACAGATATCGTGCCTCCAGGGTTCCCGGCGCCCGTCGGGGCAGGGGTCGGCACTGTAGGGGTGGGCGGTGGCTCGTCGCACAAAAAGAATCACCGATGTCGCCACGGCGATTCTGGTGGTTTTGGGAATCCTGGTCGGACTTCCGGTGCGAAAGGTCGAAGAATATCTTCCGGACACGGTCGCCGAGCACCGGATCGAATGGGTCGCGATTTTCGGATTAACCGCCTCCCTTGTCGTCCTGCTGACGTGGCTGACGCCGAAACTGAGGGAGTCGCGCACGCGCGGCGAGCTCTTCCTGGTGCCGGACAGGCAGCCGGGCTGGGTCAGGAGAACCGAGCTGGACGACGTGGTCTCCACCCTGACGATGAGGGGTTCGGGCACGGTCGGGCTGACCACCGGTCTCGCCGGGGCGGGCGGGTTCGGCAAGACCTCTCTGGCCGTGGAGGCATGTCACAGCGACGAGGTGCGGAAACGGTTCGGCGGCGGCGTCATATGGGTCACCGTGGGCCGTGACCGCGCCGGTGCCGACATCGCGGCGCTCGCCAACGACGTCACGGAGGCCGTGCTGGGCGTCCGGCCGGAGTTCTCCAGCCCCGAGCAGGCCGGTCACCGGATGGCCGAGGCCCTGGCGGAGCGGGGCCGCGTGCTGCTGGTGGTCGACGACGTGTGGAGCCTCAGGCAACTGCGCCCCTTCCTGGCCGCGGCCGTGCGGTCCCGGGTGCTGGTGACGACCCGGTTGCCCCGGGCACTGCCCCCGAAGGCGATCGCGATGATCGTCGACGAGATGGCGCCGCGGGTGGCCGTCCAGGTGCTGAGCCGGGGGCTGCCGCCGATGAACCCCGGGGTCGTCAGCGACCTGGTCGGCCTGACCGGGAGATGGCCGCTGCTGCTGTCCCTCGTCAACGCGCGGCTGCGCGACGAGCACGGCACGGGGACGAACGCCGACGTCGCCGCGCGCCGGGCGGCCGAGCGGCTCGGCCGGACCGTACCCGCCGTCCTGGACGTCACCGTCGCCTCCCAAAGGGAGACCGCCGTGCTCGCCACCGTCGAGCACGGCCTGGAGGCCCTCGGCGCGTTCGACCGGGCCCGTTTCCTGGAACTGGGCGTCTTCCCCGAGGACGTCGAGATACCGGTCACCGTCGTCGAGCTTCTCTGGCGGGGCACCGCGGGGCTCACGTCCAAGCAGGCCGAACGGCTCTGCGGAAGGCTCCAGGACCTCTCGCTGGTCAGCATGCGTCACGCGAGGGGGACGACGCCGTCGATCACGATCCACGACGTCGTCCGTTCCGCCGTCCGCTCGGAGGGCGGCCTGGGAAAGGAGCGCGCCGAGGCCGCCAACCGCGACCTCCTCGACGAGGCCAGGAACCTGATACCCGACGACGACCTCACGGCGGACGCCGAATGGTGGAGGCTGCCCCGGACCGTGCCCTACCTCTGGAACCACCTGCTGTTCCACCTCTCCGAGGCGAGGAGATACCGGGAGCTGGAGTCGCTCCTGCACGACGTGCGGTGGTTCGTGGCCCGGGTACGCGCGTTCGGGGTGGCCGCGGCGGAGGCTGACCTGGCGCTGTCGACCTCCCGTTCCGTCGCCGGGGTCCGCCGGTTGATCGACCGCAGCGCCCACCTGCTGACCCCCTTCGAGTCGGACGCCGTCTCCACGGCGAACCTGCTGGCCCGCCTCTACGCGTTCCCGCCGATGCGGGCCTCGGTCGAGCGCTACAGCCAGGAGAACAAGACCACCTTCCTGAGAGCCCGCTGGCCGCTGCCCGACGACGGCGCCACCTGCCTCCTGCGGACCCTGACCTCGGCGACGAGACGGCTCAACGAGGTGTCGATCACACCGGACGGGTCGCGGTTCGTCGTGCACGCCCGCGACGGCGGCGCGCAGATCTGGAAGGTCGACGGCACCACCCGGACGACGCTGGCCACCCACGGCAGGCCGGTGCACGAGGTCGTCGTCGCGCCGGACGGTTCGTGGCTGGTGACCCGCTCCGGGAGCAGGAAGGTGCAGATATGGGGGATCGGCGGCACCGAGAGGGCCGTCCTGCGCACCGGGACGGGAAAGCTCGTCGCGGTGGTGGCGGCGTCCGACGGTTCGTGGCTGGCGACCCTCTCCGCGAGGGGGAAGGGCCGCCTCTGGAATCCCGACGGGAGCAGGCGCGCCGCTCTGCGAAGCGGGACGGGAAAGCTCGCCGGGCTGGTGGCCGCGCCGGACGGTTCGTGGCTGGCGACCCGCTCCGCGGCGGGAAGGGTCGCTCTCTGGAGCCCCGGCGGGAAGAGACGGCTGGTCCTCAGGAGCCGGGTCAGGGTGAGAACCAAGCCGCGACGCCTGGAAGACGTCCTGAGGATGCGCGGCTGGAGCCAGGAGGACGAGAAGGTCTCCGGCCGGAACAGGCCGATCGGCAAGGTCTCCGAGATGGCCGTCTCACCCGACGGTTCGTGGCTGGCGACCCTCTCCGGAGACGGGAGCGTGCGCCTGTGGGGAGTCGACGGCGCCGAACGGGCCGTCCTGACGGGACACACCGGGACGGGATCGGGCATGCGGATCTCTCCCGACGGCTCGTGGCTGGCGACCTGGGCGTCCACCGGCCCGGTGCGGCTGTGGGAGGCCGACGGCAGGCAACGGGCCGTCCTGACGGGTCACGTGGGGACGGTCCGTCAGGTGGTGATCGCGCCGGACGGTGGGTGGCTGGCGGTTCTCTCCGGTGATCGGAGTGTGCGGCTGTGGGAGGCCGACGGTGCCGAGCGGGCCGCTCTGACGGGTCACGTGGGGACGGTCCGTCAGGTGGTGATCGCGCCGGACGGTGGGTGGCTGGCGGTTCTCTCCGGTGATCGGAGTGTGCGGCTGTG
>NZ_JBFAAE010000060.1:0-15590 GCF_040639575.1 Streptosporangium sp. NPDC023825 | reverse complement strand
GGGAGGCCGACGGTGCCGAGCGGGCCGCTCTGACGGGTCACGTGGGGACGGTCCGTCAGGTGGTGATCGCGCCCGACAGCAGCTGGCTGGCCGCCTGCTCCGACGAGGGGACGATCCGGATCTGGCAGTCGGAACGCCCCGCGCGGCAGAACCGCAGGGGCCGGACCGGGACGGTGCGCCAGGTGACGATCTCCCCCGAGGGGAGCTGGATCGCCACGCACTCCGGTGATGGGTCGGTGAAACTCTGGAACGAGGACAGGATAGAAGGGGCGACCCTCACCGTTCCCCTCGAGAACAGCCACCGCGGCGCGGTCTCGCCGGACAAGACGTGGCTGGCCGTATGGTCGGCCGATCACGTCGTCCGGATACGCGGCGCCGGCGGCCGCAGGCGGGCCATCCCGACGGGGCACGCGGGACGCCTGCGCGGAGTGGCGATCGCTCCCGACAGCACCTGGCTGGCCACCTGGTCGGCCGACCGGACCGTACGGCTGTGGGGCGCGGGCGGCAGCAGGAGGGCGGTGCTGGCCGGTCACACCGGGCCGGTGCGCGAGGTGGTGATCGCTCCCGACAGCACCTGGCTGGCCACCTGCTCCGAGGACGGCACCGCCCGCGTGTGGTGGGCCGACGGCACCGAGCGCGCCGTCCTGGTCGCGAACGTCAGGGCGACGGCCCACCTCCTCATCTCCCCGGACGGCGGCTGGCTCGCGACCCTGTCCATCTACGGGAAGATCCAGCTCTGGAAACCGGACGGCCGCAGGTACGCCACCCTGAGGAACAGGGTGGAGGACATCGGCGAGATCACCGTGGCGCCGAACGGCAGATGGTTCGCCATCTTCTCCGCCAACGGGACGGCCGGTCTGTGGGGAGCCGACGGGAAGTCGCGGGCCTCGCTCAAGGGGTGCCCGGGACCGGCCCGGGGGGTGACGATCGCCCCCGACGGCACCTGGCTCGCCGCCTGCTTCGACGACGGCGGCGCCCGTGTCTGGTCGGCGGGCGGCACGGAACGGGCGAGGCTGTCAGGCGGCGAGGGAAGGATCCGCGGCGTGGCCATCTCCCCGGACAGCAACCTGCTCGCCACCTGCTCCGACGACGGCACCATCCGGGTGTGGGACAGGTACGGCGAGTCGTCCGCCGCCGGAGCCCGGGTCGAGGCGGGCCTCAACTGCCTGGCCTGGTTCCCCAGCGGCTTCGCCCTGGCCGCGGGCGGCGACCAGGGCCTGTACGGGTTCGACCTCTACCCTCCGCCCGAATGACGCCCGGACAGCGGCCGGTATGGCCGGCGCGGCCGGTGCGATCCGGGTGTCATCGGTAGTCCTCCGGGACCACGGCGCCGCTCTGGCGCTGGGTCGCGCCGAAGTAGCCGCCCCAGTCCGGCCGGGAGCCGTCGGCGTCGGTGAAGCGGTACTCCTTGGCCAGCTGCCAGGTCGACAGCGAACGCCCGCTCCAGCGGCTCACCTCCGGGTCGGCGGCGAGCGCGGCCACCGCGCGGCCGAGGTAGGCGGGTGTCTCCGACATCGCGAAGTAGGAGTCCTTCGCGATGCCGTCGCGCCAGGTGGCCTCGGTGACGCCGAAGTGGTCGAGCATCGCCTCCGACCGGAGGAAGCCGGGCGTGAGCGCGAGGGCGGTGACGCCGTGCGGCCGCAGGTCGCCCGCCTGCGCCAGGGCCGCCCGGATGACGCCCGCCTTGGCCAGGTCGTAGAAGAAGGTGCCCCGGTAGTCCTGGTCGGCGGTGCCGTCGGTGACCTCCACGACCAGGCCGCGGCGGCGGGCCACCATCAGCGGCAGCGCGTGCCAGCTGGTGATGATGTGCGTGTGCACCGCCTGCCGCTGCAGCAGCAGGCCGTCCTCGAGAGGCTGCTCCCACAGCGGTTTGTCCCACACCGTCAGCGGGTCCCCGCCCCAGACGTTGTTGACCAGGATGTCGAGCCTGCCGTCCTGCTCGCGGTCGATCCGCGCCACCAGCTCGCGGACCTGGGCGAGGTCCAGATGGTCGGTGGGGACGGCGATGCCGTGGCCGCCGGCGGCGGTCACCAGGTCGGCGGTCTCCTCGACGGTTTCGGGACGGTTCATCGGCGATCTCGCCGCCGCTGTGCTGCGACCCGTGACGTAGACGGTCGCGCCGGCCGCGCCGAGCTGGACGGCCGTTCCCCGGCCCCCGCCACGGGTGGCTCCGCTCACGAGGGCGACCTGTCCGGTCAGCGGTCTGTTCGTCATCGGTTCTTCTGTCACCGGTCCTCCTTGTCGCGCCGGTAGGGGTCGAGCAGCGTGCTCAGGTCGCGGCGGAGCGCCTCGGCCAGCGGCTCCGACCTGTTCATCGCCCAGGTGAGCTGGGTGCCGTTGCGGATGGAGTCGACGGCGGCGGCGAGCGCGTCCACGTCGGTGCCCGCCGCCACGTGCCCGCTCGCCACCGCCGACCGCAGGCAGGCGGCGAGCTCGGCGCGGACCGCCGCGTCGTGCTCGCCCAGCAGCTCGCGGAACTCGGGGTCGGCCAGCTCCAGGTGGAGGAACGCCAGGTGGTTGGCGAACTCCTCCGGTTCGACGTCGGGTCCGGCGCTGCGCACCACCGCGCGGATCAGCCCCTCCACCGGGTTGGCGGCGGACTCGAACGCGGCCCGCATCGGCTGGACGAACGTCTTCTCGGCCAGACCCCACCGGACGAATCCGAGCAGCAGGTCGCGCTTGCTGCCGTACCGCCCGACGAGCACGCCCGTCGACACCCCGGCCTCCCGGGCGACGTCGGCCAGTGTCAGCCGGCCCGGTCCCACCCGGCCG
Organism: Streptosporangium sp. NPDC023825; assembly: GCF_040639575.1. Classification (NCBI taxonomy): domain Bacteria; kingdom Bacillati; phylum Actinomycetota; class Actinomycetes; order Streptosporangiales; family Streptosporangiaceae; genus Streptosporangium; species Streptosporangium sp. NPDC023825. The sequence continues at coordinate 12,818 of NZ_JBFAAE010000060.1, read as the reverse complement.
ACCGCCGCGGCGAGCGCGACCATGATGCGCTCCTCGCTGATCGTGCGCGGTCGTCCCGCCATGACCCCTCCCATTAAATAATGAACCTTCATTATTTATAGCACACGGCGACGACCTCCTCGAGCGAAGCGTCCGGTCCGGCCGGTCCGGCCGTTCACCGGGATGAACGGCCGGACCGGGGTCAGCGGAGCCGGTCGCGCAGGCGTGCGCACTCGCGGGCGAAGCGGCTGCCGCGGCCGCTCGCCGCGTGGGCCGACACGATCGGGATCTCGCCGCGGGCCCCCGCCCAGGCCGCCACGTCGGCGGCGAGGGCCACCGCCTCGGAGTGGACCACGGTGGGACGCTCGCCCTCGCCGGGCAGCAGGACCGGCAGCATGTTCCTGAGGATCTCCCAGACCTGCTCGTGTGCCCCCTGGCGGGCGGCGTCGGTGAGGGAGGCCAGCGCCGGCCGGATCTCGAACCAGGTGCGGCGGATCAGCAGCGCGAGCTGGTGGCCGACCGCCTCGGCGGGCAGGTCGCCCCTGGCCGCCATCCGCAGCAGCGGAGGTATCGCCTCCGGGCGCCGTTCGGCCAGGAAGTAGGCGAGGATGAGCGCGGTCGCGTCACCCACCGGGCCGTCCGCCTCGGACAGGGCCGCCAGATAGGGCGGACAGACCCCCGGCTGGTTCCACTGGTAGAGCAGGTGGGGCAGGTAGTTGACGGAGACGACCTCGCGGTGCGACGGCAGGACCGCGGGCCACCAGTCCATGGCGCCACCGTGTTCCTCCCAGCGCCACTTCGACGGCTCGCCCAGCAGCTCGTCGATGAGGTCGTGCCCGGTCGGCTCTGCCCGAAGCACCGGAACCAGCCGGATCTGGCCGACGTGCCGAGGCTCGCGCTCCTCGAAGAGATACTCACTGGCATCCTCGACATAACCCCACTTCAGACCCGCCTGCGGGTCGGGCATGCCGCCTCCGGCCAGCCAGGCGGCGGCCGACGCGGCTGCCTGCGAGCCCACTCGCGCGGCGCGATCGGCGGCGTCGGGGTGTGTTCCTCTCGGCAGCCGCAGCAGCGCCTGCTGCAGGTCGGCGGCCGGCGGTTCGGCACCCGCGGCCGCGCACACCTCCAGCCGGTCCACCAGCACGTCGGGGTCGAGGTGCCCGGTCATCACCGTGGGCGTCGCCAGCAGGACGGGGGGCAGCGTCCCCTCCCGCAGCGCGACGTGGAGCTCGCTGAACCGGTGCAGCAGGAACATGTGCGGTGGCGACACCCAGCCGGGATTCGGCAACCGCCGCCGGCGGCGGACCTCCACCACGGGATCGGTTCCAGGAGTGATCACCTCCATGGCGAGGGCGGCCGCCCAGAAGGTGAGGTCGAACCAGCGCTCCATGTCGGACAGGTGGGAAAAGGTGCCGTCGAAAACGGGGGCCAGCTTCTCGCGCAGGGCCGTCCGGCCGGCTCCCGCCCGCTCGACGAAGCCGGCGAGCCACCGCTCGCACGTCACCCACCCCTGCAGGTCCCACGGGTCCAGGTCCAGGGTGGGGGCGGGGAACCGGCCGGGCTCCGCGAGGACGGGCAGCGCCGCGGGGACGAACGGCTCCGGCGCCTCCTCCGGCGCGGTCTCGCCTCCGAACCTCGCGGCCACCCGCGCCCCCAGGGCCGCGGGCAGCGTGCGAACGGCCTCGACGATCAGGCCCGCGCCCGGGCCGAAGGCGGTCGCGTGCTTGAGGGCGAGCTGGGCCGCGCGCCCCTGAACCTCGTAGGAGGTGTGCGCGAACGCCGTGACGAGCGCGTGCGCCAGCTCGTCGGCGCACGCGGGCGAGCGCCGCACCTCCTCGTCGAGCCAGCTCAGGCCGGCCCGGGCCATCTTGACCTCGGGACGGAAGGTCAGCGCGCCGATCGCCTCGACGACGTCGGCGCCGTCATGGGGGCCGGTACCGCGTACCTGGGCGAGCGCCAGCTCGGCGACCGTGCCGGGGGCGGCGGGGAGCAGCCGCAGGTAGTCACGCGCCCGCGCGGCCGCCTCCTTCCGCATCGGGTCGATCAGGTCGTGCAGCCGTACGAAGAAGCGCAGGTCGATGGCGTCACCTCCGCGCAGGAAGCGGCTCACGCAGCCGTCCAGGAGCTCCTCGCGCGACACCTTTCCTGCCGCGAGGAGCCGTCCGAGCAGGGAGAGCCACCGGGTGGGCACGGGCGTCAGCCGTTCCTCCCGCAGGACGCGGCCCGCCCCCTCCACCTCGAAGATCCTCGCGAGCAGCGGACCGGTCAGCGGGTCGTCGTCCACCATCTCGGCGGAGAGCCAGGCGAGCACGAGGGGGTCGTGCTCGGGCGGCTCGCAGCCGGAGGCCCGCAGCAGCGCCAGCGCGAGCGGGACGATGCGATCGCCCGCCGCGCGGATCCTCCTGGAGAGCCTGCCCGCCACGTCGGCCTGCCAGCCGGCGGGGCGGGCGGCCAGCACCCTGACCACCCCGGCCGGATCCGCCCGCGGCGCCCACCGGGGGTTGAGCTCGCGGCGGGCCAGCCAGGCGGCCACCGCGGCGGGACCCGAGATCGTGCCCGCGCCCGCGATGCGCAGCGCCGTCCCGAACTCGGCCAGCACGTCGTCCGCCATCGAGCGGGCGATCGCCTGACGCACCTCCTCCTCCCAGGGGAGCAGGTCGTCTCTCTCCTCGTCGGAGGCGAGGTCGAAGTCGAAGTCGAGGTCGGCCGACCCGCTCTCCCAGGCCATCCGCGTGGTGGTCTCGCGCAGTTCCTTGAGGAACCCCGGCAGCCGCCCCGCCACCTCGGCGCGCTCGGCCTCGGTCAGCGCGACCACGCGGTCGGCCAGCGGTCCGGCCTCGCGCCGGGTGATGAGGTCGCGCACCTCCTGCCAGGCGGTCACGGGGTCACCTCCACGGCGGTACGGGAGGTGACCCGGGCGGCCCGCTCCTCGCGCGGCGGCCCGCCGTGGCCGGCGCCGGGTGTCTCCCCGCCGGACACCTCGCCGTCCAGGGTCTCGTCACCGGCTGCCGGTGGCCCCGGACGCCCGTCTCCTACCCGGGGCCCGTCTTCTACCAGGGGGGAGGGCGCGGCGTAGCCGTACGCCCGCGTCGCACTTGTCATGTGCCGGAGAGTAGAGATCATCACCGACAAAGTGAGCGCGGCGGCGGACCGGTACGGCAGCCGGACGAAGGCGTCCTGCCGATCCCGGCGACCCGCCAGGCGCGGGGAGCCGCCAGGCATGGGGAGCCGCCAGGCATGGGGAGCCGGCCGTGCCGGTTCCCCACTGTCACGGTCCGCCGCGGGGCGCCGCCCCGTCGAGGCGCCCCGCGGCGGAGGCCCTTATGAGAGGTCCTTATGAGACGACGAGCTCCGCGGCGAGGGCGGCGGCCCGTTCGGTGGTGAGCCGCCCGTCGGCGACCACGACGGTGATCGCGCGTTCCAGCCGGTCGGGGACGGTCAGCGGCGCGTCCCAGGCCAGGGCCGGTCCGACGCCCGGGTACTCGGCGACGCGGACGAACCACGGGTCGAGACCGAGGGTCTGCACGAACAGCAGGCTCCAGTCGTCGGAGGTGAGTGCCAGCCAGGGCGAGAGGCCGCCGTGCACGGCCCGCTCGCCGGAGGCGCCGGCGGCGAAGACGTCCAGCCCGGGGGAGTCCTTGGGCGCGCGCCAGAAGAACCCGCCGTAGCCGGCGCCGGTCCGGCCCTTGCAGGCCGAGCTCTGGATCGACAGCGGCTCGCCGGTCCGGTTGTGCAGGGTGAAGGCGACGTCCAGCGCCCAGGCGCCGGGCAGGGCGCGGGCGGTGAGGGTCCGCTCCTCGGCGGCCAGGACGGCGCCGTCCGGTCCTACCCAGTCGAGGTGCTCGGTGAAGCCGCCGTCCACGGGGCGCAGCGAGCGCCGTCGCTGCCGCCCGTGGTTGGGGAGGATCTTCGGGCCGGTGCCGGGTACGTAGGTGGAGCCGCCCCAGAAGTTGACCCCGTTGACATCCGAGATCGCCACGCTCGCCCCGAAGTGGTGCACGTGGTCCGCGGGCTGGGTCTCGGTCACGAGCGTCCCGCCAAGGGTCCGCACCGGATGCAGGTAGGGCCGCGGCGCGTCCGTCGGCTGGAGGTCGCCCCGCCGGGTGTAGGTCGCGACCTCTCGCGAACCGACGCGCAGCGACGATTCGGGCCAGGTGCTCGGCCGGGAGGCGAGGCTGCCGGGAAAACCGACCTCCGACAGGGTCTTCAGCTCCGCGGCCGCGCGCACGGCCAGGCCGTCGATGCCCGGCAGCACCAGCCGGGACGGCTCCGCGCGGAAGCCGTCGACGGGCAGCGGGTCGGGCGCGCGCCGGATCTCGTCGAGCAGCCGGGTGAAGCCGCCGGTCCGCTCCAGCGGCACCAGCAGTTCCTCACCCTCCCTGATGTGCGCCAGGAGATTGCCGAGGAGGTCGACCCGGTCGAAGCCGGTACGGACGCCGTCCACCTCGATCTCGTCGAGGGTGTAGAAGAGCAGGGCGGAGCGTGTCTCGCCGTGCAGATGCAGATAGGGCTCGGTCCGGCGGTCGCCGCAGAGGCTCACGGTGACCGCGATGACTGTTCCGTCGGCGAGGCGCAGCCGGGCGCTGGAGGTGTCGTCGGAGGAGATCGCGTTGGCCCGGTACAGCTCCAGCTCGATCCCCTCGACCGAGGAGACCGCGTCGGCCCCGGCGACGGCCAGCGCGGTGGCCACCGCGTGCGCGAACGGATTGGTCAGCGCGCCGTCCATCACGTCCACGCCGTCCAGCCGCCGGTGCCCGGCCCAGGGGGCGCGCGTGTAGTAGGCGAACGGGCGCGTCCAGGACCCGGCGACGCCGATGGCGCGGATCGGCTCGCCCAGCAGTCCGGCCGCCGCGGGGACGGCGGCCGAGCCGAGCGACTGGAAGCCGACCTGGCAGGCCAGCCCCGTCTCGGCCACGGCGGCGGAGATCCGCTCGAACTCCTCCACCGACGGCGCGGGGGGTTTCTCCAGCAGCACGTGCGCCCCGGCCCGCAGGGCCGCGACCGCCAGCGGCGCGTGGGTGTGGATCGGCGTCGCGATCACCGCCACCTCCGCCCCGGTCTCGGCGATCAGCGACGGCAGGTCCGCCGACCACGGCACGTCGAGGCCGGACGCCGGCCGGGTGTCGCAGACCCCGGCGAGCTCTGCCCGTCCGGCCGCGGCCAGCCGCCGGACGTTCTCCACGTGGTTTTGCCCGTGGCCGTGGATCCCGGCGACCACCACTCGAACCGGCTTCACGGCACCCACCTCGTCGGTGCCCCGGTCGCCCGCAGCTCCGGCCCGGTGATCTCCACGGGAAAGGGCTCGGCGAGCAGCCCGAGATCGGTGAGCGTGGCGTCCTCCACCCGCTCCACCATCGCGGGATGGTGCAGCGCGAGGGCGAGCTGGCCCGACAGCTCGGTGAGCAGATGCGGATAGACCGGGACGCTGAAGGCGCGGGCGAGCTCGGCGATCCGCAGGAACGGCGTGATCCCGCCGACCCGCACCAGGTTCGGCTGGACGACGTCGCAGGCGCCCGCGGTCAGCAGGTCGCGAAACCCGTGGACGGTGGCGACGTTCTCGCCGACCGCGACCGGGATGGAGACGCTGCGCCGCAGCTCCACCTGGGCGGCGAGGTCGTCGGCGGGCAGCGGCTCCTCGATCCAGAACAGGTCGTACCTCTCCAGGGCCCGCAGGGCGATCCTGGCCCGGTGCAGGTCCCAGCGCTGGTTGGCGTCGATCATCAGCAGCCGGTCGGGGCCGATCACCTCACGGACCGCCGCCACCCGCTCGACGTCCTCGGCGAGTGAGGGGCGGCCGACCTTGATCTTGACCGCGGTGTGTCCGGCGGCGACCCACCGTCCGGCCTGCGCGCGGAGCTCCTCCAGCGAGTAGTGGCGGTTGATCCCGCTGCCGTAGACGGGGACGCTCTCGCGCCGCGCGCCGAGGACCTCGACCAGCGGGCGCTCGCCGCAGCGCAGGTCCCACAGCGCGAGGTCCACCCCGGCCAGGGCGATCGGCACGATCCCGGACCGCCCCGCCTCGCCGAGGCGGGCCGACAACCGGTCCCACACGAGCTCCGGATGCGGTGGCAGGCCGATCACCGCGTCGCGGACGTCGTGCTCCAGCAGGGCCTTGATCGCCTGGGCGCCGATCTGCGGCGTCCACGCCAGGCCGGTGCCGCGCCGGCCGTCGTTCAGGGTGATCGTGACGAGCAGCGCGTGGTTGAAGGGCACGTCCGCGCCCCAGGGCCGGGTCAGCGGCACCGAGCGCGGCGTGACCGTCAAGTCCTTGATCATGAGGCCACCAGGGCGAGCCCGGATTTGATCAGCGCCTCGAGCTCGGCCTCGTGCTCGGGTGCCACCGGGACCAGCGGTGGCCGGACCGCACCGGCGTCCAGCCCGCGCAGCCGCACCCCCGCCTTGACCAGCGACACCGCGTAGCCCGGCACCTTGGAACGCAATCGCACCAGCGGCGCGTAGAACTCGGTGATCAGCCGCTCGTCGCCGTGCAGGTAGGCGTTGGCGATCTCGGGCGCGAAGCAGAACACCGCGCTGGAGTACAGGCCGACGCCCAGGGCCCGGTAGGCGGGCTGGGTCAGCTCGGCGGTCGGCAGCCCGTTGAAGAACAGGAAGTCCGGGCGGGCCTCCCGGACGGCCAGCACGATCCGCTGCATCCGGTCGATGTCGCCGAGGCCGTCCTTCAGCCCGATGACACCGGGGATCGCGGCCAGCTCGACCGCCGCCTCCGGCTCGAGCGCGATCGGCCCGCGCTGGTAAACGATCACCGGGAGCTCGGCGGCGATCGTCCGTACGTACTCGGGGAAACCGGGTCCCTGGACGAGATAGGGCGGCATGAGCAGCAGCCCGTCGGCACCCGCTTCGCGGGCGGCCCGCGCCTGGGCGAGCGCCGCGCCGATCGGCCCGCCCGCCCCGGCGAACACCGGGACGGCCCCGCCCGCCGTCTCCACCGCCACCCGGACGACCTCGGCGTGCTCGGCCTCCGACAGCGCGGTGAACTCGCCGGTCCCGCAGGCGGCGAACACGCCGCCCGGCCGGTGCTCGAGCCCCCGCCGGACGTGGTCGGCCAGCACGCCGGGCGCGAGCCCGCCGTCCGGGCCGAAGGGGGTCACGGGAAAGAAAAGGACACCATCGAGGTTCATGATCGGGGTCTCTCTTTCAGGAGGGTCAGGAGAGTTCGGTGCGCCAGCTGCGCTTGGCGGTCCAGCCGAGCAGTCGCTCCGCCTTGGCGGAGGAGAAGGCGGGGGCGGTGCCGGTCAGGTGGGCGGCGAACGCCTTCGTCTCCGGCATGACGGTCGGCAGCAACTCGGCCAGCGGCTCGCGCGCCAGGGCGTCGCCGGCGCCCGCGAAGAAGACCTCGCCGTTCGTCTCCAGCAGGGGGAGCCTGGTGAGCAGCGCGTCGACGAAGTCGCCGGCGTCGCGGGCGTCGAGGTAGTTGAACAGGGAGACCCCGCCTATCTCGGGCCGGTCCAGCCGCTCGGTGATCGTGTGCCCGGACTGGGTGGGCGCGCCCTCCCACTCCTCGGGCGCGACGACGAAGCAGGGGCGGAACGCGGCCATCCGGGTGGCCTCACCGGTCCGGGCGAACGTCCGCATGGTCTGCTCGGCCACGACCTTCGACAGGTTGTAGGCGTTCCAGGGCTCCGTCGGGTGGTCCTCGTCAAGGGGCAGGTAGGCGGGGGTCCAGCCGCCGGGCGCGCCGTAACCGATCACCGTGGGGCTGCTCGCCACGATGAGCTTCTCCACGCCGAGGGCGACCGAGGCCGCGCAGACGTTGAAGGCGAGCTGGGTGTTGACACGGAACGTGGTGGGCTCGGTACGGCTGAACGGCACCGCGATGGCCGCCAGATGGACCACCGCCTCCGGCCGGAACCGCGCGATCACCGCGTGGGCCTCACCCAGGTCGGTGAGATCCGCCGGAAGGGTCGAGGCGGCCTCGCGAGGGGTTCCCGGCGCGCTGTCCACGCCGATCACCTCGTGTCCGGCCGCCGCGAGCGAGGTGACCACGCTGCGGCCGAGCCGGCCTGCGCTGCCGGTGACGAGCACTCTGCTCACCGTGTGGACTCCTTTTGAAGACTGCAATCAGTTGCAGTAAACAATCGCGTCAGGCGGGACAATACGTCAAGTGAGCGGTGTCAATCACCGGCAACCGGTCTCAGGATGGTTGACCTATCTGCAAACGATTGCGTTAAGGTGTGCGGCATGTCAGTGACCATCCGGGACGTCGCCCAGGCGTCAGGCGTTCATGTGTCGACGGTTTCCCGGACCTTCTCGGCACCCCATCTGGTGAACGCCGAGACCCGGACCCGGGTGCTGGCGGCGGCCGAACAGCTCGACTACCGGCCCAACCGGGCGGCCCGCTCGCTCAAGACGGGCCGCACCAACAACATCGGGCTGATCGTGGCCGATCTGGCCAACCCGTTCTTCCCCCCGCTGATCAAGGCCGCGCAGGCAGCGGCCCGCCGCCAGGACTACCACCTGTTCGTGGCCGACACCGGCGAGGACCCCGTCGAGGAGGAGAATCTCGTACTGGCCTTCTCCAAGCAGGTCGACGGCGTCGTGCTGTGCAGCCCGCGACTGTCCAACAAGGCCCTCGAGAAGCTTTCGGAGCAGGTCTCGTTCGTGCTGGTCAACCGGCGTATCCGCGGGCTGACCACGGTCGTGATGGACGTCGCGAACGGCGCCCGCGCCGCCATGGAGCACCTCGTGAGCCTCGGTCACCGGCGCGTCGCCCTGGTGGCCGGCCCCGCCGGCTCGTGGACCAGTGGCGAGATCCGCAAGGCCGTCTCGGAGATCCCCGGTCTCGACACGGTGGTCATCGGCCCCAACTCTCCCACCGAGGAGGGCGGGATCGCCGCCGCACCCATGATCGCCGAGGCGGGGGTGACCGGGGTGCTCGCCTACAACGACCTCGTCGCCATCGGCCTCATCGAGGGACTGGAGGTCCTCGGCGTCGACGTGCCCGGCGACGTCAGCGTGATCGGTTTCGACGACAGCATCACCGGACGGCTGCACCGTCCCAAACTCACCACGGTCGCGATGCCCGCGAGCGACGCCGGCCGGATGGCGGTGGACCTGCTCATCCAGTCGATGAGCGCCGCGACCGTCCTGGAGACCCATCTGGTGGTCCGGGAGTCCACCGCGCCTCCCAAGGGTCACCGCGTCTCCTGAGGTCCGTCGAGCCCCTTGGAGCTCGCCGCGCCTTTTGGAACTCGTCGCGTCTCCTGGGGTTCGCCGCGCCCTTTGGAGTTCACCGCGTCTCCTGAGGTCCATTGCGCCCCTTGGTAATTCACTGCGCCTCTTGGAGCCCGCCGCGCCCGCGGGGGGGCTGACGCGCCCGGAGCGGGCACCTCGTCCAAGGGGCGGCCACCAGGCACTTCTTACTCGTCCCGCCGGGGGCGGATCACGATCCGCTACTGCAATCGGTTGTACTAACTCGTGTTCGAGCGAGTTTTTTCCGTTCGGCCTCTGACGAGGGATATCCCTTCTGAGCTGCGATAACAATAAAACCGAAGGTTACGATTCGTGAGCCAGCTCACTGCAAAGGGTTGACGTCTTAGTTTGTGAAGCTATAGGAAAAGCGCATCCCATTCACCAACTCCCCGAAGGGCCAGTGATGACGCTGAGTCCCGCACCGGCGGGGGCCCCCCAGCCAGGGCGTCTCAAGAGCCACCGAAGCCGAACGCAGGCGCGGGCGGCCTATCTGTTCCTGGCCCCTTGGTTCATCGGCCTGTTCGCGATCACGCTCGGCCCGATGATCGCCTCGCTCTACCTGTCGTTCACCGACTACAGCCTGCTGACCGAGGCCAAGTGGGTCGGGTTCGACAACTACGTGAAGATGTTCACCCAGGACGACCGGTTCATGGCGTCGCTGCAGGTGACGACCACCTACGTGCTGGTGTCCGTCCCGCTGCAGCTGGCCTTCGCCCTCGCGCTGGCGCTCGTGCTGGACAAGGGCCTGCGCGGACTGCCGTTCTACCGCTCGATCTTCTATCTGCCGTCGCTGCTCGGAGGCAGCGTGGCGATCTCGATCCTCTGGCGGAAGATCTTCGGGACCGACGGCATCGTCAACTCGTTCCTGGGCCTGTTCGGCTACGAGGGCCAGGGCTGGGTGACCAGTCCCGACACCGCGCTGTGGACACTGATCGTCCTGCACATCTGGACGTTCGGAGCCCCGATGGTCATCTTCCTGGCCGGGCTCCGCCAGATCCCGCAGAGCCTGTACGAGGCGGCCTCGGTCGACGGCGCCGGCAGGTGGCGCAACTTCCGCTCGATCACCCTGCCGCTGCTCACCCCGATCATCTTCTTCAACCTGGTGCTGGAGGTGATCAAGTCGTTCCAGTCCTTCACCCAGTCGTTCATCGTCAGCGGTGGCAACGGCGGACCGGTCGACTCGACGCTCTTCTACACGCTCTACCTCTACATCAAGGGCTTCAAGAATTACGAAATGGGTTACGCGGCCGGAATGGCCTGGGTGCTGCTGCTCATCATCGCCGCGCTGACCGGTGTCAACTTCCTCATGTCTCGATTCTGGGTTTTCTATGGCGACGACAAGTAAGCGCGTGCCGGTCCTGTTCCGGCCCGCCCCGCGCCTGCTCAGGCACCTGTTGCTCATCGGCGCCGGGCTGTTCATGCTCTACCCGCTGCTCTGGATGGTCTCCAGCTCGTTCAAACCCGAGGAGCTGATCTTCCGGGAGCCGGGGTTGATGCCGACCGCGGTGACGGCGGAGAACTACACCGAGGGCTGGGACGCCCTCAAGCACTCCTTCGGCTACTATCTGTGGAACTCGGCGGTCCTCACCGCGCTGGCGGTGGTCGGCAACCTGATCGCCTGCTCCCTCGCGGCCTACGCCTTCGCCCGGCTGGAGTTCCCGCTGAAGAAGATGTGGTTCGCGATCATGCTCGGCTCGATCATGCTGCCGCACCACGTCACGGTCGTCCCTCAGTACATCGTGTTCGCCAAGATCGACTGGATCAACACGATCTGGCCGATCGTCGCGCCGAAGTTCCTCGCGACCGACGCGTTCTTCATCTTCCTGATGGTGCAGTTCATCCGCACCCTTCCCCGGGAACTGGACGAGGCGGCGGCGATCGACGGTGCCGGCTACTGGCGCACGTTCGTCCAGGTGATCCTGCCCCTGTGCGTTCCGGCGCTGGCGACCACCGCGATCTTCACCTTCATCTGGACGTGGAACGACTTCTTCACCCAGAACCTCTACCTGACCAACTCCGACAATCTCACCGTCCCCGTCGCGCTGCGGCAGTTCATGGACTCCAGCGGCGAATCCTCCTGGGGACCGCTGTTCGCGATGTCGATCATCTCTCTCGGCCCGATCTTCGGGTTCTTTCTCGCGGGCCAGAAGTATCTTGTTCGCGGCATGGCGACCACCGGTCTCAAATAACCCCTCCCACCCCCATCCCCCCGGAGGTATCTCGATGAAGCGAATCCTGGCGGCCACCGCCATCACCCTGCTCGCCGTCTCGGCCACAGCATGTGGCAGCGACGGTGGCGGCGGCGAGTCGGACGGGAAGACGAAGGTCGTCTTCTCGTACTGGGGCAGCGATGCCCGGCAGAAGCTGACGGAGACGGCCATCGCCGCGTTCGAGAAGAAGAACCCGACGATCGATATCGAAGGCGACTTCTCCGACTGGGACAGCTACTACGAGAAGCTGGCCACCAAGACCGCGGCCGGCGACGCGCCGGACGTCATGTCCATCGAGATCCGAGGTCTCGCCGAGTACGCGGGCCGCGCCACCCTCGCCGACCTCAACGGCAAGGTCAACACCGCCGACCTCGACCAGGAGGTGCTCAAGGCCGGCCAGGTCGACGGCAAGCAGTACGCCATCCCCACCGGCGTCAACACCTTCCCGATGATCGTCAACAAGGCGGCGGTGGAGAAGGCCGGCGAGAGGATCCCGGACGACACGACCTGGACCTGGGACGAGTACATCGCGCTCGCCCAGAGGGTGACCCAGAAGGGCGACGGCAAGGTCTGGGGCACCGAGTACAACGAGAACCCCGCCTTCCTGCAGCTGTTCGCCGCCCAGCGCGGGGAGCAGTTCTACAAGGACGGCAAGATCGGCCTGTCGGAGCAGGTCATCAAGGACTGGTGGGCCCTCCTGCAGAAGATCATCTCCACCAAGGCCGGACCGGACGCCGCCCTGATGCTGGAGACCGGCACCAAGGTCGACCAGGCCCTGCTCGCCACGAACGCCAGCGCGTTCGGCAGCTGGTGGAGCAACCAGCTCACCGCGCTGAGCAAGGGCTCCGGCCAGGAGCTCGACCTGCTGCGGATGCCGAAGGCCGAGGGCGCGGCCACCGCCGGCATGTTCCTGCAGCCGGCGATGTACTACACGATCTCGTCCAAGACCGAGAAGGCCGACGCCGCCCAGAAGTTCGTCGACTTCCTCGTCAACGACCCCGAGGCCGGCGCCATCCTGCTCAGCGACCGCGGCCTGCCGACCAACGCCAAGGTCGTCGCCGCCATCAAGGACAAGCTGACCCCGACCGACCAGAAGGTGCTGGCCTTCATCGACTCGATCAGGAGCGAGCTGAGCCCGATCTCGATCCCGCCGAAGGGTGCCATGGAGATGGAGGACATCCTCAAGCGCGCCACCGACTCGGTGCTGTTCGGCAAGGCCTCTGCGGACGACGCGGCGAGGGCCTTCCTCACCGAGGCCAACGCCGCCATCACCAAGTAGCCGGCGGTAGCCGGGATCCGCTGACGTGGCGGTCGGCGCGCGGCGCCCCCGAGGGCGCGCCCCCGCGCACCACAGTTTTTGTTTTGGGGGATGGTGGGGTACGCCGTGGGGGGGGGGGGGCCCCCCGGGCAGGGGGTAAA
>NZ_JBFAAE010000059.1:0-59592 GCF_040639575.1 Streptosporangium sp. NPDC023825 | reverse complement strand
TGGATGATCACCTGGTCGGCTCGGGAGGCGAAAGCCCGCCGGGTCCACGTGCCGTAACCGTCGGTCCACGTCGAGGTGACCTCACCGGTCCTGAAGTCGGTGATCCGGGCGTAATTGCCGGCCGTCGTCATTCCCGGGGTGCTGATCTGCAGCTCATAGCCCGGATGGAAGGTCTGCGTCCAGCGCAGCGACCAGCCGGAGGTGAAGTCGCCGGTGGCACCGTTGAAGTCGCCGGCGAGGGCCTTGTCCCTGACCCCCGCCAACCGGCCCGACAGCACCGGCGGAGTCACGTTACGGGTGCCGTTGGGCAGAACGAACCGATGATGCGTGAAGATCACCTTCTCCAGGGTGGGCGCGCCGTAGAGCATGGCCCCGTACTCACCGTTTCCGGTCAGGAAGGCATCGGCCCAATTCGCCGCGGCCACCGTGTCGTAGATGCCGCGTTGCGGCAGCGTCACCTGCGGCGGCACGGCCGCGGCCGCCCGGTCAGCGAAGATCGCCGAAGGCAGCGCGGCAGCGCCTACGGTCGCCGCAGTGGTCGCGATGAAGCGTCGACGGTTCAGCGGCATGTTCATCGAAACTCCCGGTGACGAGGTTGGAGTGATCGTTGCGGCCGAGTGCCGCCAGTGCCTCCACGGCTGGTCAACCGCCGCGAGGCAGCCGCCGTTCGACGGGACACCCCGCGGTGGAGAACTCGGTTAAAAAGTGCCTCCAACGGCAAACACACCAGGTGGTTTGTCTGTGAGACATCCCATGAATAACACGCGCGAAACGTATGACGTTCTACGTCTTACGTCAAGAACGATTGTGAACGCCGTGTAACCTCTGGTCCCGGTTTCCAGGACGGCCGACGACTCTCTCTCAAGAGTTCGGTGTAACTTTCATCAGAAGAAGGACCGGGAGCCAGTTGTCGGTGATGACGACGATCGGGCCGCGCCGGTTGGCCTTGCCGATCCGCTCCAGCAGGACGAGATCCGGCCGGTTCGCGGATCTGTCGTTCCTCGCCGGCATCCAGCGGCGGGCGCGCAAACAGCGGCTTCGGCGTGACAATCCCCCCGGACCCATCATCGCCCCAGGTCGGCAGAGATCTTTGGCTCCATTCGGGAACGCGGCGCCAGGTCGTCATCGTGGCCTGGCCCGGAACGCCCGGCGGTAGGCGCCGGGCGTTGTGCCCAGGGCGTTGAGGAAGCGCCTGCGGAGGTTGGTGGCCGAGGAGAGGCCGACGCGGCGGGCGACGGCGTCCAGCGGGAGGTCGGATGACTCCAGCAGGTCCTGGGCCACGGCGATCCGCTGCGCGAGCAGCCACTGTCCCGGGCTGGTGCCGAGCTGTTCGGCGAACCGCCGGGCGAGGGTACGCGTTGAGACGCCCGCGTGCGCGGCCATGCCCTGGGTCGTCAGCGGTTCGCCGAGTCTCGCGGTGATCCACTCCAGCAGCGGCGCGAGCGTGCCGTCGATCTGCGCGGGGTGCGGCGGCGCCGCGTACTGCGACTGCCCGCCCTCGCGGTGGGGCGGCATGACCATGGTCCGTGCGATGTGCGCGGCGTACCGGGCGCCCTGGTCGCCGCGGACCAGGTGCATGCACAGGTCGATGCCCGCCCCGGCACCGGCGCTGGTGGCCACGTCACCGTGGTCCACGTACAGCACGTCCGGGTCGACCCGGATATACGGGAAGCACGCGGCGAGCTCGTCCGCCAGCGCCCAGTGGGTGGTCGCCCGCCGCCCGTCCAGCAACCCGGCGTGCGCCAGCGCGAAGACGCCGGAGCAGATGCTGACCACCCGCGCTCCGCGGGAGTGCGCCCGGCGCAGGGCCCGCACGACCGCCGGTGAGGGCGGCTCGGCGGCAGGCAGCCAGCCCGGGACGAGCACGGTGTCCGCCCGGTCGAGCGCGTCCAGCCCATCGGTCACGAGCATGTCGTATCCGGCGTACGTCGCGACCGGGCCGGGACGCTCCGTGCAGACGCCGAAGGCGTACCGCGTCGGAAGTCCCGGCCGCTCGATCCCGAACACCTGGGCCGCGCAGGCGAGTTCGAAGGTCGATTGCGGTGGGCGAACGAGCGCCGCCACTCGATGCATGGCGGGAAAGTACCGCACGATGTCTTTCCTGACACTCCGCGGAGCGGCGGTCGGCCGCCAGGCTGGCCCCATGACGACAGAACAGAACACGCCCGCCTATGTGTGGTCCGCCGTCCAGGACGCCCCCGTCCACGAACTCTTCCCGGGCATCCGGGCCCGGCCGCTGTGGAGGGGGGACAACGGCGCGAAGGCCGCCGTGCTGGAGATGGACGCGAACACATGCTGGCAGGGGGTCGACGTCCACGAACCGGGCCCCGAGGAGGTGTTCGTGGTCTCCGGCGTCTTCAACGACGGCGACCGGGACTATCCGGCCGGCTCCTTCATCCACGCCTCCGCGGGCTCCTCGCACGTCCCGCAGACGACGACGGGCTGCACGCTGTTCCTCTTCTATCCGGAAGGTTAGGTCACCCGCGGTCACGCGTCGTTTCCTCATGACCGGTCGTCCGCGTCAGCGCCGGCCACGCCATCGACGCCCTGCCCGCCAGGCCCCCCGCCGCCTGCCGCCCCCCGCGGCCTCTACCGGCCTCGACGCGACCGAGATCACCCACCGCCGCCGTACCGCGGTGACGGCACGACGAACGCCGCCCTGAACTGTGTTCGAACGGCCCCGCGAGCCGTCGTTCAATGTGTGTCGGGGCGCCCGGGGCGGATGGCATGCTGGCGGTGTGAGCGAGGAATCCGACGTCCGCCTGCGTATCGCCGGCGAGTTGCTGCTGTTCCTGCCCGCGCGGCGGCGGCACGAGTGGCAGCGGGTGGCACCCGACGGGACATCGACGCTGGGTCACGTCGTGGAGTCGCTCGGCGTCCCGCTGCCCGAGGTGGGGCCGCTGATCGTCGAGGGCGCGGAGGTCGGCAGGTCCTACCAGCCCGCCGCCGGTGACGTGGTCCACGTTCACGCCGTGCCCCGCCCCCAGCGGGTGCCCCTCGAACCGGGGCGGGACGCGCCCCGGTTCCTGCTCGACGTCCATCTGGGCACCCTCGCGCGGCGGCTCCGGCTGCTGGGCGTGGACGCGACCTACCACAACGACATGGACGACCCCTCGCTGGTCGTCGAGGCGAACAGGGAACGCCGCGTGCTGCTGACCCAGGACCACGGCCTGCTGTGCCGCCGGGCGCTCTGGCTCGGCGCCTACGTACGGGGCACCAGGGCGGACGACCAGCTCCGCGACCTGCTGGAGCGGTTCGCGCCACCGCTGCGGCCGTGGACCCGCTGCACGGCCTGCAACGGGGAGCTGGCCCCCGTCGACAAGACGGAGATCGACCGCCTGCTGGAGACCGGGACCAGGCGCTCGTACGACGTGTACGGCCGCTGCTCGGAATGCGGCCAGATCTACTGGCGCGGCGCGCACAGCGAGCGTCTGGAGGAGATCGTACGCTCGGCCATGCGCACGGTCCGCCCGGAGTCGCAGGTGGGCGGGGGTCCGCGCTGAGGCGGGCCGGTCCCGTTCCGGGAGCACCGCGGGGTGCGGCACCTCCGGCGGTCACGGGAACGCGCGCCGGCCCGGTGTCGCCGTGACGTCCCGCCCAGGGGCGCTCAATCGTCAAGGGCCGGCAGGTCGAGCCGGTCCAGCCGGTCGCGGTCGGACAGCACGTCGATGGCGAGGATCCTGCCGACCGTGACGGTGAAGGCCATGACGGCCAACGGCCGCCCGTGCGCGACGACGACCCCGGCGACTCCGTTGACCAGCGCCGGGCGCGCGAACGGGGAGAGCCGTCCGAAGGTGAGCGCCTGCTCGGCCACGGTCCGCGCACCGGTGATCACGACCGTGTGACGGGCCCGCGCGCCGCCACCGTCGGACCGGAGCACGACGCCGGGATCGAGCACGGCGACGAGCGCGTCGAAGTCACCGTCGCGAGCGGCGGCGAAGAACGCGTCGACGACCTCACGCTGGCGGGCGAGATCGGGGTCGGGAGCCGGGGCCTGCCCCCGTACCCGGCGGCGTGCGCGGCTCGCGAGCTGCCTCGCCGCGGCCGGGGACCGCCCGACCATCGGGGCGATCTCCTCGAACGGCACCGCGAACATGTCGTGCAGCACGAACGCGAGCCGTTCGGCCGGCGACAGGGTCTCCAGCACCACCAGCAGCGCCAGCCCGACCGAGTCGGCCAGCAACGCCTCGTGCTCGGGGTCTCCCCCGGCTTCCCGGCCGACGATCGGGTCGGGCACGCGCGTCTCGAGGGGGTCCTCGCGCCGCTGTTCGCGCGAGCGCAGCACGTTCAGGCACACGCGCGCCACCACCGTCGTCAGCCACGCGGCGAGGTTCTCCACGCCGCCGGTGTCGGTGCGGCCGAGCCGCAGCCAGGCGTCCTGGACGGCGTCGTCGGCCTCGCTCACCGAGCCGAGCATCCGGTAGGCCACCGCCCGCAGACGGGGCCGGTGCTCCTCGAAACGCTCCGTCAGCCATTCGCGCTCGTCCACCCGTCACGTTCCTTCCTCGCGGAGTGTCGTAACGGTGGACCCGCGAAACCCGGCCGATGTGACCGGAGGACCGGTTCCCCCTCAGGAAAAGTGGTCGGGGGCGAGGAGCGGATGAGCTCCTTCCACTCGGCGATCGGGCGGCCGTACTTCTTCTCGATCGAGGGGAAGTAACTCGCCGGGCCCTTCACAGCGTCAGCCATGTCCGCAGTATCCCATCTATCCCTATTAGTCCTTGATCGATCCAGGCACGGGACGCGCCTCGGCCGGACACCGCGAAACCAAGATCACATGATTCGGGGTCAGGGTCCACGGATGGGCGTAATCTCCCTGAAGGACACCGGAAGGCAGGAGATCCCCCCATGGCCGATGAGCCGACCGTCTCGACCCCGTCATCCCGTTCGCCAGAGGACGGGCGGAGGCCCGGAATGGAACGGATCGACGCCGAGGTGCCGCACTCGGCTCGCATCTGGAACTACCTGCTGGGCGGGAAGGACAACTTCGCCGTCGACCGCGAGGCGGGGGAGAGGGTGTCCGCCGTCTTCCCCGGCATGGTGGACGTCGCCCGTCATTCCCGGTACATGCTCGCCCGCGTGGTGCGTCACCTGACCGGCGAGGCGGGCATCCGCCAGTTCCTGGACATCGGCACCGGGCTGCCCACCGTCGACAACACCCACGAGGTCGCCCAGCGGGTGGCGCCGGACTCGCGCGTCGTCTACGTGGACAACGACCCCCTGGTGCTGGTGCACGCCCGCGCGCTGCTCACCAGCACGCCCGAGGGCGCCACCGACTACATCGAGTCGGACGTGCGCGACCCCGAACACATCCTGCGGGAGGCCGCGAAGACCCTGGACTTCGGCAAGCCCACCGCGCTGATGCTGATGGGCATCATGGGCCTGATCGGCGACCACGACGAGGCGATCACGATCGTGCGCCGGCTGATGCGGGACCTGCCCTCGGGAAGTTACCTGGCGCTCTACGACGGCGTCGACACCGACCCCGCGTACGTCGAGGCGATGCGGCGCCACAACTCGGGGAGCGGCGTGGTCGCCTACACGCCGCGCAGCCCGGAGCTCATCACCCGCTACTTCGACGGCCTGACGCTGCTGGAGCCGGGCGTCGTACCGGTGCAGCGGTGGCGGCCGGATCCCGCCCCCTGGGGAGACGTTCCCGAGGTGGCGTGCGCCGGGGGCGTCGCCCGCAAGCCCTGACCGTTCTCACCACGCCCACCCGGCACAGCACGGCACAGGGGCCGGGGGTTCCGGCCCACCCGCTCAGCAGGCCGGGGATCCGCCACCGGCGGATCGTTCGAACGGCTCGTCGGCGCGCACGACGGTGGCGAGCACCTCGTTGAACGCCTCGGTCGAGGTGGGGTGGTTGTAGACGGCGTCGCGGAGTTCGGCCGCCTTGACGCCGTGCCGCATGGCGAGCGCGACCGTGTTGACGAGTTCCTGCGCGTCGACGCTGAGCAGGACGGCTCCGAGGATCTCGTCCGTCTCGGCGTCGATCACGAACTTCATGAATCCGCGGGTCTCCTCGACGATGTACGCGCGGGGCATCGCCACGATCTCGGCGACGGGCTTGCTCGCGATCCTCACCCGGTGTCCCGCCGCCCTGGCCTCCTTCTCGGTGAGGCCGACGGTCGCGACCGGCGGGGTCATGAACAGGGTGCGGGGAACCGCGACACGGTCCGACACCGAGCGCCGGCCCTCACCGACGAGCTGGTCGAGGACGACGCGGCTGTCGTCGAGGGAGAGGTAGGTGTGCTGCGGCCCGCCGCGGACATCACCGAGAGCGTAGATGTGCGGCTGGCTCGTGCGCAGATGCTCGTCGACCTCGACCGCCCCGCGTTCGGTCGTGCGGACGCCGGCGGCGTCCAGCCCGAGGCCGCGGGTGGCCGGCGCGCGACCGGTGGCGGCGAGGATGGCGTCGGCTTCGAGGGTGTGCCGCCGCCCGTCCTTCTCGTAGACGACGGTCGCGCAGGTCTCACCGTCGCGGACCTCCGTGACGTGCGCGCCCTTGACGATCTCGATGCCGTCGTCCGTGAGGATGCCCTCGGCGACGGCGGCGGCGTCGTCGTCCTCACGGCCCAGGATCCTCGAGGAGGTTTCGAGCAGGGTGACCCGCGAGCCGAACCGGCGGTAGATCGAGGCGAACTCGATGCCGATGTATCCGCCGCCCACGATCGCGAGCCGTTCCGGCAGGGTCGTCGTCTCGATCAGACCGGTGCTGGTCAGGGTGTACTTGCTCTCCCTCAGACCGGGAGTGTCGGGGATGATCGTCTCGGCGCCCGTGTTGATCAGAATGGTCTCGGCGGAGATCGTGACACGTTCGCCGCCCGCCTCGACGCCGACGGTGTGCGGGTCGACGAACGTGGCCCGGCCGGTGACGACCGTCGCGGTCTCGATGCCGTTCAGCGCCTCGTAGTTGCCCCTGCGGAACACCGTGGTGAGTGCCTGCACCTCCTCGACGGAACGCTCGTACCACTCCTGCGCCGGATCACTCTCCCGGCGCTTGCCGGCGCGGTGGACCAGCGCCTTCGTCGGCACGCAGCCGACATTGGGGCATGTCCCTCCGTACATCCGCTCCGACTGCTCGACGAGCACCACGCGCCTGCCGAGGCCGCCCATCGTCTTCGCGACGGCCTTGCCGCCCTTGCCGAAACCGATAACGAGAAGATCGGCGTGAAGAGTGTCGTTCGTGGTGTCCATAATTCCAGTTTCGATAGGTAAGATTGAGCTCATAAGGCGTATTTGTCTCATTTTTCATCGCGAGCGTCTCATCATGGATTCAGTCAGTCACCTCGTCCGCCTGGCGAGAGCGCAGGCGACCCTGGACAAGCGCTGCCTGCTGGCCGGCGCGACCGTCATGGATATTCCCGCCCGGGGTGAGGGTGATGCGGCCTTCCACCTCCTGCTCGACGGCGCGTGCACGCTCGAGCTCCCCGATCGGCACGTCGAGCTCCGGCCGGGCGACGTCGTGCTCCTCCCCCGCGACACGCCGCACCGCGTTCGCACCACCGGATCCGGACCCGCTCAGGGGGTGTCCGAAACTCCCGGTGGCGCGTTCTCCACCGTCCGCAGCCGAACGGGTGAGGGCGTGATCGACCTCTTCTGCGGGCACTACTCGTTCGGCCCCGGCGCGGGGGCCATGCTCTTCCGGAGCCTTCCCCACCCCTTGCATGTGTCCTTCGCGGAATCCGGCGAGGTGAACGAGATCGTCCGGATGCTGGGCGGGATCATGCGGTGGGAGGCGCGGGACGACGGGCCCGGCACCGCCGCCGTCCTCTCGGCCCTCTGCAACGCGCTGCTCGCGATGGTGCTGCGGAAATCGGGCCGGCGGCTCGCCGAACCGGCGCTGTGGACCGCCGCCCACGACGAGCGGATCCGTGCCGTCATCGACGAGGTGCTTCGAGATCCCGGCGCCGACTGGCCGATCGCCCGCCTGGCGCGCGTGGCGGCGATGGCGCGGGCCACGTTCATCCGGCACTTCTCCCGCAGCACCGGAATGACCGTCGGCGCGTTCCTCACACACGTCCGGTTGATGACCGCGGCGGAACTGCTCCTCGACACCGAGCGTACGGTCGCCTCGGTCGCCGCCGAGGTGGGATACCGTTCCGAGTCCGCGTTCGGCCGGGCGTTCCGCCTGGCGACCGGATCGACGCCGGCCCGGTTCCGCCGCAACCTCGAACGCGCGGTGTGAACGACGCCGGCGGCCCCGCGATCCGCGCGGCGGCCTCCGGCCCTGGAATTCTTACCGTCCGCGAACGTCCGTGTGCCGGACCGCCGGGACAGCGGCGTCGCCGCATACCCTCGCCGGGTGAAGATACTGCTCACCGGCGTGGCCGGTTTCATCGGAAGCCACGTGGCCGAAGCCCTCCACGCCGCAGGCCACGACGTGATCGGCCTCGACCTGCGTACCGGCGCCGACGTGCGGGACGGCACGGCGCTGGACGGACCGCTGGGCCGGGTGGACGCCGTGGTGCACCAGGCGGCCAAGGTCGGGCTCGGCGTGGACGTGGCCGACCTGCCCGACTACGCGTCGGTGAACGTTTACGGCACCGCCGTGCTGCTGGCCGCGATGGCCCGCCACGGCGTGGCGAGGCTGGTGCTGGCCTCGTCGATGGTGGTGTACGGGGAGGGCGCCTACGACTGCGCCGCCCACGGCCGGGTGCGGCCGGGGCCGCGGGCGGTCACGGATCTGGACCGGGGAGCCTTCGAGCCGCGCTGCCCGCGGTGCGGCGCCCAGGTGGCGTCGGCCGCCATCGACGAGCACGCGCCGATGGACCCCCGCAACGCCTACGCCACCACGAAGCTCGCCCAGGAACACCTGGCGGCGAACTGGGCGCGCGAGACCGGCGGCACCGCCGTCGCGCTGCGCTATCACAACGTGTACGGTCCGCGGATGCCCAGGGACACCCCGTACGCGGGGGTCGCGGCCATCTTCCGGTCGGCGCTGGAGGCGGGGCGCGCACCACGCGTCTTCGAGGACGGCGGCCAGCGCCGCGACTTCGTCCATGTGCGGGACGTCGCCAGGGCCAACGTGGCCGCGCTGGGGGGCGGGGAACCGGGCTCGCTGGCCGCCTACAACATCGCCAGCGGCGAGCCGCACACCGTGGGCGAGATGGCCGCGGCCCTCGCCGAGCAGCGCGGCGGACCCGTCCCGGTGGTCACCGGCGAGTACCGGCTGGGTGACGTGCGCCATATCGTGGCCTCCCCGGAGCGTGCCCGCCGGGAGCTGGGGTTCGCCGCGGAGGTCGCCTTCGCCGAGGGAATGAAGGAGTTCGCCACCGCCCCGCTGGGATGACGCGCCCGCAGCCCCGCTGGGATGACACGTCCGCGACGCTGTCCGAGGGTGTCGCAGGCGTGCCGCGGGAACGGTTCACCAGGGCGAGAGGACCAGCCCCTGCAACAGCAGTCCCGTCACGACCTGGGCGGCCGGCCACCACCTGCCGGGTGCCAGGCTCGCGGCCAGGCCGACCCACAACGCGTAGGGCACCCAGATGCGTTCCACCTCGCCCCGCGTCACCCCGCTGACGTCCAGCGCGAGCACCGCCACCAGGGCGGCCGCCACCACGGCGCGCAACCCGCCCGGGCCGTGCCGCGCCAGGCCCGCGGCGGTGGCCGGTCCCGTGAGCATGGCCAGCACTCCCAGGTTGGCGAACAGGAAGTACAGGTAGGGCCGGGCGGCCCCCGGATCGGCCGCCCACTCGGCGTGGGTGGCCAGCACCCCGGCGGGCCACAGGAAGCCCGCGGCGGCGAAGGCGGCGGTCACCGCCGCGGCACCGGCCAGGACCGCGAGCACGGCCTCGCGCGGCACGCGGGCGGCGACCGCGACGACCACGGGGATCAGCAGGTAGGGGACCAGGCCGTAGCTGAGATACGGCAGCGCGCCGAGCAGCACCCCGGCGCCGGCCCCCCAGCAGACCCTTCGCGCGATCCGGCCGCGTCCGCCGAGCACCAGGAGCGCCACGCCCCACGCGCCCACCCCGGCGAAGAAGGCGTCCATGCTGGTGGCGATCCAGACCGAGGCCGGGGTGAGCGCCAGGTACGGCAGCGCCCTCCGTGCCGCCCGTTCCCCGCCCAGCTCCCGTACGGTCAGTGCGATCGCCACGGTCGCCGAGCAACCGACCGCGATGACCAGCAGCGCCGCCCACAGCGGTCCGGGAAGCCCGAGCGCGGCCAGCGACCAGAGCACCAGTACGGGCAGCGGGGGGTGCCCGCGCACGTGGGTGGGGTAGTCCGGCAGATGCCGGGTGAAGGTGGCCAGCCAGCCCAGCGGGTCGTCGCCCACCGCGGGCAGGACCGCCAGATACTCCTGCGGATGGGTCAGCGGAGCGGCCGGCCCGTCGGCGGAGATCGCCAGCAGCAACGTCCAGGCCAGCGCGCAGCCGTAGGACACGAGCAGGGCGCTTTTGAAGCCCAGCCGCGCCGCGAGGGCGGGCAGGAACAGGACGGCGGCGCCTCCGAACGCGGCGGCGGGCAGCAGCGCGAGGGGCGGCACGCGGAAATGCCCGTGCAGCGGCGGCAGGTGGTCGATGGTGAGCACGCCGAGCGCGTGCAGGACCGCGCCCGCCGCGAAGGACCCGGCGATCAGCAGTGCCCAGATCCGGAGCGCGCGTGCCGTCTCCCCGCCACGGGTGGGATTCGCGGCAGGGGCACCTCGCGCCACGGCCGTCGCTTCGCGCGGCCATGTGTCCGGAACATCCGGCGAGGAACCGCTCAAAGGATGTTCCTCCCCGCTTCGATTCGCTGCCCTGAGTCGTCGACCACCTTCCAAAGCTAGAGCTGAGCCGGCCACTTGTTGGACATACGTCACAGCTTTGTAAGAGGTGGTCGTCGCTCCCTGGCCTAACCTCGAGATCATGAAGATCGACGTGGTGTTGCCATGCCTGAACGAGGAGGCCGCGCTCTCCTGGGTGCTCGGCCGGATGCCGCACGGCTATCGCCCGATCGTGGTCGACAACGGTTCCACCGACGGCTCGGCCGATGTCGCCGCCGAGCACGGCGCGCTGGTGGTGAGCGAGCCGCGGCGCGGGTTCGGCGCCGCCTGCCACGCCGGGCTGCTGGCCGCGACCGCCGAGGTCGTGTGCTTCATGGACGCCGACGCCTCGCTCGACCCGGGCCAGCTGCCGCGGGTGGCCGGCCCGGTCCTGGCGGGCGAGAGCGACCTCGTACTCGGTCGCCGGATGCCTCACTCCGGGCCCGTGCACGCCCGGGTCGCCAACGCCGCGCTGGCCGCACGCCTGCGGCGCCGCACCGGCGCACCGCTGCGCGACCTGGGTCCGATGCGCGCCTGCGGACGCGCCGGACTGGTCGAGCTGGGACTGTCCGACCGCCGGTTCGGCTATCCCCTGGAGATGGTGCTGCGCGCGGCCGCGGCCGGCTGGCGGATCACCGAGGCCGAGGTCGACTACCTGCCGCGCGTGGGACGCTCCAAGGTGACCGGCACCGTGCGCGGCACCCTCCGGGCGATCGCCGACATGCGCCGCGTCATGGAAGAGACGACGTGAGCGCCGCGCAGATCGTGGTCATCGCCAAGGAGCCGGTGGCCGGGCGGGTGAAGACCCGGCTGACCCCGCCGTTCACCCCCGAGCAGGCCGCCTACCTGGCGGCGGCCGCCCTGCGGGACACGCTGCACGCCGTGGCGGCCGCACGGAGCGACCGGCGGGTGCTCGCCCTCGAAGGGCGTCCCGGGCCCTGGCTCCCGGACGGCTTCACCGTCATCCCGCAGCGCGGCGACAGCCTCGACCAGCGCCTGGCCGCCGCCTTCCACGACGCCCACCGGCTGCACGGGCTGCCGGTGGTCCTGATCGGCATGGACACCCCCCAGGTCACCCCGGAGCTGCTGAACACCGCCCTCACCCTGCTGACCGCTCACGACGCGGTGTACGGACCGGCGGCCGACGGGGGCTTCTGGCTGCTCGGGCTGTGCCGCCCCGACCCGTCCCTGCTGCTCGGCGTGGCGATGTCGCGGCCCACCACCGGCGCCACCCAGCTGCGACGCCTGCACGAGGCCGGGCTGAACGTGGCCCACCTGCCGGAGCTGGACGACGTCGACACCGCCGCCGACGCCTTCCACGTCGCGGCGCAAGTGCCCGGATCCCGTTTCGCCGGAGCTCTGGCGGCCGTCCGGTCGTCCGTGCCGGTCGACGCCGGTCGGCGCCGGTGAGCCGTCATGCCGAGCGACGGGCGCGCGAATCCAGTGAAAACGGGAAGAGGCGGGGCTTTGAGAGCGGAATTTTCCGGTAAGGACCACCGGCGGGTGACGAAGTGGTCGTCCTACGCCGGCTTCGGGGGTGATCGGTGGCGGACGCCACCCGCGGGCACGGTCATGTCGGGGACGGGCTCGCAAGGAGCAGGGAAATGCCGCGGGTAAGGGCGTGGCTGCGGGGGGACGAGCGGCCGCCGGGCCCCTTCCGCCCGGAGTTCTGGCGCAGCCCGCTGCGAGGGCCGTGGCTGACGTCGGTGTTCGGCCTGGTGCTGCTGGCGGGAATCCCGATCGTGGCCCTCACGGGCCTGGTCTCCTATGCCGCCTACAATCCGGGGCTGCCCGGCAACGACATCACTCCGGAGAGAGGGCTGCTGGGCTTCTACCTCTTCGACTGGCCGACCAGTCCGGTCTGGCTGTACCGGCTCAACCAGGGAGTCCACGTCATCCTCGGACTGACCTTGGTGCCGGTGCTGCTGGCCAAGCTGTGGTCGGTGATCCCCAAGCTGTTCGCCTGGCCGCCGGCCCGCTCCCCCGCCCAGCTGCTGGAGCGGGCCGGCCTGCTGCTCCTGGTCGGCGGCGCGGTCTTCCAGTTCACCACCGGCATCCTGAATATCCAGCTGCTCTACGTCTTCCCGTTCTCCTTCTACCCGGCCCACCTGTACGGAGCCTGGATCTTCCTGGCCGCGCTCGTGGCGCACGTCGTCCTCAAGCTACCCCGGGCGATCGCCGCTCTGCGATCTCGCGACTTCCGCCGGGAGCTGCACGCCCGCCTGCGCGACACCCGCCCGGAACCTCCCGATCCCGACGGGCTGGTGCCCGTCGCCCCGGCGCCGCCCACCATGTCCCGGCGCGGCCTGCTGGCCTTCGTCGGCGGTGGTTCGCTGACGATGTTCGGCCTGTCCGTCGGCCAGACCCTCGACGGGCCGTTGCGCGGCACCGCGTTGCTGGCCCCGCACGGCCGTACGTACGGCCCGGGCCCGAACGACTTCCAGGTGAACAAGACCGCGTCCAGCGTGGGCATCGGGGAGGCGGAAACCGGTCCCGGCTGGCGGCTGGCCCTGACCGGGCCGCGTCCGGTACGGCTGTCGCGCGCGGACCTGCTGGCGTTGCCGCTGCACACCTACCCGCTGCCGATCGCCTGCGTGGAGGGCTGGTCCACCGAGCAGGAATGGACCGGTGTACGGCTGGCCGACCTGGCCCGGCTCGCCGGGGCCGCCGACGGGAGCGGGGTTTTCGTCCGGTCGCTGCAGCGCGGCGGCGTGTTCGGCCACGCGTCGCTGAGCGCCCGGCAGGTGGCCGACCCGCGCTCGCTGCTGGCGCTGCGGGTCAACGGCGCCGACCTGTCGATGGACCACGGCTTCCCGGCCCGGATCATCGTGCCCAACGCTCCCGGCGTGCACAACACCAAGTGGGTGCGCGAACTCGACTTCCGGTCGTTCTCGTGACCCGCCGCAAGGGTGAGCCGCGCCGGTGGACGACCGTGTACGGCGCCGGGCCGGGGCACCTGCTCGTCCTGGCCGCCTGCCTGGCGGTGGCCGGCTACGCCGCCACCCGGGTGGTCGCCGCCGGGATATGGGTGGGGTTCCTGCTGTGGTTCCTCGGCGCCCTGATCGTCCACGACCTGGTGCTGGTGCCGGCCTACTCCTTCGCCGACACCGCCCTCCGGTCACGGTCGCGGTCCCCGGGAGTCCCGTCCCGGCCGACGTCCGCCGGCCGGTGGCCGCCGCCGGTCAACTTCGTGCGCGTACCGGCCGGACTCTCGGGCCTGCTGCTGCTCGTCTGGTTCCCTCTCATCCTGCGCGCCTCGGAGCACAACTACCGGGAGGCGACGGGGCTGAGCACCCTCCCCTACCTCTGGCGATGGCTGCTGCTGAGCCTCCTGTTCTTCACCGCCTCGGGTCTCCTGTACGCGTTGCGCCGCCGTGCCGCCGTGCCGCCGGGCGGACGGCCCGGTGAGCATCCGGCCGATCGGTGACCACGCTCTGCCGCCGGACCGCCGGACCGCCGGACCGCCGGTCGGCCACCCCGGTCTCCCCGAGGGCCCGCTCGGCTCGGGCGTCGCCCACAGGTGCCGGTACGCCGAGTTGAGGTGAGGTGACACGAGTGAGGTGAGGTGACACGAGGCTTCTTCGCTCCGTCGATGTTTTTCGCACCATGGGCCGATCAACTCCGTGGCGCTTTCGACGCATTCCTGACCGGTGGCGCAAACAGGGGGTACGCGTCATGGTTTTGTAATGGTTCACGCCGCCTTGTCGCGGTAACGTCGCACCATGATTTCCGCTTGCCGGTTTAGTTTCCGGAAAATCCCTTGCGGCCACGGTGCCTCCGGAAGAAATATCGTACGACCCGACGAACATTTCGTCTTTTTCTGTGAAATCAGGAAATTCGCATGATCGGCGCCCTTTACGAAGACTCTCTGAGGGGAGAAAACGTGGACGTCGAATATTCCGACGGCCGTGTCCGGCCACTCGCCTCCGAGTGCTGGCTGCGGCCCATGGAGGGGGACGAGCACATACTGGCCCGATGCGACGGACCGACCCTCGACGTCGGTTCGGGGCCCGGCAGGCTGACCGTGGCGCTCACCCGGAGGGGAATCCCCGTCCTGGGCGTCGACATCACCCCCCTGGCCGTCAGCCTGACGCGGCGCGCCGGCGGCCTGGCCCTGCACCGAAGCGTCTTCGATCCCCTTCCCGGCACCGGCCGATGGTCCAGGGCGCTGCTGGCCGACGGCAACATCGGTATCGGCGGCGACCCCGAGGCCCTGTTGCGGCGCATGCGGGAGCTGGTCAGGCCGGGCGGTGCGGTGATCGCCGAACTCTCCCCGCCCGGGTCGCGGAGCGAGGTGGAGCGCCTGCGCCTGCGCCAGGACGAACGGGCCGACGACTGGTTCGCCTGGGCGACCGTCTCCGCCGACGACATCGGCTCGCTCGCCCGGCGCTGCGGGTTCCCCTCCGTCGAGCACTGGCAGGAGGCCGGGCGGTGGTTCGCGACCCTCTCGTGAACGTCCCTGCCGCAGATCGTGACGACGGCGCGGACGGCCGTGGGCGAAGAGGCCCCCACCCGATCGGCACGAGGGCCGGGGGAACTCAGGAGAACAGGGCGCGGCCCCAGTAGTCGCCCGCGTCGCGCACGCCCGGCGGGCAGGCGAACAGGCCGCTGGAGACGTGCTTGATGTACTCGTTGAGGGAGTCCTTGCCCGCCAGGGACCTCTGCACGGCGACGAACTGCCGGTGGGGATCGCGCTGGTAGGCGATGAAGAACAGCCCGGCGTCCAGGCGGCCCAGCCCGTCGGAGCCGTCCACGTAGTTGTAGCCGCGGCGCAGCAGGCGCGCGCCGCCGTTGTGGGAGGGGTGCGCCAGCCGTACGTGCGCGTCGTCCTTGATCAGGGCTTCCCCGTCGGGCCCCTTGGCGTCGAAGTCGATCACGTCGAACTCGGCCTTCCCTCCCAGCGGGGCCCCCTCCCCCTTGTCCCGGCCGAAGATCTGCTCCTGCTCGGCCAGCGGCGCCCGGTCCCACGTCTCGACCAGCATCCGGATCTTACGGGTCACCAGGTAGCTGCCCCCGGTCATCCAGTCGGCGCCGTCGCCGGCTCCCACCCAGAGCTGCTCCTTCAGCAGCGCCACGTCCTCCAGCTTGAGGTTGGCGGTGCCGTCCTTGAACCCCATCAGGTTGCGCGGCGTCGCCTGCGCGCGCGAGGTCGACGACGTACGGCCGAAGCCGAGCTGGGACCAGCGCACCGAGACCCGGCCGAAGCCGATGCGCGCCAGGTTGCGGATGGCGTGCACCGCCACCTGCGGGTCGTGCGCGCACGCCTGCACGCACAGGTCGCCGCCGGAGATCTCCGGCAGCAGCGCGTCACCGGGCAGGTGCGGCAGGTCGGCCAGCGCGGCCGGCCTGCGGGAGGCCAGCCCGAACCGGTCGTCGAACAGCGACCCGCCGAAGCCGACGGTGAGCGTCAGCCCGGAGGCTGGCAGGCCGAGGGCCTCGCCGGTGTCGTCGGGCGGCGCCTCGGGCTGGCCGCCGACCGCGCCGAACGCGCCCGCCTCCTGGCCCTGCGTCATCCGGGCCGCGGCGGCGGTCCACTCCTGCAGCAGCTCGGCCAGCTCCGCCTTCTTCCCGGTCGTCACGTCGAACGAGACGAAGTGCAGCCGGTCCTGGGCCGGGGTGACGATGCCCGCCTGGTGCTCGCCGTAGAAGGGAACCGGGTCGGAGGCGGAGGCGGCCCGGACGGGCGCGGGCGGGGGCTCGCCGCCCGCCCCGCGCACCGCGAGGGCGCCCGCGCCGGCGGCCGCCACGCCCGCGGCGCCCATCCCGAACAGCTTCCTGCGGCTGATCCGCCCGCTCATCGAACCCCTCCCCTACGGTGACGGCGCGTCATCCGCTACTTGGCCACCACTGCGGCGATCTTGCTGATCGGCTCGGCGAGCGCGTTGATCGCGTCCGACAGCTTCTTGAGGTCGTCCTTGGACAGCTCGGTGTGCAGCTTCCAGCCGTCGCCCTTGCGGTGTGCGCCGAGCGCGGCCTCGGCTCCGGCGAACTTCTCGTCCAGCGTCTTCACCAGCTCGGGGGCGCGCTCCTCCAGGACGGGCCGGAGTGCCTGCACCGCGGCCTTCGAGCCCTGCAGGTTGGCGTCGAAGTCCCACAGGTCGGTGTGCGAGTAGCGGTCCTCCTCACCGGTGATCTTGCCGGAGGCGACCTCGTCGAGCAGGCCCTTGGCCCCGTTGGCGAGCAGGACGGGCGACAGCTCGGCCGCGTTGGACTGTTCCACGATGGTCTTGATGTCGGCCATCAGCTTGTCGGCGACCGGCCCGTCCTCGCTGACGTCCTTGGTGACCCAGAGATCCTTCTCGATCTTGTGGAAGCCGGTCCACTCCTCGCCCTCGGCCACGTCGTTCTCGCGGGCGTCGATGGCCGGGTCGAGGTCGCCGAAGATCTCCGCGACCGGCTCGATCCGCTCCCAGTAGGTGCGGGAGACGGGGAAGAGCTCCTTGGCCCTGGCGATGTCCCCGGCCTTGACCGCGTCGACGAACTCCTGCGTCTTGGTCAGCAGCGTGTCGCTCTGCGACCTGATGTAGCGCTTGTAGCCGGCGGTCGCGGCGGAGAGCTGGGCGTCGTCGCTGAGCGGCTTGTGCTCGCCCGTCACCTTGAGCGGGCCGCGGACGCCCTTGCCGACCATGCCGGGCTTGCAGGCGGTCTGGTAGCTGCCGGCCGGCAGCTCCACGATCACCTCGCGGGTCAGGCCGGGCACGATGTTCTCCACCTCGCCCATGACCCGGTCACCGGCGGCGTAGACGTAGAACTCGGTCACCTTGGTGCCGCCGTTGGTGATCGAGAACGTCGAGGTGCCCGCGGCCACCTCGGTGACGGCGACCTTGCACTCGGTGTCGGTGGCGGCCACCGCGACAGGACCGCCCTTGGCGGGAGCGGCGGACGCTCCGGCGCCCGCACCCGCGGTGGGCGCGGTGGGCTCGGAGGAGCAGGCGGTGAGGCCGGCGAGGGCCAGAACACCCGCGGCGATGGCAAGGGAAGTACGCATGGTCGTCCTGTTCGAGCGGTTTCAGCCCGCGGGCTGCGGGTTGGTCGAGGAAGCCGGGGAATTCCGGGCCGCCGGGGAATCGGTGGGCGAGGCGGTGGGGCGGCTGCGACGCGGCCTCAGGAAGAGGGCGAGCGTCGGCACCGCGTAGGCGACCCACGCCACCGTCTCCAGCACGCTCGGCTGCGGGGTGATGTTGAACAGCCCGGCCAGCAGGGCGCCGTACCAGGAGTCGGCGGGCATCACGCCGCTGATGTCGAAGGCGTGGGTGGACAGGCCCGGCAGGACACCGGCCTCCTGCAGGTCGTGCACGCCGTACTTGAAGATGCCGGCCGCGACCAGGATCAGCAGCAGGCCCGTCCAGGTGAAGAACCTGGTCAGGTTGATCCGCATCGCGCTGCGGTAGATGGCCCAGCCCAGCGCGACCGCGGTGAGCAGGCCCAGGGTGATCCCGACCAGCGGGACGGCGGTGGTGGTGGCCCCCTGCACGGAGGCGAAGAACAACAGCGCGGTCTCCAGGCCCTCGCGCGCCACGGCGAGGAAGGCCATCACGACCACCGCGGTCGCGCCGACCTCCAGGGCCTGGCTCAGCCTGGCCCGCAGCTCGCCGGAGAGGGTACGGGAGGCGCGACGCATCCAGAAGATCATCCAGGTGACGAACGCGGTGGCGAGCAGCGAGGTGATCGCCTCGAACAGCTCCTGCTGCCGGTATTCCAGGCGGGCGACGGTGAAGGTGAGCAGCGCGCCGAACGCGACCGACAGCACGAGCGCGGCGCCGACCCCGGCCCACACGAGGGGCAGCCGGTCGCGCCGGTCGCTCTTGACGAGGAGCGCGACGAGCACGGAGACGACGAGCGTGGCCTCCAGGCCTTCACGCAATCCGATGAGGTAGCTGGCGAACACCGTCACTCCATGGAAGGAAGCCTTACCTAAATTAGGGCAGGGCAACCTTACTCTCTGCAAAAGGGCGGACTCGCACCGGGGTAACGCCTCCGACCAGGGACAACGATCATGACGAGGGCGATCGGCTCGCGTGTTTCCCGGAAGACCGCTTTCCCGGAAGACCGCGCCACGGGTCCGCGGTGAGAAGGCGGCGCGGCTTCACAGCGTCACGCCTTCGCGACGAGACGGCGTCACGACTTCACGGCTTCACGACGAGACGGCTTCACGGCCTCACGGCGAGACGTCGGCTCGCAGGGATCGCCAGATCCGCTCGGGAAGCAGCCGGCACGCCTCGTCCAGGTCGATGCCGGGAGCCCCCGCCAGCCACCGGCGGGCCGTCTCCGCCACCGGGCCGACGACCAGCATCTCCGTCAGCGCGTCCGGCAGCTCCACGACCAGCCCCGCCTCGGCGTACGGTCGCAGCCAGGCCAGGATCCCGGCCAGCCTGGGCTCCTTCTCCCGCGCGATCAGGGCGGCGTGCGCGGGAAGGAAGGCGGCGTAGGCGGAGGCGTGGACGAAGTGCGCGGCGGCCCGGTGCTCGCGGGTGAAGCCCAGATATCCGGTGACCACTGCCCCGATCCCGGCGGCGGCCCGCGCCTCTGCGTCCCCGCCGTCCTCACCGCCCCCGCCGGACCCCGCCCCCTCCCCCGGCGGCACCGCGTCGAGCGCGGCGATGACGGCGTCGAGCAGGCCGGACAGGCAGCGGGCGTAGAGTGCCGCCGCCAGCCCGTCGAAGCTGCCGAAGTGGTGGTAGAGGCTGCCGACGCTGACACCGCTCGTACCGGTCACCGCCGTCATGGTGAAGCCGTCCGCGCCCTCTCTCTCGTAGAGGTCCAGTGCCGCGGCGAGCAGCCGCTCCCTGGTCTCCTCGCCACGCCGGTGCCTAGGCGACACCGGTCAGCTCCGCGGCCTGCGCCCACAGCCTCTCCGCCAGCACCGGGTCGGCGGCCGCGGCGGCGAGGGGCGTCTCGCGGTCGACGTCGAAGTAACGCCCGGTGCCGGTGCGGTCGAGTGCCAGCCGCACGACGGGGGCCGCGCCGTCCGCCGGCGCCTTCCACAACAGCTTCGCGGCCTTCAGCAGCAGTCCCACCGGGCCGCCCCGGTCGCCGAGCCCGGTCCTGATCACCCCGGGGTGCACGGCGTCGATCGTGACGTCCCGCCCTTTCCAGCGTTCGGCCCACAACGGCATCAGCGCCAGGTTGCAGAGCTTGGTGTCGGCGTAAGTGCGTACGGCGGAGAAGTCGGCGCCGGCCGGGGTGCGCGCGGGGTCGGCCCTGCCCATGGCGTACAGGCCGGCGGTGACCTGGACGACCCTGTCCAAACGGTCCTCCAGCAGGTGGTTGAGCAGGAAGGGCGCCAGGTGGTTGACGGCGAAGGACTCCTCGAACCCGTCCTCGGTGAGCCGTCGCGCCGACGGCCAGATCCCGGCGTTGTGGACCAGCACGTCGAGCCGCGGGCAGGTTCCGGCCAGCGCCTCGGCGGCGGCCCGGACGCCCTTCAGGGTCGAGAGGTCACCGGTGACCAGCTCGGCGCCGAGCCGGGCGGCCTCGTTCGCCGCGGCGGGATTTCTCGCCACGAGCACCACCCGGTGGCCGCGGCGGGCGAACTCCTCGGCCGTGGCCAGGCCGATCCCGCGGTTGGCTCCGGTGATGACGGCGGTGACTCTCATCCTGGAAGCGTAACCGATTCTAGAGAGTCTCTCTAGAATCCCGGGCGGGCGGTCACTTGGCGAGCATGACGTAGAGGCCGAGGACAACGCCGGCGGCAACGACCAGGAAGCAGAACCCGGCTCCCGCGCGACCGGCCGCCCGCCCGCTGGACAGGCCGACCAGGGCCAGGGAGAAGACGGCGACCAGGCCGGCGCCCGCCAGCAGCGAGGCGAGCAGGACCCCCCACAGCGCGTCCAGGTCGACGTAGTCGTTCATGCCGCGTGCTCCCTCGTCCCGGTGGCCGGGGCGAGCCGGCCGGTCCATTCGTCGTTGACGTTGCCGGCGTTGACCGGCCGGCGCCGCGAGGCCAGGTAGAGCGCCGCCGACAGCGCCAGGGCGACGCCGAAGACGACGGCGACGCCCAGCGCGCCGCCGATCACGTTGGCACTCGCCCAGGCCAGCGCGCCGACCACGGCGGCGGCCGGGAGGGTGATCAGCCACGCGGCCCCCATCCTGGCCGCGAGGCTCCAGCGGACCTGGGCCAGGTGCTTGCCGATGCCGGAGCCGATCACCGAGCCCGCGCACACGTGCGTGGTCGACAGCGGGAATCCGAAGTGCGAGGAGGCGAAGATGACGGCCGCCGAGGAGCCCTCGGCGGCGAAACCCTGCGGGGTCTCGATCTCGGTCAGCCCCTTGCCGAGGGTACGGATCACCCGCCAGCCCCCCAGGTAGGTGCCCAGCGCGATCGCGGTCGCACTGGCCACGATCACCCAGGTCGGGGTTCCCGCGTCCTTGCCGACGGCACCGGCGGCGATCATCGCGAGGGTGATGATGCCCATCGTCTTCTGCGCGTCGTTGGTGCCGTGGGCCAGGGAGACCAGCGAGGCCGAGCCGATCTGACCGTATTTGAACCCGCGCCTCCTGGTGCCCTCGGGGACGTTGCAGGTGATGACGTAGACCAGGTAGGTGCCGACGGTGGCCACCAGGATCGCCGCCAGCGGCGCCAGCACGGCCGGGATCAGCACCTTGGACACGATCTCCGCGCCCTTGACGGCCGAGGCGCCCGCCGCGATCAGCGTGGCCCCGACCACGCCGCCGATCAACGCGTGCGAGGAACTGGAGGGGATGCCGAAGTACCAGGTCAGCAGATTCCAGGCCAGACCGCCGATCAGCCCGGCGAAGACGACCGTCAGGGTGATCGCGCCGGTCTCGACGATGCCGGTCGCGATGGTGGCCGCGACCTTCAGCGACAGGAACGCCCCGGCGAAGTTCAGCACCGCGGACAACGCGACCGCGACCTTGGGATGTAACGCACCGGTGGCGATCGAGGTCGCCATCGCGTTGGCGGTGTCGTGGAAGCCGTTGGTGAAGTCGAAGGACAACGCGGTGACGATCACGATGGCGAGCAACACGAAGTTCGCATCCATGCCCCCGGGTATGACACCTCAGACGACATATATGCAGCTCATGGGATTTCATATACAGAATTCATCTTCCCGTCGACCGCGTGTCACCTTGGGCGACGAAGGCCATCGGGAGCCACGCTCCCCGCGCCCGGGTTCCGTGAGGGCGGGAGGCCGCCCCGGGGGTCGCGGGGCGATCGGTCAGAGGTACCCCCACTCGGCGCAGATCTCGCGCAGCTCCTCCGGGATCTCCTCGGGGGCGGGCAGCGGCCTGCCCGGCTGGACCCTGCCGCTCCTGATCTTGTCGCGCCAGTCCCCGATGCCCTTCACGAACTCCCCGTGCCCGTGGTCACCGTAGGTGATCATGCCGGGCTCGTAGCCGACCCCCAGGTAGTCGCAGACCCGCCGCATCTCCTTCTCCGGATCGGCGACGAGCGCCTCGTAGGTCAGGGTGAGCCCGTCGAGCGTCCGCCTGGCCTCGGTGAGGTGGCGCATGTACTGCAGGGTGTGCCGGACCGCCTCCGCCCAGGGGCGCTCCAGCGGAGCGGCCTCGTGCCACGACAGGGCGATCGAGGCGGGGTGGCGCATCAGGAAGATGTAGCGCGCGTCGGGCCAGCAGGTCGCGAGGCGCCGGTGGGCGAAGACGTTGCTGGGCGTCTTGTCGACGATGATCTGCTTGCCGCTCCCGGCCAGCTCGCGGTGGAGCATGCGGTCCCACAGGATGTGCTCGATGTCGCTGACGGACAGGCCGAGCGCCTCCATCGCCTGGCGCAGCGGGTCGGTGGTCAGCGTGACCGCCAGGCGCCGCACGTGCAGCTCGTGCGGCGCGTGGATCCGGGAGTGGCTGTTCAACATGACGCGCAGCAGGGTGGAGCCGGACCGTACCGGCGACAGCACGAACACCGGTTCGCGCAGCAGCCGGTCGGTCTCCGGATCGGCCGGGGGCCGGGGAACGTCCACGGGCGGCGGGGGCGGGGGTGGGGGCGGCGGGGGTGCGACCCTACGCCGCACCCGGGTGATGTTGTAGCCCGTCATCCCTTCGAGAGCCGTGTTGACTCTGGTCTTCCACGCCATGACCAGCACCGTAGGGATCCAAGGCGTCCGGAAAGTGAACGTGACCTGTGCGTTGGGGTGCCGCGCCGCACGGCCGCCGCCGTACGGCGCGACCCTCCCCGGTCACGGATCAGGTACGGAACGGGCCGGTCACGCAGTAGGTGATTCCCCCGGAGGAGGAACCGGACGTGCCGCGCTGGGAGGAGAAGTACAGGCGGTTGCCGGCGGGGGTGAAGGCCGGGCCGGTGATCTCCGAGGACCCCTGGCCGCCGACGCGCAGGAACGGGGAGACGGTGTCGTCGGCGGTGATCAGGCAGATTTCCATGGTGCCGCCGTCCTCGGCGACGTAGAGGTCGCCGAAGGTCGAGCCGGTGACGTTGTCCACGCCGGTCAGCGGGGCGGTGCCGGGACTGACGAGGCTGTCGTCGTAGGCGAGCTCGTAGGTGCCGGCGGCGACGTTGACCTGCCAGACCCGGTTGTCGCCCTTGGTGGTGAACCACACCGTGTCGTCGGCGTAGTAGCACCCCTCGCCACCGTTGAAGGACTTCGATCCGGAGACCTGGCTACGGGTCGCGGTCGGGGAGCCGTCGGGATCCGGGACGTTCGCCCAGGTGAACGAGCCGCTTGTCGCGGAGCCCGCGCGCAGCACCTGCAGCGTGCCGGAGGACAGGTCCCCCCAGGTGGTGGGGACGAACCGGTAGAACCGCCCGTTGGTCTCGTCCTCGGTGAGATAGATGACCTTGCGGACCGGGTCGGCCGCCGCCGCCTCGTGCTTGAAACGGCCCATGGCCGGGCGCTGTGTGGCCGCGCCCCCGAAGGGGCGGGTCTCGTAGACGAAGCCGCGGTCGACCTCCTCGCACGACAGCCAGGTGTTCCACGGCGTCGCGCCACCCGCGCAGTTCTGCCGGGTGCCCGACAGGATCGAGGAGGCGGAGACCACGTTGCCCGCGGAGTCGAAGCGGATCGCCGAGGCGCCGCCGCCGGGGTTGATCTCCGAGTTGGACACGTAGATCCACCCGCTGCCGTCGGCGAAGCAGGCGCCGCCGTCGGGGGCGCTGTGCCAGGTGTAGGAGGTGCCGGGGACCACCTGGCCCGATCGGGCGATCACCCGGCTGGTGAACCCGGCCGGGAGCTGGATGCCGTTGGCGTCGGCGGCCAGCAGGGGGCCGTAGGGACCAGGGGCGTTCTGGGCCGGGGCCGCGAGGGCGGCGTCCTGCCAGAGACTTCCGGTGAGGGCCAGGGTGCTCGTACCGAGCACCGAGGCGCGAAGGAATGTGCGGCGTTCCATCGGCGAACCTCCAAGACGAGGATCAGCAGAACCACTTCCTGAGCGATCCCAACGGTAGGAGCACCGGTGAACACCTGACGGTTAATACGGTTAACGGCATATGGCCTGTATGTTCTGATTGCTGTGGAATAGAGAGATACATCCCTGGTGTCCTGCGGCAAACGCCGTTCCCGGCAGGGCGGATGGAAATGACCGCGCCTTTCGCTCCAGGCTCTGCGGAACGTCGGCCTCCGCCCGCGGAAGACCGGGCATGTCACCGCAGCCGCTCTCGTGCTCCTGCGTGCCGGACACGACCGCGCCACCTGATCACCGAACGCGAGGAGCCGTTGTGCCACAGGGCGCACCGCCGGCCTACCGGGAGGTGCCGGTCCGCGCCCAGGCCTGCTGGAGGGCTCTGTAGTCGATCACGACGATCCCCTCCCGCCGGAGGAGTTCGCGTGCCTCCGGCGATGTCAGGAACTCGTAGTCGGTCCGGCGTACGCGCCAACCGCCGTCGATCGCCCGCGATTCCTCGTTGCCCAGACCGGGATGCACCGCCCACTCGCTCAGGCCGGCCGGCAGGTCGCGCAGCAGCTCGGCGTACCGCGCCGCCTTGCCGTCGACGTCGAGACCGAAACTGTCCAGGAAGTCGTTGTCGGTGACCGGCAGACCCCGCCGTCGCGCCTTCCGGCGTCCGGGTTCGAGCCAGACCCGCACCGCCAGGCCGTACTCCTCGGCCAGCGCCACGGTCAGGTCGAAGATGTCGTCGCGTCCCCCGTCGGCCAGGCAGTGCCAGTCCAGATGGGTCGGCGTCAGCCCGGTGCCGACCACGGCGTCGACCTGTGCGCGGAACTCGAGCTCCACCTCCTCCAGACGAGCCCGGGCGAGAAGCTCGGGAACCTGGGCGGGCGTGAACAGTTCACCCGTCTCGTCGAGCAGCGAGGGCACCCTCTCCTTCGCGGTCAGCGGCCCCCACCGGTAGTGGGTCGTGTCGCAGAACAGGGTGAGGTGGATCCCGAACGGGATCTCCGGCCTCCGGCGAAGCAGGTGCATGGCGTGCGGCGCCCACGGGCACGGCACCATCAGGCTGCACGAACTGGCGATCCCCTGCTCGATCGAGCCGACGACCGCGGCGTTGATCGCGTGGTACATCCCGAAGTCGTCGTTGTTCACGATGAGCACCCGGGCATCGGGAGGGAAACCCAGCAGCTCGCTCGACAGAACCGAGGGAGTGGCGGCCGCGGGCTCGAAGGCGTGGTCATCCATGGCCGCAGCGTGCAGGAGTGGTGAAGGGCACGTCCAGGCAATTGTTGCGAACGGCCTGTTGTGAACGGTCTCGGCCCGCCCCGGCGGTTCCCGGGTCACCGGCGATCTCCCGCGGAGCCGGTGAGAGGTGGCGAACACCGCTCCCCACCGGCTCCGGAGAACGAACCCTCACGGCCTCACACGGGTCAGGGCCTCTCGATCTGGGCGGGCGGCGTCCCCTCGGGCTTGGGAACACGGATCGTGTCGGAAGGCCGGTCTCCCCTGTTGCGCGCGAGCGCGGTGGGATAGCAGTCGTAATAACAGTAGTAGCGGTCGCAGTAGCGCAGGAAACAGATCCAGCCGGCCTCGGCCGTCCGCTCGCAGACGGCCGCCGGAGCCGCCCGGGACGACGCGGCGTGGGCACCGGCCGCCGGGAGGCCGACGAGCAGACCGGCACCGGCCAGGACCGCGCCGGCCAGGACGACGCCGGCGTCGCGAATGAAGATGTTCATGATCCTCCTCGGTCACGTACGGGACACGACAAGGACGAACGTAATCATTCGGCTACACGGAGTCACGTACCCGATCGGCACGTGTCGGGCGTTCCCGGCCGCCGGCGGGCGCCCGGACCGGGGCGGGCGCGTCACATCTCCGCGACCTGGGGGACCGCCACCGAGCGCCGGGCGATGGAGCGTACGATCTCGCCGGTGCGCACGGCGGTCATGGACAGCAGCGACGAGGCGATCCCGTGGCTGCCCTCGGTGGCCCCCTGGAGGTAGACGCCCCAGGTCTGCCCGGGGTCGGTGGCGATCCGGTAGTCGCGCTCCACGAGCAGCTCGCCCGCCTCGCCCGTGTGGCAGTGCTTGCGCGCCTCGCCGAGCAGGTCGAGGGGGTTGCGCTCGCGGTAGCCGGTCGCGCAGACGACCGCGTCGGCCTCGATCGTGCTCACCTCGCCCGTGGGCAGGAAGCACATCCGGACCCGGGCGGTGTCGCCGTCGTCGTGCACGTCGAGCAGGCGGGAGGCGTTCAGCATGCGCAGCCGCTGGACCCCGGCGACCTTCTCTGCATAGGAGCGCCGGTAGAGCTCGTCGATCAGGTCGAGGTCCACCACCGAGTAGTTGGTGTTGCGGGAGTAGGCGAACAGCATGCGCTTCACGTCTTCGGGCGCGGTGAAGAAGTGGTCGACGGCCTCCGGGTCGAAGATGCGGTTGGCGAAGGGGCTGTCGTCGGCCGGCGAGTAGCCGTACCGGGTGAAGACGGCACAGACCTCCGCGGAGGGATAGGTGCGGTGCAGGTGCTCGACGGTCTCGGCGGCGCTCTGCCCGGCGCCGACCACGACGAACCGCGCGGGCTCGCGCCCGCCGAGGGTCTCGAGCCGGGACAGCAGCTCCTCGGTGTGCCAGACCCGCTCGCCCTGCCGCACGCCGTCGGGAAGCACGGGGTCGAGACCGACCGCGATCACGAGGTTGCGGGTCAGGCAGGTGTGCAGCTCGTCGCCGTGCTGCACGACGACCTCGAGGGTGTCGTCGTCGTGCGGGCGCACCGCGACGACCTCGGAGTCGTAGCGCACCAGGTCGGCGAAGGAGGCGGCGGCCCACTCCAGGTAGTCGTGGAACTCCAGCCTGGTGGGGAACATGGTCTTGTGGTTGATGAAATCGACCAGCCTCCCCTTCTCCTGCAGGTAGGACAGGAAGGAGTAGGAGCTGGTGGGGTTGCGCAGGGTGACCAGGTCCTTGAGGAAGTGGACCTGCATCGTGGCGCCCTCGATGAGCATGTTGCGGTGCCAGCCGAACCTCGGTTGCCTCTCGAAGAAGACCGCGTTCACGCCGGCGCCGTACTCCTCCTCCAGGGCCACCGCGAGCGCGAGGTTGGACGGGCCGAAACCGATGCCCACGACGTCATAGACCGGGATCGACATGTTCGCCTCTCACGTACTGAAGGGATGGTCCCCCCGCGGCCGGGCGGCGGCGGGGGGCAGCATGGAACAGGATGGAACGGGATCGAACAGGGTGGGTCAGGCCCCGCCGGCGGCCTTGGCGGCCTTGGCGACCTGGGGCACGACCTGGTCGATCACGTACGGGATGGCCAGCGGCGTCGGCGTGCGCAGCGGCCAGAACGCCTTGAGGTCGAGCGGCACGTAGGAGCCGCGCTTGACCACGTCGAGGCCGGCGAACAGCTGGTTGGCCTCGATCTTCTTCTGGGTGGCCGCGTCGTCGTTGTAGTGGCTGAGCAGCAGGTCGACGTCGAGGACCCCGACCTTCTCCATGCTCAGCTCGGTCGCGAAGCCCTCGCCGGGAAGCGCCTTGACCTCCTCGGGCAGCTCGAGCCCGAACTGGCCGAAGAGCTGGACGCTGATGTCGGTGTCGGACTTCATCACGCCGATGTTGCCGGAGGGGAAGACGCTGGTCAGCGCGAACTTCTTGCCGTCCAGCTCGGGGTGGGTGGTCTTGACCGAGGCGATCTTCGCCTCGACGTCGTCGACGAGCTTCTCCCCCTCGTCGGCCTTGCCGACCGCCTTGGCGACCTGGCGGGCCACCACCTGCCACGAGTCCTGCGCGGGGCCGGTCTCGTAGGCGGTCGTCGGCGCGAGCTGGGAGAGGTTGGCGTACTCCTTGTCGATGTAGTAGTCGCCGCCCGCGAGGATCAGGTCGGGCTTGAGCGAGGCGATCTGCTCCAGCGAGAAGCCCGCCTCTCCGGCCTTCAGCAGCGTCGGCTTGGTACCGGAGATCTTCGGGGCGGTCCAGGGGGCGAGCCCGTCGGGCTGGACTCCGGTCAGCTCCGCCATGGCGACCGGCTGCACGCCCAGGGCGAGCAGGGTGTCCTGGTCGACCTCGCCGAGGGCGACGATGCGCTGGGGGGCGGACTCGATCGTGGTGGTGCCGAGCTTGTGCTTGATGGTTACCGGGAATCCGGAGGCGGCCTGGGTAGCGGGGGCGTTCGCGGCGGCCTGTTCGGCTCCGCCGCTCTCGCCGGCGCACGCGCCCACCAGGCCGAGGCCCAGCAGCAGCGTTCCGGTCGCGGCCAGGCGGCGCATCGTGTCGCGCATGAGTATGGGTTCCTTCCAAAGCCCGGGAGGGCTGTCAGTTTTAGGTTAGCCTTCCCTAACCTAACAATCTTTGACGGTTGTGGGAAGCGCCTCATTCCAGGCGGTTCATGAGTTCTGCCACGGTTTGGGCTGTCATGAGTGTCGCGACCTTCACTCCGGCGCAGCCCGGCTCCCGCCGGATGCGGCGCACCAGTTGCATGACGAGCAGCGAGTGCCCGCCCAGATCGAAGAAGTTGTCGTGCGGGCCGACCGCGTCCACCTCCAGGACCTCGGCGAACGCCCGGCACAGCATCGCCTCGCGGTCGTCGTCGCGCCGGGTCGCGCCGTCGCGGCCGTCGCCGGTCCCGGTCCCGGTGACCGTACGGGCCGTGAGCGTGACGGGCAGGTCGCCCAGGCGCGCCTCGGGGTCGGCCGCGACGGCCTCCAGCACGCCGACGAGCGCCCCGATCATCGTGTCGATCGTGGCCGGGTCGAACAGGTCTGCCGAGTAGTCGACGACGAGGTGGAGCTCCTCCCCCCTCTCCCGGAAGATGAAGTCGAGGTCGAACTTCGCCGCGGGCGGGCTGAAGAGCGCCTCCCGCTGCCGCAGCCCGGGGAAGCGGACGTCGCCCATGGCCTGGTTCTCGTAGCCGACCATCACCTGGAACAGCGGGTTCCTGCCGGGCACCCGGGGGGGCCGCAGCGCCTCGACGAGCGCCTCGAACGGCAGGTCCTGGTTGGCGAGCCCGGCCAGGTCGGTGTCGCGGACGCGGGCGAGCAACTCGGCGAAGGAGGGGTCTCCCGAGGCGTCGGCGCGCAGCACGAGCGTGTTGACAAAGAAGCCGACCAGGTCGCCGGCCGCCTCGTCGGTGCGGCCCGCGACGGGGCTGCCCAGCGGGATGTCCTCCCCCGCGCCCGCGCGGTGCAGCAGCGCGGCGACCGCGCTCTGGCAGACCATGAACATGCTGGCCTGGGCGCCGCGCGCCAGCTCGCGGAGCCGCCCGACCAGTGAGGCGGGCAGCCGCCTGGTCGTGGTCCCGCCGCGCTGGCCGACGGTGGCGGGCCTGGGCCGGTCCACCGGCAGCGGGATCTCCTCCGGCATGCCCGACAGCGCCTTGGCCCAGTAGTCGAGCTGGCGGGCGTGCAGGCTGCCCGGGTCGACGGGGTCGCCGAGCAGTTCACGCTGCCAGAGCGTGTAGTCGGCGTACTGCACGGCGGGCGGCTTCCACTCCGGCATGTCCTCGGGTGCCGTCCCGTCCAGCCGCGCGGCGTAGGCGCGGGCCACGTCCCCGGCGAACGGCCCGAAGGACCACTCGTCGAACGCGATGTGGTGGAACACGGCGAGCAGCAGGTGCTCGCCCTCCCCCTCCGGGATGAGCGCGACCCGCAGCGGGATCTCGGTGGCGAGGTCGAACGGCCGCGCGATCACCTCCTCGGGCGGGCAGGTGGTGATCTCCAGGACCGGCCGCGCCTGCTCCGGCGGCAGGATCCGCTGGTAGGGCACGCCCTCGTGCTCGGCGAAGACGGTGCGCAGGCTCTCGTGCCTGGCCGTCACGTCGCCGATCGCGGCGCGCAGCGCGTCCACGTCCAGCTCGCCGCTCAGGTGCACGGCGAGCGGCAGGTGGTACGCCTCGCGGGGGCCGTCGTCCTCGCGCAGGATCTGGTCGATCAGCCAGAGCCTGCGCTGCGCGTACGACAGCGGGACGCGCTCGGGCCGTTCCCTGGGCACCAGCGGGGGCCTGAGCGTGGCACCGGCCCGGTCGTGCAGCCGGGTGGCCAGCTCGGCGACGTTCGGCGCCTCGAACAGGTCGCGGATCGCGAGCTCGGTGCGCAGCACCGCGCGCACCCTGCCGACCAGCCGGGTCGCCAGCAGCGAGTGCCCGCCCAGGTCGAAGAAGCCGTCGTCGATGCCGACGCCCGAGACGTCGAGCACCTCGCCGAACAGGGTGCACAGCAGGTGTTCCACCGCGGTCCTGGCGGCGCGGCCCGACCCGCGCGGGCCCTGCCGGTCGGGGGCGGGCAGCGCCCGCCGGTCCAGCTTGCCGTTGACGGTCAGCGGCAGCGCGTCCAGCGTGACCACCGCGCTCGGCACCATGTAGCCGGGCAGCCGCTTCTTCAGCCCCTCGCGCACCCGCGCGGCGAGCGCCCCGTGGTCGCGGGCCGCCGCCGGGTTGTTCGCGTACGACGCGGGCCTGCGGTCCGGGTCCGCCGGCAGGAAGGCGGCCCCTCCCCCGAAGACGGCGTCGTAGTGGCCGACCTCGTCCGAGGGGGTGGTCACCACGCCGGGGTCGAGCGCGTACAGCAGCTCGGGCTCGATCCCCTCCGCCGGTGCCCGCAGCAGCTCGCGCGCCTCCCGGTGGGAGGCGCCACCCTCCAGCGCGCGCAGCGCGGCGAGCTCGGCCGACAGCCTGGGGTCGGGGATGGCGCGTACCCGGAGCGGCCCGGAGCGGCCGGACAGGCGGGCCGCCAGG
Source organism: Streptosporangium sp. NPDC023825 (assembly GCF_040639575.1). Taxonomy (NCBI): domain Bacteria; kingdom Bacillati; phylum Actinomycetota; class Actinomycetes; order Streptosporangiales; family Streptosporangiaceae; genus Streptosporangium; species Streptosporangium sp. NPDC023825. Next base: position 28,805 of record NZ_JBFAAE010000059.1, on the reverse strand, counting down.
TCGTCGGCTCCGGCCCAGTCCACGACCGGGGTCTCGGCGGGCTGTGCGTCAGGCTGTGCGGCGGGCGACTTCCAGAGGGTCACGTCGTAGCGGTGCCTGCTGAGCTCGTTGTGGTGGACGCCCCGCTTGGTCCGGACCTCCACCCGCGCGGCCAGGCCGAGGGAGGCGAAGAACGCGGGGTCGAGGAGGAGCTCCTTCTCCATCCGCACGGCCCGGTCGATCGCCGCCGTGCCGGTGCCGTCGCCGTCACCGTTCCCGCCTCTGCCGAGCTGGATCGCCGCGTGCAGGCAGCGCACCGACCGCAGGTCGCGCACGTCGCCGACGAACAGCGCGCCGCCGGGGGCGAGCAGGTCCATCGCGGCGGCGATCACGTCGGCGAGGTATCCGGCGCTCGGGAAGTACTGGACCACCGAGTTGACGACGATCGTGTCGAAGTGGCCGGCGGGCAGGCCGGTGGTGTCGTGCGCGGCCTGGCAGCTCAGGCGCACCGGCGAGCCGGGGCCGAGGTCGGCCCGCAGCTTGGCGATGACGGGGGCCGCGAAGTCGGTGCCCCAGTACTCCTCGCATCCGGGGGCCAGGCGCGACAGCAGCAGGCCGGTGCCGACGCCGATCTCCAGCACCCGCCGGGGCCCGAGGTCCTCGATGCGGGCCACGGTGGTCTCGCGCCACTCGCGCATGTGCTCCAGCGGGATGGGCGAGCCGTCGTAGCTGCTGTCCCAGCCCGCGAAGTCCTCGGTGTGCACGGCGGTGCCGATCTCGGTGTACTCGGCGTCGTAGATCTGCCGCCACTCGGCCAGGTGCTCGCGCTCGGCGTCGGGGCGCGCGGAGCCGTCGGGCACCACGTAGCCGATGAGGCGCTTCACCCCGGGCACCTCGGTGCCGGCGGCGATGACGGCGGCCTGCCCGACCCCGGGCTCGGCGGCCAGCGCGGTCTCGACCTCCTCCAGCTCGACCCGGTAGCCGCGGATCTTCACCTGCTCGTCGGTGCGGCCGAGGAAGTCGATGTTGCCGTCCGGGCGCACCCGTACGAGGTCGCCGGTGCGGTACATCCGGCCGCCGCCGAACGGGTCGGCGACGAAGCGTTCGGCGGTCAGGCCCGGCCGGTCGAGGTAGCCCCGGGCCAGGCCGGCCCCGGCGATGTAGAGCTCTCCCGGCGAGCCGGGCGGGACCGGGCGCAGCCAGCCGTCGAGCACGTAGCCCCGGGTGTTCCAGATCGGCTTGCCGACCGTGGGCGTGGCGCTGTCCTCGGTGCCGCCGCCCAGCGTGTTGATGGTGTACTCGGTCGGGCCGTAGAGGTTGTAGCCCAGCACCCCCTCGGCCTCCGCGAGCCGGTCCCACACGGCCGCCGGGACGGCCTCGCCGCCCAGCAGCACGAGCGGCGGGCGGTGCTCGCCGTCGAGCAGTCCCTCCTCCAGCAGCTGCTGCGCGTAGGTCGGCGTCACGTTGATGACGTCGATCCGGTGGCGCCGCAGGTACTCGGTGAGCGCCTCGGCGTCGCGCCGCAGCTCCTCGTCGCACACGTGCACCTCGTGGCCCTCGATGAGCCAGAGCAGCTCCTCCCACGACATGTCGAAGGAGAACGACACGGTGTGCGCGATCCGCAGCCGCCGCCCGGCCGACGCCACCACCGGGTCGAAGATGTTGGCCCGGTGGTTGAACTGCATGTTGGTCAGGCCCCGGTAGGGGGTGACCACGCCCTTGGGACGCCCGGTGGACCCGGAGGTGTAGATCACGTACGCCGGGTGCTCCAGCCGGCCGGGCACGTCCCTGCCGAAGCCGGGCAGTTCCTCGTCCGTCAGCCCGGTGCCGGGCAGGCCCGCCAGCGTCTCCCGCACGGCGGGGTCGTCGAGCAGGATCGAGGAACCGGGGTTCGCCAGCCCGGCGGCGATGTCGCGGTGCGAGACCAGGCAGGCGGGGGCGGCGTCGGCCAGCATGAAGTCGAGCCGGTCGGCCGGGTAGTCCAGTTCCAGGGGGAGGTAGGCGGCGCCCGTCTTGAGCACCGCGAACAGCGCGACGACCATCTCGGCGGAGCGGGGCAGCGCGAGGGCGACGACCCGTTCCGGACCGGCGCCGTGCGCCTTCAGCAGCCGGGCCAGGCGGTTGGCCGCCGCGTCCAGCTCGGCGTAGGTGAGCCGCGTGTCGGGCTGGGAGACCAGGGCGAGCTCGTCCGGGGTGCGCGCGGCCTGCTCGGCGAGCAGCTCGGCGATGGTCAGGTCGGGGACGGACCGCTCGGCCTCGGCCCAGTCGCGGCGCAGGCCCTCGTGCTCGTCGGGCAGGAGCAGGTCGAGCCGGTGGCAGGGGGTGTCGGGCGCGGCGGCGAGGGTCTCCAGGACGCGCACGTACCGGTCGGTGAGCCGCTCGGCCTCGGCCTCGGTGAAGGCGTCGCCCCGGTACATGACGCGCAGGCCCGCGCCGGGCTCGACGACCATGGTGACCGGGTAGTGGGTGGCGTCGCGGACCTGGCGGCCGGTCACCCGCACGTCGCCGCCGGGCCCGAACCCGCGCCCGGTGGGCATGCCGGGGAAGTTCTGGAACACGAAGAGGGTGTCGAAGAGGGTGCCCAGGCCCGTCACCCGCTGCACGTCGGCGAGCGCGACGTAGGAGTGGTCGAACAGCTCCGACTGGAACGTCTGCACCCGCTCCAGGACGGTGCGCAGCGGGTCGGCCGCCGAGGCGCGCACCCGGACGGGGACGGTGTTGAACAGCAGGCCGACGACGGACTCGACGCCGTCGACGTCGGGGTGGCGGCCGGACACCGAGACGCCGAAGACCACGTCGTCGCGGCCGGTGAGACCGGCCAGGAGCAGTCCCCAGGCGCTCTCGTACAGGGTGCCGAGGGTGAGGCCGGACTCGCGCGCGAGGGTGCCGAGCCGGGCGGCGAGGTCCTCGGGCAGCGCGCGGTGGATCTCCCCCGCGGTGGCGAGGTCGGCGGGGCGGTCGGCCAGCTCGGGCTTGAGCAGGGTCGGCTCGTCGAGCCCCTCCAGGCTGCGGCCCCACGTCTTGATCGTGGCCTGCCGGTCCTGGGCGTTCACCCAGTCGAGGTAGGCGTGGAAGGGGACGGCGGGCCGGGCGCGCTCGGTGGCGGCGTCGGTGTAGAACTCCAGCAGCGAGGTGACCAGCAGGCCGCCCGACCAGCCGTCCAGCAGGATCAGCTCGGAGGTGAGCACCAGCCGGAAGTCGTCCTCGCCCATCCTGGCCAGCGCGAAGCGGATCAGCGGCGGCGCGTCGGGGACGAACGGCCGGGCGCGCTGGGCCTCGACGAACGCCTCCAGCGCCTGCGGGTCACCGGTCTCGGCGTAGGTCCAGTCGACCTCGAAGTGCTCGGGGACGAACTGCACGGTACGGCCGCCGTCGGTGCGGAAACCGGCCCGCAGGTTGGGGAACTTCAGCAGCACCTCGCGCGCGGCCCCGGCCAGCCGGTCGGGGTCGACGGGCCCGACCAGGGTCACCACGGCCTGCTGGACGTAGATGTCGCGGTCCTCACCGGCGAGCATCAGGTGGAACAGCAGGCCCTCCTGCAGCGGCGACAGCGGCAGCTCGGCCCGCCCCTCCACCGGCCCGCCCGCCACGACCTCGCCGGACAGGACCTCGCCCTCGCCCTCGCCGGGCGGGGCCTCGCCGGACGGGACCGTCACGCCGTCCGCAGGCGCGCCACCGGAGGGGGCCTTCACGGTGCCGGTGGGGGCGGAGAGGGCCGCGACCCTGGCCAGGGCCTCGACGGTACGCAGCCGGAAGACGTCGCGGACGGTGAAGGGGAGGCCCGCGCGGCGGGCGCGTCCCACGAGCAGGGCCGCGCTGATGCTGTCGCCGCCGGTGCGGAAGAAGTCGTCGTCGGCGTTGACGCCGTCCCGCCCGAGGGTCTCGGCGACGAGCCCGGCGATGGCGCGCTCGGCGCCGGTTCGCGGCGCCCGGCCCTCGCGGACGGCGGGCTCGGGCAGCGCGCGCCGGTCGAGCTTGCCGTTGGGGGTGCGCGGCAGCTCGTCGAGGCCGACGAGCACGGAGGGGACAAGGTGGTCGGGCAGGATCTCGCCGAGCCCGGCCCGCAGCGCGTCGAGGTCGAGGCCCGGCTCGCCCACGACGTAGCCGACGAGGCGCGGCCCCGAGCGGGCCGCCACGGCCGCCTGGCGCACGCCGGGCCGCGCGGCGAGCACCGCCTCGACCTCTCCGGGCTCGATGCGGAAGCCGCGGATCTTCACCTGGTCGTCGGCCCGGCCCAGGAACTCCAGCGAGCCGTCGCGGCGGCGGCGCACCCGGTCGCCGGTGCGGTAGAGCCGCGATCCCGGCGGGCCGAAGGGGTCGGCCACGAACCGCTCGGCGGTGCGGGCCGGGTCGCCGAGGTACCCGCGCGCCAGGCCGTCCCCGGCCAGGTAGAGCTCGCCGACCGGGACCTCGCGGAGCCCGGCGTCCAGGACGTACGCCACGGTGTTGGCGATCGGGACCAGCCCTCCGGCGCCCTCGGCGACCAGGCTGTCGCCGGCCGCCTCCGAGCAGCCGTACAGGTTGACCAGGCGGGCGGGGACTCTCGCGGCCAGGGCGGCGGGCAGGGCCTCGCCGCTGCTCACCCACGTGGTGACCGAACCGAGGTTCCCGCGCTCCCCCGCCTCTTCCGTCTCCATGAGCGCGGCCAGCAGGCTCGGCACGACCGTCACCAGGTTCACGTCGTGGCGGCGGATCAGCTCGGCCAGGGCGAGCGCGTCGGTGGCGGTGTCGTCGTCCGCGACGACGACGGTGTCACCGGCGACGAGGCCGCCGAGCAGCTCGGTGCTGCCGTCGATGAAGGCCGGTGAGCTCTTGGCGACCCGCACGCCGGTGGGGGCGAGGTCCGCGCCCCAGGCGAGCCGGTTGGCCAGCGCCCGCTGGGTGCCGACGACGGCCTTGGGGGTCCCGGTGGACCCCGAGGTGAAGATCACGTAAGCGGGGTGGTCGGGGCGGACCTCGACCCCGGCGCGGGGCGGGGCGTCCCGCGGCGGCTCGTCGGCGCCGAGGACCAGCAGCGGCCTGGCGGTGCCGAGCATCAGGTCGATCCTGGAGCGCGGGTAGGTCGTGTCGATCGGCAGGTAGGCCGCGCCGGTCTTGAGCACGGCGAGCAGGGCCACGACGAGCTCGGCCGAGCGGGGCAGCGCGATCGCGACGATCTCCTCGGGGCCGGCCCCCGCCGCGGCGAGCCGGTCGGCGAGGGCCTCGGCGCGCTCGTCCAGCTCGGCGTAGCTGAGGGTCGTCACGCCGTCGCCGTCGCCGCCGGAAACAGTGCCGTCACCGGAAACGCCGCCGGAGACGCCGCCGGTGACGACGGCCGTGGCGTGCGGGGTGCGCGCCACCTGCGCCTCGATCCGCTGGGCGACGGTGAGCGGGGCGAACGCGCGGGCGGTGTCGGGCCGCGCGAGTCCCCGGGGCGGGGTGCCGAGCGACGACAGGCGCCGCGCCGGGTCCTCGGTGACCTGGTCGAGCAGCGCGCCGAGCTCGGCGAGCATGCCGGTGACGGTGTCGGCGTCGAAGAGGTCCGTGGCGTAGGCGACGAACCCCTCGATCAGCTCCTCGCCCTCGGCGAAGTAGATGTCCAGGTCGAACTTGACGCCGCCGGTCTCGGGCAGGAACGGCTCGGCGCGCACGCCGGGCAGCCGCAGCCGCACGTCCTCCAGCCGCTGGTGGACGATCATCACCTGGAACAGCGGGCTGCGGGCGAGCGAGCGTTCGGGGGCGAGGCGCTCCACGACCTGCTCGAACGGTACGTCCGCGTTGGAGAACGCGGCCAGGTCGGCGTGGCGGACCCGTTCCAGGAGCTCGGTGAAGGTGGGGTCGCCGGTCAGGTCGGTGCGCAGCACGACGAGGTTGACGAACACGCCGACCAGGTCCGCGAGGTCCTCGTCCGGCCTGCCCGCGATGGGCGAGCCGAGCGCCACGTCGTCGCCCGCGCCGGCCCGGTGCAGGAGCGCGGCCACGGCGGCGTGCAGGACCATGAAGACGCTGGTGCCGGTCTCCAGGGCGAGCCGTCGCGCCCCGGCCAGCGGCAGCCGGAACGGCGCCAGCCCGCCCCGGTGGCTCGCCTCGGCGGGACGGGGCCGGTCGGCCGGCGGCGCGCTCTCCTCGGGCAGCCCGCGCAGCGTCCGCTCCCAGAAGTCGAGCTGGCCGGCGGGGGCCGGGGACTCGCTCCGCCAGACGGCGTAGTCGGCGTACTGCACGGGCAGCGGCGCCCAGTCCGGCGCGACGCCCGCAGTGCGGGCGGTGTAGGCGCGCGACAGGTCGGCGAGCAGCGGGGTGAACGACCACTCGTCGGCGGCGGCGTGGTGCTGGAGCACGACGAGCACGGACTCCTCGGCGGCCACCCGCAGCAGGGTGGCCCGGACGGGCAGGTCGGCCCCGAGGTCGAAGGCGTGCGAGGCGGCCCTCGTCTCGGCCGCGCGCAGCCGTTCCTCCGGCCAGCCGCGCGCGTCCACCACGTCGAAGGCGGCCTCGCCGGTGTCGAGGACGCGCTGGACCGGCAGCCCGTCGGGACCTTCCTCCAGCAGGGTGCGCAGCGCCTCGTGCCGGGCGACGACGTCGCCGAACGCGGCGCGCAGCGCGTCGACGTCGACCGGCCCGTACAGCCGCAGGCCGAGCGGGAGCGCGTCGGCGGCCGAGGGGCCGCGCAGGCGCTCCTCGAACCAGAAGCCGCGCTGGGCGGGCGAGGCGGGCACGATCGCGGGTCTGGTCACGTCGCGGACCCTCGGCCGGGTGCCCCGTACCAGCCTGGTCGCCAGCGTGGCGACCGTGGGCGCCTCGAAGACGTCGGCGATGGTGAGCTCGGCGTCGAGCGCGGCGCGCACCCGCCCGGCGAGGCGGGTGGCGAGCAGGGAGTGGCCGCCCAGGGCGAAGAAGTCGTCGTCGACGCCCACGGACTCCAGGCCGAGGGTCTCGGCGAAGACCGCGCACAGCGCCGCCTCGCGGTCGTCACGCGGTCCCCGGCTCGACACCCGGACCTCGGGCGCGGGCAGCGCGGCCCGGTCGAGCTTGCCGTTGACGGTGCGCGGCAGCGCCTCGAGCAGGACCGTCGCCGCGGGAAGCATGTACTCGGGCAGCGCCCCGGCCGCCGCCGCCCGCAGGCCCGCCTCGTCGAGGTCGCCGTCCGGCACGACGTACGCGACCAGCCGCTTCTCGCCCGGCGTGTCCTCGCGGACCACGACGGCGGCCTGGGCGACACCCGGGTGGGCGGCGAGCACGGCCTGCACCTCGGCGGGCTCGATGCGGAAACCGCGGATCTTCACCTGGTCGTCGGTGCGCCCCAGGTACTCCAGCGTCCCGTCGCGGCCCCACCTGGCCAGGTCGCCGGTGCGGTACATGCGCTCGCCGGGCGGGCCGAAGGGGTCGGCGACGAAGCGTTCGGCGGTCAGGCCCGGCCTGCCCGCGTAGCCGCGGGCCAGCTGCGTCCCCGCGAGGTAGAGCTCGCCGGGGACGCCGACCGGGGCCGGGCGCAGCGCGGCGTCCAGGACGTACGCGCGGGTGTTGGGGAACGGCCTGCCGATCCCGGACGACGGCAGCTCGGCGGAGGTCGCCCAGATCGTCGCCTCGGTCGGCCCGTACACGTTGACGGCCGACGCCGCCACCGCGTGCAGGGTCCCGGCGAGCGCGGCCGGGAGGGCCTCGCCGCCGACGAGGACCCGCAGCCCGCGCAGCGCGGACGGGTCCAGCGAGCCCAGCAGCGACGGGGTGCCCTGGACGACGGTCGCCCCGGCGAGCAGCGCGCCCAGCGCCGCCGGTTCGCGCACGGTCTCGCGCCCGGCGAGCACGACGGTCGCGCCGCTGACCAGCGGCACGTACAGCTCCAGCGCGGCGATGTCGAACGCGATCGTGGTCACCGCGACCAGCCGGTCGCCGGCGCCCAGGGCCAGGCGATCCCTCATGGTGAGGAGGAAGGCGGTGAGCGCGGAGTGCGGGACGGCCACGCCCTTGGGCCGGCCGGTGGAGCCCGAGGTGTAGATGACGTACGCCAGGTCGCCGCCCCGGACCGGGCACGACGCCTCTTCTCCGGCGATCGACCCGGGAAGCGTGCCGGGGGACGCGTCGCCCGGGGTCAGCGTCTCGGTCCCCGGCGGGAGGAGGGCCGCGGTCTCCGGGGTCGCGATCACGCAGAGCGGGGCCGCGTCCCGGAGCATGTAGGCGAGCCGGTCGGCCGGGTGGTCCAGGTCCAGCGGCAGGTAGGCGGCGCCCGACTTCAGCACGGCCAGCAGCGCGACCACCAGGTCGGGGGTGCGGGGCAGGGCCAGTGCGACGACCCTGCCCGGTCCCGCGCCGCGCTCGCGCAGCGCCCGGGCGAGGGCCGAGGCCCGCAGGTCCAGCTCGGCGTAGGTGAGCGTGGCCCCGCCGTCGCCGTCGACGGCGACCGCGCCGGGGGTGCGGGCGGCCTGCTCCTCGAACAGGGAGGTCACCGTCGTGTCCGGGACGGGGCGCGAGGTGTCGTTCCACTCCGCCAGCAGGGCCGACTCGGCCGCGCCGAGCAGCTCCAGGTCGGCGATCCGCAGGTCCGGGCGGCTCACCGCGTCGCCGAGCAGCGTCTCCAGGTGGGCGAGGAGGGCGTCGACGCGCTCGTCGTCGAACAGCTCGCGCCGGAAGGTGGCCTCGACGGTCATCCCGCCGGGCCGCACGAAGGCCTCCAGCGACAGGTCGAAATGGGTGGTGCCGTTGTGGATGTGCGTCCAGCTCGTGGCGACGCCGGGCAGGTCCAGCTCGCCGATCTCCTGGGCGAGGAACAGCAGCATGGTGTCGAAGAACGGCGAGCCGCCGCGCCTGCGGGCGGGCCGCAGCTCCCGCACGATCGCGTCGTAGGGCAGCGTCCGGTTCGCGAACCCCTCGGTGCAGGTGTCGCGGACCCGGTGCAGGACCTCGCGGAAGGTGGGCGCGCCGGACAGGTCGGTGCGCAGCACGAGGGTGTTGCCGAAGTTCCCGGCCAGCCGCTCGATCTCGGTGTGCTCGCGGTTCATCACGGCCGAGCCGATCGCGATGTCGGTCGCGCCGGTGTAGCGGTGCAGCAGCACCGCGTGCGCGGCGAGCATCACCATGTACGGGGTGAGGTTCTCCCGGGCGGCCAGCTCCCGCATCCCGGCGACGACGGCGTCGTCGAAGCGGCGTGCCCTGCGCCCGCCCCGCTCGGACGCGGTCGCGCCGCGCGGGCGGTCGGCGGGCAGGTCGAGGGGCGCGGGCGGCGGGTCGAGGCGCCGCCGCCAGTAGTCCATCTCCTCCGCCGGGTGCGGGCGGTTCTGCTCCCAGGCGGCGAAGTCGGGATAGTGCACGGTCAGCGCGGGCAGGCCGTGCGGCTCGCCGGAGACGGCGGCGCGGTACAGGGCCGACAGGTCGCGTGACAGCGATCCCCAGGTCATGCCGTCCCAGGCGATGTGGTGCACGACCAGGACCAGGCCGTACGCGTCGTCGCCGAACCGGAGCAGCTCCAGCCGGATCGGCCGGTCGGCGCGCAGGTCGAAGGGGAGCGCCGCGAGCCGCGCGGCGTACGCCTCGGCGTCGGCCTCGGCGCAGTCGCGCACCGGCAGGTCGAGGGAGTCGTCGGCGACGACGTGCTGGAACGGCGTCCCCTCGTCGTCCTCGCCGTAGACGGTGCGCAGCACCGCGTGCCTGCGCAGGAGGGCGCGCAGCGCCTCGCGCAGCGCGCCGGTGTCGAGCGCGCCCGACATGCGTACCAGCAGGCACACGTTGTAGGCGGGGCTGGCGGGGAACGTCCGGTGGTGCAGCCACATGCTCTGCTGCGCGTAGGACAGCGGGGCCGGGCCACCGGAGCGGCGTGGAGTGATGCGGTCCCTGCCGGGGCCGAGCCCCGCCTCGGCCATCATCCGCCGCATCAGTTCGCGCCGCCGTGCGACGTCCTGCTGCTGTTCCCGCACGCTCAACTCTTCCTTCGTGGCCGGGCCGGGCACGCTGTCCCGCATTAACACTTAGGTTAGCCTTGCCTCTTAAATCCACACAAGGTTAGCCTTACCTAAATTGATCGGTGTTACCCGGTTTTGCAGAGGGGTGGGTTCGTTGTCCTTTGGTGTCCGCACGGATGAGATGCGCGCAGAGGTAGTGGTCGAGAGCGCAGCCGACCCGTTGCGTCTGGTCACCCGCCTGGCCGGGTCCGGGCTGTTCGACGACTACACCGTGTACGAGCGACCGGGTCTGTGGACCTTCGCGGGCGGGGTCGCGGGCGAGGTGATCCTCGAACCCGGAGTCGTGCGCAGCCGCTGGCTGGACGGGTCCTCCCTGACCTCCGCGACCTCGATGGACCCGCTGGAGTCGCTCGTCTCGCTCGACTCGATGCGCTCGGTGCACTCGCTCGACTCGGTGGACGAGCCGTGGTCCGGCCGTCCGGCCGCGGCGCTGGAGGCGGCGTTGCGGGCCGCCCCGTGGCCGGTCTGGAACGCCTACGGCTGGATCGCGTTCGAGTTCGCCGCGCTCACCCCGGCGGGCAGGCTCGCCCACCTGGTCGTGCCGCGCACCGAGGTGCGCATCGAGGCGGGACGCGCACTGGTGGTGAGCGTGGACCGCGACGAGGCGGAGCGGGTGGCCGAGCTGCTGTCCGGCCGGGGCGGCGTGCCCAGGCCGCCGGCACCGGCGCCGTCACCGGTCGACGTGCGCCCCGGCGGCGACCTGTACCGGTCGCGGGTCGCCCAGGCGATCTCCGAGATCGACGCCGGGCTCTACGAGAAGGTCATCGTCTCCCGGCGGCTGCCGATCCCGTTCCCCGTCGACGTCGTCGCGACGTACGCGTGCGGCCGGGCCGCCAACACCCCGGCCCGCTCCTTCCTCCTCGACCTGGACGGCTTCCAGTCGGCCGGGTTCAGCCCCGAGGTGCTGGTGAGCGTCGACGGGCACGGCACGGTGACGACGCAGCCGCTGGCCGGCACGCGGGCCTTCGGCCGGGGCGAGGACGTGGACTCGAAGACCCGCCGCGAGCTGGAGAACGACCCCAAGGAGATCTTCGAGCACGCGGTGTCCGTACGCGCCTCGCAGGACGAGCTGTACCGGGTGTGCGCGCCCGGCACGGTCCGGGTCACCGGTTTCATGACGGTGAAGGAGCGCGGCAGCGTGCAGCACCTGGGGTCGAGTGTCAGCGGCGAGCTGTCCCCCGGCCGCACCGGCTGGGACGCGCTCGACGCGCTGTTCCCCGGCGTGACCGCCTCCGGCATCCCCAAGCCGGGGGCGATCGACGCGATCGCCCGGCTGGAGGAGCCCAGGGGCCTGTACGCCGGAGCCGTCCTGACCGTCTCCCAGGACGGCGCGATGGACGCCGCCCTGGTGCTGCGCGCCGTCTACAGCGAGAACGGCCGGGCCTGGCTGCGGGCCGGCGCCGGCATCGTGTCCGGTTCGACGCCCGAGCGGGAGTACGAGGAGACCTGCGAGAAGCTCTCCAGCATCGCCCCGTACGTGGTCCCGCGCGCCTGAGGAAACGCCACCCCGGCGTTTCCGCACGCCGGCCTCCGCCCTGTCCGCCGCCCTGGCCCCCGCCCGCCCTCACCGTCCACCGTCCGCCCTCACGCGCCTTTCCCGCACGTGAGGGCGGACCTCCCGCGTGAAGGCGCTCAGCCCAGGCTCGCGGCGAGCTCCTTTTTGCTGATCTTGCCGACCGGGGTGCGGGGGAAGGTCTCGACCAGCTCGACGCGGTCGGGCCACTTGTATCCCGCCACGCCGCGCTCCTTGAGGAACTGCTTGATCTCCCGGAGGGTCGGCGCCTGGTCCCGGACGATCAGGAAGGCGCAGGTCCGCTCCCCCATCACCGGGTCCGGGGTGCCGACCACGGCGGCGTCGTGCACCGCGGGGTGGGCCAGCAGGTGGTTCTCCAGCTCCTCGGCGGAGATCTTGTCACCGCCCCGGTTGATCTGGTCCTTGTCGCGGCCCTCCACGACGAGGTGACCGGAGGGGAGCACCCGCACCAGGTCTCCGGTCCGGTAGAAGCCGTCGGGGGTGAAGGACCGCGCGTTGTGCTCCGGCGCGCGGTAGTAACCGCGCAGGGTGTACGGGCCGCGGGTGAGCAGCTCGCCGACCTCGCCGGGGGCGACCTCGGCGCCGTCGGAGTCGACCACGAGGATCTCGTCGGCCGGGGACAGCGGCCTGCCCTGCGTGGTGTCGACCAGCTCGCGGGGGTCGTCCAGCCGGGTGTAGTTGAGCAGCCCCTCGGCCATGCCCAGCACCTGCTGCACCGCGCAGCCCAGCACGCCGGGAACCTGCGCGGCCCGCTCGGCGGCGAACTTGGCCCCGCCCACCTGCAGCAGCCGGAGCGACGACAGGTCCTCGCCCGACCAGGCCGCCTCCTCCAGCCAGAGCAGCGCGATGGGGGGCACCACCGCGCACACCGTCACCCGCTCCCGCTCGATGAGGGGGAACGCCTCGTCGGGCGACCCGGAGGGTGCCAGGACGACGGTGCCCCCCTTGGCGAACACCCCCAGCACACCCGGGCAGGCGAGCGCGAAGTTGTGCGCGACCGGGAGCACCACGAGGTAGACCGTCTCGCGGGTGAAGCCGCAGACCTCGGCGCTGGCCTCCAGGTTGTAGACGTAGTCGCGGTGGGTGCGCGGGATCAGCTTCGGCAGCCCGGTGGTGCCGCCGGAGAGCAGGAACACCCCCACGTCGGCCGGATCGGGCCGCTCGTACGACACGGGACCGGAACCGGCACCCTGACCGGGATCGAGCGCGGGACCGGAGCCGGTCTCGAGGGCGGGATCGAGGCCTGGATCGAGGTCGGCCAGGGCGGTGAACTCCTGGGCGTCCCCGTCCACCACGACGTGCTCCACGGCCAGCGAGCGGGCCAGCTCGCGGTAGTCGAACCCGCCGTGCACGTCGGGGATGACGTACGCCCTGGCCTCGCTCAGCTCGCACAGGTAGCCGATCTCGCTGCTGCGGTGCGCGGGCAGGGCGAGCACCGGGGCGGCGCCGATCCTGACCAGGGCGAGGAAGACGACGACGAAGGAGGCGGTGTTGGGCAGCTGCACCACGACACGGTCACCGCGCCGGATGCCCAGCCGCGCGAAACCGGCCGCGGCGCGTTCGGCGCGGCGGTCCAGCTCGGCGTAGGTCAGCCGCTCCTTCCCTGCCACGAGCGCGGTCCGCCCGGGGTCGCCACCGCGCAGCACGTCGCCGAGCAACCGGTCGCTCCAGTAGCCCTCGGCCAGGTAGCGCGCCGCGAACTCCTCGGGCCAGGGGGTGAATCCTTCCACGGGTCACCGCCCCGCGATCTGGGCCACCGCGCCCGCGACCGGCTCGGCCGGGTCGGTGCCGATCGCGACCACACGGTTGGCGCCGTCCACGTGGACGACGCTGGGCCGGTGCGCCCGCGCCTCCGCGTCGTCGAAGTTCCCGTACGAGATGATGATGACCAGGTGCCCGGGATGGATCAGGTGGGCCGCCGCGCCGTTGACGCCGACGACCCCGCTGCCCGCCTCGCCGGTGATCGCGTAGGTGACCAGGCGGGCGCCGTTGTCGATGTCGACGACATGGACCTGCTCGCCCTCGACGATGTCGGCGGCGGCCATCAGCTCGGCGTCGATGGTCAGGGAACCCACGTAGTGCAAATCCGCCTGGGTCACGGTGGCACGGTGGATTTTTCCGTTCATAAGGACCCGTTGCACTGGTCTGTCCTCTTTCCTTAAGGTCAACTAAGGTAAGCCTCACCTTATCCACTCTGCCCGTCGAGGAGAACCCCGAAGATGCTGCGCCGTCTGGCCATGGACATCAGCCCGCTCCGGACCAGCAGAGCCTTCCGCGACGTTTTCGTGGCGCGCACCGTGTCGGTTTTCGGCATCGGCATGCTGATGGTCGCGGTGCCCGTACAGGTCTACGCGATGACCGGGTCGACCGTGCACGTCGGCGCGGTCTCCTCCGCCGAGGGCTTCGCGCTGCTCGCGGGCTTCCTGTGGGGCGGCGTGCTGGCCGACCGGCACGACCGGCGCCGGTTGATGCTGGTCGCGCGCACCGCGGCCGGCATCGGCTTCGCGCTGCTGACGCTGAACGCCTTCCTGCCCTCCCCCTCGCTGGCGGCCATCTACGTGCTCGCCGCCTGGGACGGGCTGGCGACCGGCGTCAGCGTCACCGCGCTGCTGGCCGCGACCCCCGCCCTGGTCCCCACCGACAAGCTGGTCGCGGCGGGCGCGCTCAACGCGCTGACCGTACGGCTCGGCTCGATGCTCTCCCCCGCGCTCGGCGGCCTGACCGTGTCGGCGTTCGGCGTCGGCTGGAACTACGCGGCCGCGGCCGCGGGAACGCTCGCCACCCTCGGCCTGCTGACGAGGTTGCCCGCCCTGCGACCGGCCGCCGCCGTCACGGAGAACCCGCTGAGGGCGATCGCCTCGGGGCTGCGGTTCGTGGCCTCGCACCGCGTGGTCGGCTCGCTCATGCTGCTCGGCCTGCTGTTCATGGTGGCGGGCGGCATCCCGGTGCTCATGCCCGCGTTCGCGACCCTGCAGCTGGGCGGCGGCCCGGCCACGATCGGCCTGCTCTACGCCGCGCCCGCCTGCGGCGCGGTGCTCGGCTCGGTCACCAGCGGCTGGGCCGGGCGCTCGCGCGCGCCGGGCAGGGCGCTGCTCGTCGCGTCGGTCTGCGGCTTCGCGCTCCTCGCCTGCCTCGGGCTGGCGACCCATCCCGCGCTCGCCGTCGCGATCCTCTTCGGGTACGGCCTGGTCGCGTCCATCGAGGAGATCCTCCGCTACGGCCTCATCCAGGCACACACCCCCGACGGCTACCTCGGCCGGGTGAACGCGCTGTGGGCCGCCCAGGAGACCGGCGGCGAGGCCGTCGGCGCGCTCGGCGCGGGGGCGCTCGGCCGCTACCTGGCGCCCGGCACCGCGATCGTCGTGTACGGCGCCGCCAGCGCCGCCCTGGCCCTCGCTCTCGCCCTCACGCTCACCGGCCTGCGCGGCGCGACCCTGCAGGCCGATCCGCGGGACGCGGAACCGCAGGAGACGTAGTCCCGGTACACCCGGCCCCCGGGCGCGGAGGCGCACCGGCCCGGGCTCGGGCACCCCGGCGGAACCGGCGAAGGCGGTGCGACGGAACGGCTGGAAAAACGGCCGCCTCTGTCAGATGGTGAGGTGTGACAGCGAACCCCTCATATCCCTGCCGACGTACGACCACCGGCGACGCCCGGCCGGCGAGGCATCGCCGGTCCCGGGAGGAGTCCGGAGGAACGACGAGAGGAAGCCCATGGCCCAGACGGCCCAGACGACCGTCGCCCTCCTGCTGTTCGCCGCCCTGACCGGTGGCACGGCACCGGCGCAGTCCGGCCTGACACCGGCGGAGACACGGGTGGGGACACGGGCGGCCGTCCTCGCACCGGTCGCGGCCACCGCCCCGGCGACGGACGGCACCGCGCGGGGCAGGACCGCCGCTCCGAATCTCCGCGCGTGCTACGACGGGAAGTGCAACCTCACCCTTTCGAAGGCGGTGCGTTTCCGGGTCAGTCCCCGGTTCGGCGTCACCCGGCTGTCCATCTCCTTCGACCGGACCTCCGTGCGGGTGCGGGCCACCGGGCCCGGGGTGACCTCGCAGGCGGTGCTCGGCCTCCGCTCCACGGGGTCGGTCAACGGCATCGGGATACGAGTGGTGTCGCTCTCCCGCGGCAAGGCGGTGCTGAAGCTCTCCCCCAGACGCTGACTCGGGAAGGTGGCGCGAGCGAGGCGGCAGGTACGCGGTCCCGCTGTCCCGGTCCCGGAACCTGGTCGGCGCTCGGCCGTTGAACCGGGCATGGGCAGACTCGTCAGGACCGTTTCAGCGGCTGTGCTTCTCGGCGTGGCCACCGGGAGCGCCAATGCCACCACCGCGATCCAACCCGTCCATGTCGCACCCGCACACTCCATAGCGGAGCTCACCGAGCGCCTGCGCGCCCACGAGTCGGATGACACGTCGCGATCTCGCGGGGCTCACAACTTCTTCTGGCTGTGCACCGAGCTTGGGAGTGTGTCGGTGCGCCGGAATTTTCCGGTGCACGTCGTCCGGCTCGCCACCGACCCGCCACTGCAGGTCCGCTTCATCCGGGCCTCCGACCCGGCGGCCGCGCGTGAACTGAGCGATGCCGCCACGCGGGTCGCTCAGGGCTGCGCGGGCCCGCCGGACGAGGAGATGGGCGCCGCCACGCGCGGGAAGGTAACCGTCGCGCCTTTCCTGCGCGGCGGCTGGTCGGGCGTCCAGGTCGTGTCCAACATGCGTCTCAAGCGGCCGGCCGCACTCCTCTACAGGCCGATAACGGGGGGACGAGTGGTCGCGAGCCGTGGCGTCTGGTTCGCCGATCTCGCCTGGGAGGTACGGGGAAACTTCGGCTACGCCCCGCGCAGCTGGACGACCCGGGGGCTGCGCGTCGCCGAGTGGGCCCTGTCCCTCGCCGGTTGAGACGGCGACCGCCCTCCGGACGGGCGGCCGGTGCGATCTCCGTTCGGGTGGAGATTCGGGTGGAGAGGAGTCACGGGTGGCGTCATGCCGGCCTCGCCGGACCGGCGAACTCGCCCGGAACGTCCTCCCGGAGGAAGGTGTTCACCGCTTCCACGTACCGGCGGGGTCTCGACATATGGATCACGTGATTGGCTTTGATCTTCCTGTATCGGCTGTGCGGTACGAGGCGCCCGATCCGGGCCGCGTCCTCGTCGTCCATCGCGCCGACAAGACCGCGGCCCGGCACGCGCCGCCAGTCACCGTGCAGCACCAGCAGCGGGCACGACACGTGAGTGAGCGCGTCGGCATGGTCGAGTCCCTCGTAGAACCGGCCGTCGACGAAGGCCCGCGCGAAGTCCACGTCGTACATGGACAGGCACTTGAGCAGCAGGCGGAGCTTGAGAGGGAAGTAGGGGATGTCCACCGGCCGGCCGGGATGGCGAGTCTGGAACGCCTGGACACGGCGGGACAGGAAGGAGACGAACCAGTCCGGGACGCGCTTCTCGCGGGTTTCGGAGACCGGGAGCGTCAGGCCGCGGAAGTAGTCGGCGAGATCGCGGTGGCGGGGGTCGCCGAGGGTGTCGACGAGGTGTTTCAGCCCGCCGTACACGAAGCGGTCGTGGTCACGGAAGCGGGGCATCTCCGCGGAGAACACCGGGGCGTCCTCCAGGATCGCCGCGGCGACCTGATCGGGGAGGTTGGCCGCGCACCACAGGGCGAGGAGCCCGCCGGAGGAATTGCCGGCGATGACGGCAGGGGATCGCACGACCCCGGAGAGGAAGGCCGTCATGTCCGCGCCGAGGTGTTTCCAGGAGTACTCGCCCGGGGTCCAGCTCGACGTGCCGTGCCCGCGCACGTCGACCGCGTAGACCCGCAGCCGACGCGACAGCGGCACCAGCACCCGCTGGTAGCTCTCCCAGGTCCCCATCTGCGCCGGCAGCAGGACCAGCGGAGGCCCGTTGTCCGGGCCCACCACGTAATTGAGCCGCACGGCTCCGGTGTCGAACCGGTGTTGCCGGAACCCGGCGTCACGGACGGCCTTGATGTCGATCGTTTCGGATAGGCCCTCGTAGGGGTTGCGGTACGGATACGTGCTCACGAGGGTCCTTCTTCCGTGCGGTAGGGGCCGGGGCCCGGTGCGCGGTCTTCGGAGAGGTCCGACGACACGAGCTCGATGAGCTCGCTCAGGGCGCCGGCCAGCGCCGCCCGGCCCTGCGCGCTCATGCGTCCCAAGATGGCCGCGAACCTCTCCGCCGACCGCTGGTCCGTCGTCGTCAGCATCCGTTCCGCCTCGTCGGTGAGCTTCAGCCGGATCCGCCGGTGATCGTCGAGATCGCTCACCCGGTGCAGAAGCCCGGCGCGGACCATCCGGTTCACCAGGGCGGAGGTGGCCGCGAGCCGCCGTCCGAGGGTTTCGGCCAGCTCTGAGACCGTGCAGCCGTTTCGGCGGCGGACGGCGAACAACACGCGCAGCTGCGGCAGCGTGAGGTCGAGGTCCAGCCACGCGTCCGAACGCTGCAGGGTCAGCATCCGCAGCCGCGACGCCAGGTGCTCGACGTCGCCGCCTCCACCCGATGTACTTGTCATGATGTGAATAGTCTACATCGGGTTGACCATCGGGCATCATCGCCTGATCCGTGATCTCGAGGCCCTGCCTGCTCCGCGGTCGTTCTTCTGCCGGATCTGCCGGCGCGCCGAGCGCGGGGTGTGGGCGCCGGCATCCAGATCAGCCCCGTCGCGGCCGCGCCGGTGGCTGCGGGGTTGGCGGGATTGCCGGGCGCGGGTGGTGGTCGGAACACGTCGTCGCCGAGCCGGCGGCAGCGGCGACCGGACATGGTTCGGATCGCCGCGGCCGGCTCAGCGGCCGTGAGCCCAGATCAAACCGCCGCGGCCGGAAGACGCCACGCCGACCGCCCAGACGGAACCGCTCTCCGGCCGGATGGCGAGGTCACGGACGAACGCGTCCTGGTTCGGCGGAGCCGGAAAGGCTCCCGGCTCGACACCGTCGGCACCGATGTGCAGAAACCCGCTGCCTCCGCCCTTGGCGTCGTAGACGACCCAGGCGCCGCCTCTGCCGTCGGGCTCCGCCTGGGCGCGCGGCTGGATGCCCGGTTCACCGCGGACCTCGAAGCCGAAGCCGCCCAGATGGCCCGACAGCAGCAAAGTCTCGCCGCAGAAGGAGCGCTTCGCACCGCCGCACGGCCAGGCGACCCAGCCGACGGCCATCACCCGGCCGGTCTCACCGTCGACCGCGACATCCGTCAACTCCGAGATCTGGTTCGAGCGCGCGGACGGAATCGCGGGAAGCGCGACCGTGCGCCAGGCCGTACCGGTCCAGCGGGCCAGGGCCGCCGCGCCCCGCACCGAGCCCGCCGCCCACTTGCCGTCGAGTCCTTTGACCACGATCGGCGTGTCGACCTTGCGCCACACCGACCCGGCCAGGCGCCGCAGCGTGGACCGCGCCTTCCACCCGGCGTCACCGGCCGCGGGGAACGTGTTCGAGTTCTCGATGACCCACAGGTTCTTGCCGATGGCGTACGCCCGGTCCACCCGGCCATGGCGCCATCGCTTGGCCTGCCAGCGCCTGCCGTCCCACCGGGCGTACCGCGACGCGCCGAACGCCCAGACCCTGGTGTCGGACGCCGACGTCAGCCGCCTCACCCGGAAGCCCGGCCCGGTGACCCGCTTGAAGGTGGACCGGCCGCCCTTGAGCAGGAGCGACTCGGTGCGGCTCGATCCGCGATCCAGGCGTCTCGTCCCGGCGACCCAGACCGCCCCACCCGGCGTCACCGTCACCGCGTCGTAGGAGTCACGGCGGTGGTCGTGGACGATGCTCCACTGACCGGCCGGTGCCACGGCGTGGGCGGCGGCCGGATCGGTGGCGACGAGAAAGGCGATGGCCGCAGCGGTGCCGCGAAACAGCGTTCCCATACGGGTGAGACGCGCCCTTCAGCGGAAAAGTTTGCAGACGAGGTACTACTGGCCGGGCTCTCCGGCGCCCAGGCGCTCGGTGAGCTCGTCCTCGGACATGCCCTCGACCGTGAGCCAGATCCCGGCGACCGCCTCCAGCCTGCCCGGGGTCTCCTCGACCTCGGCGAAACGCTGGGCGACGCGTGACACGGTCCGCTCGGTGAACAGCGCGCGCAGCGGGAGCGAGGATGCGTCGAGCGCCTCGCGCAGCCGCGCGATGATGGTGGTGGCCAGCACCGAGTCGCCGCCGAGCGCGAAGATGTCGTCGTGCGCGCCGACCCTCGGCACGCCGAGCACCTGGCCGACGACCCGGGCCAGCACCCGCTCCAGCGCGGTGTCCGGCGCGGTGTAGGGCGTGCCCGTCTTCCCCGCCTCCGCGGTGACGAGGGCCGTGAGCGCCCTGCGGTCCACCTTGTTGTTCGCGGTGAGCGGCAGCTCGTCCAGGGTCACCAGCAGGTCCGGGACCATGTGCGGGGGCAGCAGCTCCCGTACGTGGGCGAGCAGCTCCTCGGTCCCGGTCTCCCGCGCACCGGGCTTCCCCGCGCGGGTCTCTTCCGCTCCCGTCTCCGCCGCTCCCGTCTCACCGGCGAGCACGACCGCGGCGGCCAGCCGCGAGTCGGCGAGCAGGCCGACGGCGCGGCGCACCCGGGGATGGTTCTCCAGCGCGGTCTCGACCTCGCCGAGCTCGATCCGGAACCCGCGCACCTTCACCTGGTGGTCGCGCCGCCCGAGGAACTCCAGCGTGCCGTCGGGCCGGTAGCGGGCCATGTCCCCGGTCCGGTACCAGCGGGTGCCCTCGTGGACGACGAAACGGTCGGCGGTGCGCTCGGCGTCGCCGCTGTAGCCGTCCGCGACACCCGCGCCGCCGATCCACAGCTCGCCCTGCGCCCAGTCGGGGCGGTCGCGCCCGGCCTCGTCCACGACCCGGCAGGCCACCCCGCGCAGCGGCACGCCGTACGGGACCGCCGTCCAGTCGGCGGGCACCTCGCCGTCGACCTCGATCACGGTCGAGTGGATGGCGGTCTCCGTCGTGCCGCCGAGCGCGACGAACCTGGCCCCCGGTGAGCGTTCCCGCAGCAGCGCGGGCAGGTGCGTGCCGACCCAGTCGCCGCCGAGCAGGACCAGCCGCAGGCTGGGCACGGGGCCGGTCCGCAGCAGCATCTCCAGCACCGACGGCACGCAGTTGAGCACGGTCACCGACCACCGCCCGGCCAGCTCGGCCCAGCGGGTGGCGTCGCGGCGGTCGTCCTCCAGGGGGATCGCCACGGCGCCGCCGCGGGACCAGAGGGCGAACAGGTCGAACACCGACAGGTCGAAGTCGAGCGCCGACACGGCGAGCGACACGTCCGACTCACCGATCGAGAACCGCTCGACCAGGTCGCCGATCGTGTTCATCGCGGCCCGGTGCGAGACCTCGACGCCCTTGGGCTCCCCGGTCGAGCCCGAGGTGAACAGCACGTAGCCGACCTGGTCGGGGGCGACGGGCACCGGCCCGTCCAGAGGCTCGGGGTGCGTCACGGCCGAGGTGAGCGAGACCGCGACCCCGGCCGTCTTGAGGATCCTCTCCCGCCGGGCGGCGGGCTGCCCTGCCCCGACGGGCACGTACGCGGCCCCGGCCGCCAGCGTGCCGAGCACCGCCACGGCCTGGTCGGGCCCCTTGGGCAGCTCGACGGAGACCCGGTCTCCCGGCCGTACCCCCCGCTCCACGAGATGGGCGGCGACGCGCAGGGCGCGGTCGGCCAGCTCGCCGTACGTGAGCGTGCCCCCGGTGCCGTCAGCGCCGTCGTCACCGGTGCCCCAGTGCAGCGCCGCGAGGCCGGGGGTGCGCCGCGCCCGCGCGAAGAACTCCTCGTGCAGCGTCCGCGCGGGCAGCGCCGGCTGGGCGTTGAGCTCGTGCCGCAGGCGCAGCTGGTGCGGCGAGGCGCCGATCCGCAGCGGCTCGTCCCAGTCGGCGTCCGGCGCGCCCAGACGGGTGATCGCGCCCGTGTAGACGGCGAACATCGCGTCGGCGACGCCGTCGGGGAAGGCGGGGTCGCGCACGTCCCAGTTCAGCAGCAGCCCGCCGGAGACCTCGGTGACCTGGGCGTCGAGGAGCACCTGCGGCCCCTGGGAGATGATCCACTCCGGCTCTCCGAAGCTGCGCCGCGCCCGGTCGCCGAACAGCTCGCCGAGATTGAGCGCGCTGGTGTAGACGATCGGCGCGAGCACCTGCTCGCCCCGCGCCCGCGACAGGTCGCGCAGCACCTCCAGGCCGGAGTAGTCGCTGTGCTCGCCGGCCGTGTGCAGCAGCGCCTGCAGCTCGCGGGCGCGCTCGGTGAACGGCAGCTCCCTCGACAGGTCGGCCTCCAGCAGGATGGAGCCGGTGAAGTCGCCGACCAGGGCGTCCACGTCGGGGTGGATCGGCTCGCGGTGGAACAGCGGCAGGTTCAGCAGGAAGCGCGGGGTCGCCGACCAGGCGCCCATCACCTCGGCGAAGACGGCGGCGAGCGCCATCGCGGGGGTGACGCCCTCCCGGTGGGCGCGGGCGATCAGCCGCTGTTTGTCCTCGGGGGCGAGCCAGTGGTGTTTGCGGACGACCCGGTCGCCCGGCTGCGGCACGACCGGCAACTCCGGCGGCCCGGACAGCTCGCCGAGCCGCTCGCCCCACCAGCGCCGGTCACGGGCGCGGGCCTCGGCGCGCGGGTCGGCGGCGAGGTAGCGCGCGTAGCTGTAGCCGATCGGCGGCAGGCTCTCGCCCTCGTACAGCGCCGCGAGGTCGGCCAGCAGGGTGCGGTAGCTCATCGCGTCGGCGGCGACCATGTCGACGTCCAGGTGCAGCCGCGCCGCGCCGGACGGCAGCAGGCTCAGCCGCGCGTCGAAGACACGGCCCGTCTCGATGGGGAGGCGCTGGGTGGACATCTCGGCGCGCAGCCGTTCCAGCTCCTCGCCGGGATCCGGTACGGCGCGCAGGTCGTGCACCGTGACGGCGGGTCCGGGCCGCTCCGGCAGGATGCGCTGGGTCCCGTCGTCGGAGATCGCGGCCCGCAGCATCGGATGCCGCTCGACGAGCGCCACGACGGCCGCCTCCAGCCGGGCGGGGTCGATCTCGCGTCCGTCGAGTTCCACGTAGAGGTGCGCGGCGACGGAGCCGAGCGACTGGCCGGAGTCTCGGCCGATCCAGTAGGCGTGCTGCATGAGCGCGAGGGGGAACGGCCCGTCGTCCGGCTCCGCGGCTTCCCGCCGCGTGCCGGGGCCGGCACCGGCACCGGGGGCGGCGTCAGGGCCGGAGGTGGGGGTGAGGGCCGGAAGCGGATGCGGTGCGATGGCACCGCGCTCGTCGAGCAGTTCCCACCACTCGGCCAGCGTGGGACGCCGCGCGAGTTCGGCGAAGCCGACCTCGACGCCGAGGCGGCGCAGGCGGCCGGTCAGTCCCATCAGCTGGATCGAGTCCATGCCCAGCTCGATGAGGTTGTCGTGCGCCTCTACCTGCTCTCCGAGCAGTTCTGTCAGCGAACGGTGCAGTTCTTCCCTGGTCAGCACGGAACTCTCCTCAAGTCAGGTAAGCCTAACCTAATTTAGGAGGATTCCCGCGTCAACGCACGTCTCACGACAAACCCTTCGATCCCGGACGCGGGGTCTCTCGCCCCCCGGCCGGCCAGGACCGTCCGGCACGCCGTCACCGCGAGACGCGAGTCCCTCACGCCCGCCCTCTCGTCCCCTCGGTCGACAGCAGCCAGACCAGGTAGACGCCGCCGAGCACCCCGGTGACCACGCCGACCGGCACCGCGACCGGCAGGTGCAGCGTCACCAGGTCACTGAACACGAGCAGCGCCGCGCCCATCAGCGCGGCCGGTACGAGCTGCGTGCCGGGCCTGCCGGTGAGCCCGCGCGCCAGCTGCGGCGCGGCCAGCGCGACGAACGGGACCGGCCCCACCGCCGCGGTCGCCACCGCCACCAGCCCCACCCCGACCACCACGAGCACGGCACGCGTCCCCTGGACCGGCACGCCGAGCGCCTGCGCCGCGTCGTCCCCGAGCTCGCCCATCCGCAGCCGCCTCCCGAGGGCCAGCACGACCGGTACGAGCACCGCCATGGCCACGGCGAGCGGCCACGCGTGCTGCCATCCCCTGCCGTTCAGGCTGCCGGTGAGCCAGAACGCCGCCTCGTACGCCTCGCGCAGCTCGGCGCGGGTGACGAGGTAGGCGTTGAGCGCCTCGAGCATCGCGGCCGCGGCGACCCCCACCAGGACCAGCCGGTAGCCGTGCACCCCGCCCCGGTAGGCGACCAGGTAGACGGCGAGCGCGGTCAGCACCGCGCCGAGGACGGAACTGGCCGCGATGGCGGCGGCGCCGCCGCCGATGACCAGGATCTGCAGCAGCGCGCCGGTGGCCGACCCCGTGGTGAACCCGATGATGTCGGGGCTGCCCAGCGGGTTGCGCGTGATGCTCTGGAAGACGGCCCCGCTCAGGCCGAGCGCCGCACCGGCGAGCAGGCCGGTGACCGCCCTGGGCAGGCGCAGCGTGAGCACGATGAACTCCGTGGCCCGGTCCCCCTGCCCGGTCAGCACCGCCACCACCTCGGTGAAGGAGATGGGGAACTCACCGCTGCCGACCACGGACACGGCCGCCCCCAGGGTGGCGGCCACCAGCACGACGCACACCGCGACGACGCGCGGCTCCCACCGCAGGGACACCGTCCCGACCCGCAGGACACGACTCATGCTCACAGTTGGGGAACCCTTCCGCGACGGACCATCAGTGCCAGGAGGGGGGCGCCCAGGAACGCGGTGACGATGCCCGTCTCCAGCTCGCCGGGCGCCGCGACCACACGTCCCGCCACGTCGGCGGCGAGCATCAGCACCGGCGCCAGCAGCAGCGAGTACGGCAGCACCCAGCGCTGGTCGGGACCGACCAGCGCCCGGACCACGAAGGGCACCGCCAGCCCGACGAACGCGATCGGCCCCACGGCCGCCGTGGCGGCACCGCACAGCACCACGACCGCCAGCGCCCCCAGCGCGCGGGTCCGGCCCGGCCGGGCACCCAGCGCCCGCCCCGTGTCCTCCCCCAGGGCCAGGGCGTTGAGCGGGCGCGCCAGGCAGAGCGCCAGCACCGTCCCCGCCAGCAGGAACGGGCCGATCTGGGCGAAGACGGCGAGGTCGCGCCCGGACAGCGAGCCCACCTGCCAGAAACGGAAACTGTTGAAACTGCGCGGGTTGAGCAGCATCATCCCCGCCGTCAGCGAGCTGAACACCGCGTTGATCCCGGCGCCCGCCAGGACCAACCGCGCGGGGGTGGCACCGGAACGGCCGCGCGACCCGACCAGGTAGACCAGCAGCGCGGCTCCGGCGGCCCCGAGGAACGCCGCCCACACGTAGACGAGGACGTCGTCCACCCGGAACAGGCCGATCACCGTCACGACCGCCACCGCGGCGCCGCCGTTGACGCCGAGCAGGCCGGGTTCGGCCAGGGGGTTGCGGGTCAGTGCCTGCATGAGCGCGCCCGCCAGTCCGAGCGCCGCCCCGACGGCCACCCCCAGCAGCGTGCGCGGCAGCCGCAGCTCCTGGATGATCAGGGCGCCCTCCGAACCGTCCGGGGAGAACACTCCGGACAGGGCCTGGTCGAGCGGGATCTGCTTGGCGCCGATCACGATGCTGCCCAGCACGGTGAGCAGCAGCAGGCCGCCGAGCAGGCACAGACCGGCCAGCCGTTTGGGGAGATACGCGCTCTTTACGGGAGGAGGCACACGCTTCAAGTTAGCCTAACCTAACTGAGGTGTCGACGAACGAGCCGGGCGACGCGCACGAATTCCCGGCTTCCCCGGCTTTCCCCGGCCTCCGGGGCCCGGGGGGGCACGGTCGCGCCCGCGACGGGAGGCGGTCGCTCCGGCCCGCGACGGGAGGCGCGGCCGCTCCGGCCCGCGACGGACCCACGGGAAGGGCATCGCGGCACCAAGAAGCCATCGGACACGCGCACCGGAATCCGCACGCGGCCCGCGGGTTCCGTACCGTGCACGAAGGCGGCCGCGCCGGATCGGGCGGCGGCGACACCCGCGTCCGGAACGAACCGGTGTGATGCGGCCTTCAGGAGGGGTGGCACGCTTTTTCCCGTGCCCCCGTCGCGCGAAGCACGACCATGGAGATGGTGACATGACACGTCCGCCGGTCCCGCCCTTCACTCTCGAAACCGCCCTCCGGAAGGTCCGGATGGCGGAGGACGGGTGGAACACCCGCGACCCGGAGCAGGTGGCCCTGGCCTACACCCCGGACTCCCGCTGGAGGAACCGCGCGGAGTTCGTCGACGGGCGGGACGCGATCATCGCGTTTCTCCGGCGCAAATGGGCCAGGGAGCTGGAGTACCGGCTCATCAAGGAGCTGTGGGCCTTCGACGGGAACCGCATCGCCGTGCGTTTCGCCTACGAGTGCCACGACGACTCCGGCAACTGGTTCCGCTCCTACGGCAACGAGAACTGGGAGTTCGACGAGGAGGGGCTGATGCGCGCGAGGCACGCGTCCATCAACGACCTTCCGATCACCGAGGCGGACCGCAGGTACCACTGGCCCCTGGGACGCCGCCCGGACGACCATCCGGGACTCGGCGACCTGGGTTTCTAGGGAACGCCCGCGGGGTCACGGGCGGGATCGCGCTCCGGCGTGTCCCCGCGCTCCCCGCCGTGGACGAAAGACCCGCTCTCCAGGGACCTCGGCCCCTGCCCCCGGACCCGCCGCCGCGATGGAATGGGACCACTCGCCACCGTCCTCATTCTCGTTGGGAGATGTCATGACCGAACGCATAGCGACCCCCGGTGACCTGGGCAGGCGGGTGGCCCGGCTGCGCGACTCCCTGGGCCTGAGCCGCGAGCAGCTGGCCGACAGGGCCGGGATCGACATCGGGTACGTGGGCTACCTGGAGGAGAGCGCGGCCTCGCCGGCGGCGGAGACCGTGAGCCGGCTGGCGTCCGCACTGGAGGTCGGCGTCGAGGAGTTGCTGGGCGCCACGGCGGACCTGCCGCCCGGCCGCGGCCGCCCCGCCGCCGGGTCCCTGCTGGAGAAGCTGACCGAGCAGGAGTGCCTGCGGCTGCTCGCCCCCGGCGGGGTGGGCCGGGTGGCCTTCAACGATCCGGGAGGACCGGCGATCCTGCCGGTCAACTACGTGCTGCGCGAGGGCTCGATCGTCTTCCGTACCGCCTTCGGCGGGCCGCTCGACGACACCCTGCGCACGGGTGTCCAGGGCGTGGAGCTCAAGATCGGTTTCGAGGTCGACCGGATCGACGAGGCCGGGCGCGCGGGCTGGAGCGTGCTCGTCAGGGGCGGAGCCCACCACGTCTCCTCCGCCGAGGAGCATGCCGCCGCGGAGGCCTCCGGTGTCCGGTCCTGGGCGGGCGGCGACCGCGAGCTGTACGTCACGATCGTCCCCGTCGAGATCACCGGCCGCCGCATCCGGCACGCCCCCTGAGCGCGTACGGCCTTCCGGAGGCGACACCGGGGACCTTGGTCCCTACCTGTGAGGTCACGGGGGGACTAGCGTTCGGGTCATGATTCGCGTGTTCCTGGTCGACGATCACGAAGTGGTACGGCGGGGCGTGGCCGCGCTGCTGGAGTCCGAGGGCGACATCGAGGTGGTCGGCGAGGCGGGGACCGCCGAGTCCGCGGTGGCCCGCATCCCGGCGTTGCGGCCGGACGTCGCCGTCCTGGACGTGCGCCTGCCCGACGGCAGCGGGGTGGACGTGTGCCGTGAGGTCCGCTCCAGGGTGCCGGGGCTGGCCTGCCTGATGCTGACCTCGTTCGCCGACGACGACGCCCTGTTCAACGCGGTGATGGCCGGCGCGTCCGGCTACGTGCTCAAGCAGATCCACGGCTCGGACCTGGTCGGCGCCGTGCGCACCGTGGCGGGCGGCCAGTCACTGCTGGACCCGCACACGACCTCGGCCATGCTGGCGCGGTTGCGCGAGCAGGCCACCCGCAAGGATCCCCTGGAGGCGCTGACGGATCAGGAACGGCAGATCCTGGAGCTGATCGGCGAGGGCCTGACCAACCGGCAGATCGGCGAGCGGATGCATCTCGCCGAGAAGACCGTCAAGAACTACGTCTCCAACCTGCTGGCCAAGCTCAGCATGGATCGCCGCACCCAGGCGGCCGCCCTGTCGGCCCGGTTGAAGGCCCACCGGCGGAACTGACGGCGCCTCTGTCCCCGACCGGCGACGACTCCTTCCCGACCGGTGAGGACTCCGTACCCGACCGGCGACGGCTCCTTCCCGACCGGTGAGGACTCCGTACCCGACCGGCGAGGGCTCCGTACCCGACCGGCGGGGCGGAGCCGATGCTCCGGGGGTCACCCGGTGTCCCGCGGACCGCCGTCCTTGCGCTCGAGCGGGACGCTCCACACCAGCCGGGTGCCGCCCCCCTGCGGTGTCTCGGCACCGAGGAACCCGCCGAGGTTCTCGGCCCGCTTCTGGAGGTTTCGCAGCCCGCTGCGCCTGCCGCCGGCGGGAAGGCCTGCGCCGTCGTCCGTCACGGTGAGGACGAGCCGCCCCCCGCCGAGCTCCACCGACACCTCCGCCTTGGAGGCCCTGGCGTGCCGCACCACGTTGGACAGCGCCTCGCGCAGCACCGCCGGCAGGTGCTCGGCGATCTCCGGGGGAACCCCGGTGTCCAGCCGCCCCTCCATGGTCAGGCCCGGCATGAAGCCGAGGTGGCCGCGCGCCCCCTCCACCAGGGCGACGATCTGGGCGCGCAGGCCGGCGTCGCCGTCGCCGGGAGCCTGCAGGGCGAAGATGGTCGAGCGGATCTGCCGGATGGTGCCGTCCAGTTCGTCGATCGCGTTGCGCAGCCGCTCGGAGGCCTCGGGCCGCTCGACGAGCCGCACCGTGCTCATCAGCGTCATGGCCACCGCGAACAGCCGCTGGATCACCACGTCGTGCAGGTCCTTGGCGATCCGGTCGCGGTCCTCCAGCAGTCCCAGCCGCTCGGCGTCCATCCGCCTCTCCGCCAGCTCCAGGGCGATCGCGGCCTGCCCGGCGAAGGAGTGCAGGGTGCGGACCTCCGCCTGGTTGAACGGGACGCGGCCCTGACGCTTGCCCAGCGACAGCACGCCCCGCACACCTCCCGCCGCGCCGAACGGCACCGCGGCCACCGGGCCGAGCGAGACGTACTCGGCGATCACGATCGGGACCTCGGTCTCGGCCGGGTCCGTGACCGTGACCGGCTCACCGCCGGTGAACGCCAGGCCCGCCAGGGACCTGGCGATCGGGGCCTCCGCGTCCACCACCCGCTCGTGGTTCTCACCGTCGGCGACGACCGCCCGCAGGACCCGCCCGGTCTCGTCCGGCAGCAGGACCGCCGCGATGTCGGCCCCGGCCATCTGCCGCGCCCGCCGCGCGATCAGCGTCAGCACCTGATTCGGTTCGGCGCCCGACAGCAGGCTGGTGGTGACCTCCGCCGAGGCCTGCAGCCACATCTCCCTGCGCCGGCTCTCCTCGTACAG
>NZ_JBFAAE010000058.1:0-59703 GCF_040639575.1 Streptosporangium sp. NPDC023825 | reverse complement strand
GTCGTCCTGCGGCCAGCGCCGCGCCGGTGGTGCCGCTGCCGCCGTGGTGGACGATCGCGGCCATGCGGGGAAACAGCCAGTCGTGCGGGGCCTCGTCCAGCAGGAACACCTCCTTGGGCAGGGCGGGCGGGTCGTCGACGGCGATGCCGCCCCAGCCGGACACCAATACCGCGCGCGTGCCGGTCAGCGCGATCGCGTCGGTGACGACGCGGCCGATGCGGCGGGGGTCGGTGCCGGCCATGCTGCCGAAGCCGATGTAGACCGGTGGCGCTCCGGCGGCCAGGAACGCGACCAGCTCCGGCGGCGGGGTCCAGGTGGAGGCGGCGGGCAGGAACCAGAACCCGGTGGTGTGGACCTGAGGAGGGTATTCGGCCCCGCAGGGCAGCAGGTGGCGGCTGAAGCCGTGCAGCACGGTGGCGGCTCCGCCGTCGGGGCGGCGCAGGAAGTCGTGGCGGCCGCGTCGGCGGGGCAGGTCGAGCGTCGTGTCGGCCACCGCGCCGAAGGAGCGCAGCATCAGCCGGAACGGCAGGTAGGAGGCGCGGTTCAGCGCCCGTGGCAGCGGCAGGGGGATCATCGGGTTGGCGAAGGAGGCGGTGGGCACCCACACCGGCTGCAGCAGCGCAGCCACAGCGGGCACCCCCAGAGCCTCGGCGATGCGGTGGCCCGGGACGCTGGGGGCATGCACGACGAGGTCGGCGCCGCCGCCGACGTCGCTGCCGGCGACGGTGACCATGTCGGTGAACACCCGCGCCATCAGCGGCTTGCTGGCCCGCATGACCTCCAAGGCGATCTTCTTGCCGGCCATGCCGCGGTAGTTGCTCTCGATCGCCCGGCGGATCTGGGGGTCGTCGAGGAGGGTGTTGGGACCGTCGTGCACCGGAGCGAAGGGCAGGCCGTGCGGTTCGGCGAGGGCGGCCGAGGCGGCCGGGGCAGAGCCAGCACCGCGTGGTGACCGGCCTGCCGCAGGGCCAGGGCCAGGACCGCGTACGGCTGGACGTCGCCGCGAGTGCCGTGGGTAAGGATGAGGACCTTCATCGCGTTCTCCGCTTCGCGGCGAGGGCGTCCCAGGCGTCGATCAGGCGCTCGTCGGTGAACACGCCGTGGGTGAGCATGTCCACGGAGGTCCGCGAGTAGCGCAGGGTGGCGTCGGTGCCGTGCAGGTCGGCCACGCCCAGCACCCTCGACAGGTGCTCGCCGAAGGCCAGCGGCGCCAGCAGCCAGGTCACATACAGGGCGGCGCGGGCCCGGGCGTCGCCGGTCGGGCGGATCCACCCTTCGGCGCTGCCCTGCTCCAGCCACGTGCCGGTGGTCTCGACGATCTCGTCGAACAGCGCGGCCGCCTCGGGGGTGCCGTCCAGGAAGGCGCGGGCGAGGTAGCGCCGGACCGGTTCGGCCTCCTCCAGCATGGCGGCCAGGCCGGAGGCGTCTTTCAGGTCGACCGGGTCGTCGGGATCACCGCGCACCAGCGAGATCACGTACTGGTCACACGCCGCGCGCAGGCCCTCCTTGGAGCCGAAGTGGTGCACCACCAGGGCGGGCGAGACTCCGGCTTTGGCGGCGATGGCGCGGATGCTCACCCGGTTGGCGCCCTCGGAACCGAAGAGCTCCAGGGCCGCGTTCCCGATCCGGGCCCGCGCGGTGAGCTCACTGTCTAAACGCATGTTCAGCATACTAAACAAACGTTCAGTAATGAGGGAAGGACCTAGATGTCCCAAACCCGGCGGCGAACCGGTTACGCACCTGTTTGTAGGCATGCGAGCATGACAATTCATGACGATCGCGGAGTGAGAGACGACCACCGCCTACCTCGCGGAGGGGCTGGTGGAGTACCGGCTGGAGGGTGACGGCCCCGAGGCGGTCATGATCTTCCATGGTGGTCGTATGCGGGCCGGATTGGCCCTGGGAGAGGAGGTCTTCACCGCCTCGGGCCACGGGGTGCTCGCGCCTTCTCGTCCCGGATGCGGGCGAACCCCCCTGGCCACCGCCACCACGCCGTCCGCGGCGAGGACGGCACGAAAACCGCGATCACCATCTTGGAGTCACTCACCTGATCACCCGCCCCGCCGGGAGGACTTCGCGGCCCTCAGGCCCGAGACCGCCTTGGCGCGGCGTCGGTCCGTTCCGCGTCCCACCGGTCAAGGAGCCTGGGGAACTCCCGGGCCATGAAGGCGTACATGTCGCGCATGTGCTCGAGCCGGGCCCGGGCGGCGGGGTGGTCTCCCACCGCGCCGAGTCCTTGCTCGGCCAGTGCGGCGAAGGCGGTGAACTCGGCCATCTTCGATCGGAACGCGCGCCCGAAGACGTCGTCGGTCAGCCGGTAGTGATCCCGCCGCGCCCGCGAGGGACGATAGCGCTCGACGAGCCCGCCCCGCTCCAACTGGTGCAGGGCCACGCTCATGCTGCTCTTGGCCACCCCGAGCCGCTCGCACAACCCGGGGGCGTCGGCGGCCTCGCCGGTGTCGGCGAGCAGGCATCCCATCACCCGGCCCGCGGTGCGGCTCAGGCCCAGCCGCTCGAAGTACAGTCCGGCGCTTTCCACGAATTCCTCGACATCGGCCATAACGACATCTTAGTTTGTTCGGAACGTTCCGAACACTTAGGATTCTCGTATGGCTCTCCCCGACCTCCTCACCATCGCCGTCACCGGCGCCAACTCCGGTATCGGCCTGCGGGCGGCGCAGCGGCTGGCCGCGGACGGCCACCGGGTCCTGGCCCTGTGCCGCGACCCGCACCGGGGCCGCACCGCCCTGGAGACGATCAACGCCGGCGCCGCCCATCGCGCGGTCCTCGTCGTGACCGACCTGTCGGACCCCGCGTCCATCGACGCGGCGGCCGAGAAGATCTCCGGCGAGGTGGGTCACCTCGATGTCCTGATCAACAACGCCGCGGTGTTCGACCAGACGATGCGCACGCCCGCGTTCACCCCGTCCGGTCACGAGCTGTTCTGGGCGACCAACCATCTCGGCCCCTTCCAGCTCACCGCCCGCCTCAGCCCGCTGCTCGCCGCCGCCCCCCGCCCCCGGGTGGTCAACGTCGCCAGCAAGGGACTGCTCACCATGCCGCGCATCACGATCCGCTTCGACCGCCTCGACGATCCCGGCTGGTACAGCCCGACCAGGGCCTACTATCACGCCAAGCTGGCCCAGATCATGACCACCTACGCGCTGGCCCTGCGGGCGGGCGGCGCCTTGGACGTCGCCTGCGTCCGGGTGCCCGCCGTACGGCTCGACGCCGACCGCGTCGCCGCCCTGCCGTGGATCCTGCGAGCGTTGTACGCACCCAAAAACCGGCTCGCGATCCCCGCCGAGCGCCTGGGCGAGACGTACGCGGCCCTGGCCACCCGCACCAGCACCTGGCGGGAACACACCGTCCCCGCCGCCGCGGACCGGTCCGCGCTGCGCGGCATCTATCTCGACGCGGACCTCCGGCCGGTCGATGCGCCCGCCTTCGCCTACGACGCCGCGGCCCGCGAACGCCTGTGGGCCGTCTCACAGCAGGCCACCGGCAACCCGTCCTGGGCCTGGTGAGGATCGGATGCCGCCTGCGTGCTTGGACCGATGGCGAGCCGGGCCGGGACGACATCCGGTCACCGTGCCGCTTCGAACAGGAATCCGTCCCCGTCCGGCCCTGGACGGTGCCCGCCGAGGCGTGGCGGTTCTCAGGCCGACCGGCGGCCCGGACGCGCGGCCACCGCGTCCGGCAGGCGACGCCTTCACGCCGGTGACGGCTGAGGGGCGGCCGGTTTCAGGTGAGCGCGGCCAGCGCGGCCTCCACCGCGGCGGCCCTGACCTCCTGCAAGGGGAGGGTGGCGTGTTCCACCACGCAGTCGGACATGCCGCCGAGTGCCACGGTCGCGTGGATCTGCGCGGCCGTTGAGGGGGCAGGGCCGAGCAGAAGCGTGGTCAGCTGCTTGCGCCAGCGCCACATCCGCTCCACCAGGTCGAGTTCGGCGAGCATGGCGGGCGCGCGCAGGACCATCATGAGCTCTTCGCGGTGCCGCCAGATGAGGTCGAAGTAGTCCTCCAGCAACGCGCGCGCATCCCCCGGCTCGCGCTCGGCCGTGAACGCCTCCAGCTCGTCCATGAACGGCTGGACGATACTTCTGACCAGGTCCTCGCGGGAATCGAAATGGTAGTACAGGGCCGGTTTGGTGATGCCCAGCCGGTCGGCGATGTGCTTGAGGCTGGTGTTCTGCACGCCCTGCCGCAGGAAGAGCTCGCGTGCAGCTTCCTGGATGCGCGTCTTGGTGTCCGAAGGCCTGGCCATAAACCAAGAGTAGGGCTTACCTATCGTTAGGTAAGCCCTTGTGCGCTCTTGGGAATCATGCTTACCTATCGTTAGGTAAAGATTCTACCTAACGTTAAGTAAGCGAGGGGCGTATGCGAGTTCTCATCTCCGGTGCCAGCGTCGCCGGCCCCGTCCTGGCCTACTGGCTCATCCGCCACGGCTTCACCGTCACCGTGGTGGAGCGGGCTGCGGGATTGCGCAAGGCGGGCGGGCACGCGGTCGACCTGTTCCGCCCTGCCATGGACATCGTCGAGAAGATGGGCCTGATCGAGCCGGTCCAGGCCGCCGCGACCGGCACCGAGTGGCTCGCGTTCCGTACCGAGAACGGCGAGCGTTCCTACGAGCTGGGGATGGCCAGGCTGACGCGCGCCATCTCCGACCGGCACGTCGAGATCATGCGCGACGACCTCGCGGAGATCCTGCACCGGGCCACCCGCGACGACACCGAGTACCTCTTCGACGACTCCATCACCGCTTTGGCCGAGGACCCGGACGGCGTCGAGGTGACCTTCGAGCGCGGGCCCGCCCGCAGATTCGACCTGGTGATCGGAGCCGACGGGCTGCACTCCACCGTCCGGCGCCTGGCCTTCGGCCCGGAGGAGCGCTTCTCCACCTGGATCGGAGGCTACCTGGCCGTCATGTCGATCCCCAACTACCTGGGCCTGCGGGACCGCATGGAGGGCATCACGGGCGTGAACAGGATGGCGGCCGTCTACGGCGCGGCACGCCTGGACGAGGCTCGCGCGGTCTTCCTCTTCCGTCCCGAGACCGAGCTCGACTACCACCACCGCGACGTCGACCGGCAAAAAGAACTGCTGCGCCGGCACTTCGCCGGGATGGGCTGGGAGGTCCCCCGGCTGCTGGGTGAGGAGCTGGAGCGCGCCTCGGCGTTCTACTTCGACTCGATCACCCAGTTGCGGATGGACACCTGGTCACGCGGCAGGGTGAGCCTGGTGGGCGACGCCGGCTACTGCCCCGGCCCCGCGGTCGGCGGCGGCACCAGCCTCGCCGTCGTGGGCGCCTACGTCCTGGCCGGCGAGCTGGCCGAGGCGCGCGGCGACCACACCCGGGCCTTCACGGCGTACGAACAACAGATCGGCGACTACGTACGGCGCAGCCGGACCTTCGCCGTCGCCACCGCCAAGCGGCTCATCCCCGGCAGCCGCCTGGAGCTGTGGGCCTTGATCCAGGGAGCGCGGTTGATCAACAACGCTCCCGCGCCGCTCGCCCGTGCCCTGACCGGCCTCAACGGCAGGGGCATGCGCCTGCACGACGAGGTCACGCTCAAGGACTACCCGCACGAGACCTACCGGGCGGTGGCGTCAGAAGCAGACCAGCGACGCGAGATCACCCACCGTGCGCAGGTCGATTAGGCCGTCGGAGGTGTCTCGGCCTTCGCGGCGAAGAAGGCGAACAGCATCCGGCCCAGCCCGGACGGGTCTGTAGCGGTGCAGGAAGTCTCCGAGGGCATCGGTGCGTTCGTCATTGCTGGCGTAGGGCCATAGGTGGGCCCATTCCTCTACCAGGCGCCCGACGGCATCGAATCGATCCGTTCAACTGTGAAGGTTCGACACAGGTCCGGATGGTCCTGAGCATGCTGATTCGATCTTGGAACCGCGTTCGAGGCGCCCAACGCAGCATGAAAATTACACGACGTCTAGAACCGCATGATCTCATCAGGCGTGATGGGAGCCAGGCGGCCGAAGTGATCCGATCTCTGTGGAACCCTGAGCATTGACAGGTGGGAGTTTGGGCCTTATGTGTGATGTTCGGCCACGCCGTCGAACCGATACGACGCTCCCATTACGAGGAGACAGGATGCCCCCTCAAGCCGTCGGTTTTCGCCGACGAACGGCGACGGCCTGAACGGCCGGGCGGTGGCGCCCGCGGAGGGGCGGCCGGCCTCGGGAAGTGCCTCACAAACGGGATTCACCCGAAAGGATTACCGATGAAGCGGAGCGATCCCTCCTCCCGTCCTCGACGTAGGGCGAGCAGGTGGCCGGCTGTGGCGGCGGCCTTACTGCTGGTCGCGTTGATCGGGCCTCAGCCGGCTGTGGCGGCACAGCGGTCAGCGTCGTCGGAGTCCACCGCGTCGGAGTCCACCGCGTCGGTCGCCGCCGCTGGAGACCTCGACGGCTTCACCGCGGGCAATGCCGCGGTCGCCTCGGTCGATCTGGCCGGGACGTGGAGCTTCACTCCGGCGGGCCGGTCGACGACGTCGATCAAGGTGCCCGGAGGTGGCTGGTACAAGCAGGGTTTCACCGATGTGTCCCAGGCGGTGTACTCGCGTACGGTGACGGTGCCGGACTCGGGGCAGCCGCAGTCGGCGTGGATCGAGTTCGGCGCCGTGAACCACCAGGCGACCTTGTCGGTGGACGGCCGGGTGGTCGCGACGCAGACCACGGCCTTCACTCCCTCGAAGTTCGACATCAGCGCCTACGCCGCCCCGGGCACCACTCATACGATCAGCGTCGATGTGAAGGGCCGCGGCGCGTTGAAGGCGTCCAACGGCCGGTACCTGGTGCCCGACGCCGCCGACTGGTCCGAGGCGGTCCCCCAGGGGATCTTCCGTTCGGCGTTCCTGCGGGTGTACCCGGAGGTGTACGTCAGCGACACATTCGTGCGTACGTCGGTGGCGAACAAGACGTTGAGCTACGACGTGTCGGTGCGTAACACGTCGGGCAGTTCCCGGTCGGTGACGCTGACCGGGTCGCTGTCGTCCGACAACGGAACGGCTTTCAGCTACCCGCAACTGCCCAGCCGTACGGTCACCGTGGCGGCCCGCTCGACCGCGACCGTGACCGTCGGGCCGGTCGCGTGGAACCTCGACAGCACCTCGTACTGGTGGCCCAACGTGCCGTACCGGCCGGGGTACCGGGCGCAGCTGCACCGGCTGGCGGTGCATGCCGCCACCGATGACGGGCACACCAGCGACGCCACGTACCGGTTCGGATTCCGGGAGGCCACCCAGAACGGTGAGTACTACTACCTCAACGGCGTGCGCGTGAACTTCCGCGGCGACAACCTCCAGGGTGCCAACTACGACCGGATCAACAACGGCGGCAAGGGCGACGCCTTCGACACGCTGCCCGGATTCCTTCCGCCTTCGTCGGGCAACGGCGGCTGGCCGCAGGCGGTGGACAACTACCAGCGGCTGAACTTCAACGTGGTGCGCATCCACCAGGAGCCGGCCAGCCCGTACATGTTGGATGTCGCCGACGAGATGGGCCTGATGATCATCGGCGAGACCGCGATTCGCGGTTCCTCCGGCAAGCAGGATTGGATCGCCGGGCACGACAACATGGTCAACCACGCCCGTGCGCTGGTCCTGCGCGACCGCAACCACCCCGCGGTCATCCGCTGGAGTCAGTCCAACGAGCCGAACCAGAGCGGCCAGGATTCCGAACAGTTCGAGAAGGACCTGTACACGGCGATGAACGGCGCCGACGGCACCCGGCCGATCATTGCCGAGGTGGGCGTCAACGGGAATGTCAACGGCTATCCCGGGATGACGTACGCCAACTTCGCGGTGATCCCGCACTACGTCGACGGCTTCGGCAGGTACGGGGAGCGCCTGATCACCGTGAACGGGCGGCCCGACGGCGAGGGCGAGTACATCTGGCCGGCATGCAACACCAAGCAGGGCTTCGAGTGGTTCGCCACCGCAACCCTGGCCAAGCGCGGCAAGGACGCCAGCGACCTGCGTCCGTACACGCTGCTGTCCGCCTGGGCCAGCGTCGTGCCCGGAGTGCGGACCACCGACTTCGTCCCGGAGGAGGGCGGTCGCCCTGTCTACGGTGCGGACAACCTCTCGAACCCCTGGAGCAACCCGCAGTTCCAGCGCGTGCAG
Source organism: Streptosporangium sp. NPDC023825 (assembly GCF_040639575.1). NCBI lineage: Bacteria > Bacillati > Actinomycetota > Actinomycetes > Streptosporangiales > Streptosporangiaceae > Streptosporangium > Streptosporangium sp. NPDC023825. The sequence continues at coordinate 51,566 of NZ_JBFAAE010000058.1, read as the reverse complement.
GCGGCGTTCAACCCGGTGGCAGCGGTCGACCTGCCGTACTGGTCGGCCTCCGGCAACTCGGACGCGAACGGCACCTTCCCGCTGCCGCAGGCCGTGCCCACCTACGCCCGCAACGCCACGGTCACCCGCAACATCACCGTCTTCAACGACGACTTCGCCGACACTTCGGTGGGCTTCACCTGGACGGCGCGGCTCGACGCGCCGGACGGCGCGGTCGTCGCGTCCGGAAGCACGACCCTGACCGTCCCGCTCGGCTCGCGGGTCACCCAGCCGGTCACCTTCACCACCCCGGCGAGCGGCTCACGGGTGTACCTGGTACTGACGACCACCAAGTCGGGCGCCACGACGTTCAGCGACGCGGTCGAGTACTTCAACCTCGGCGCAAGCGGACCCACACCGGGCAACTACCGCATCGTCAACCGCAACAGCGGCAAGCCGCTCGCTGTCGCGGGCAACTCCACCGCGGACGGCGCCAAGGTGATCCAGCAGAGCGGCACCGCCACCTGGACCATCGCCACGACCTCCGACGGCTCCTACACCCTCAAGTACGTCCCGAGTGGAAAGATGCTCGACGTCAACGCCGGCAGCAGCACGGCCGGGCTGCAACTGCAGCAGTGGACGGCCAACGGCGGCACCAACCAAAGGTGGTATCTGCGATCCACCGGCAACGGCTACTACACCATCGTCAGCTACAGCAGCGGACTGGTGGCGGACGTCTCCGGTGCGGCGACGAACGACGGGGCGCAAGTCGTGCAGTGGGCCGCCAACGGCGGGGCCAACCAGCAATGGCAACTGAACCCGGCCTGACCGGACGACCCGGTTCTCGCCTGCTGCCGCGGCGTCGACCGCGGCCGGCTCCTACAACCATGAGGAGATCCACATGGCTTGTTCGCACAGCTCGGGGGGCCTGTCAATTCCCCGAAATCGTGGAGGGCTCCGTTATGCGGCTTGAGCCATCCTGGCTTCGGCCATGAAGGGTTCGTAGTCGATGGGTGACATGCCGTCGCAGGCGCTGTGCCTGCGACGGCAGGTTGTGGAAGTCGACGATCCAGGTGGAGATCTTCAGTCGGGCTTCGTGGCGGGTGGCGAAGCGGTGCCGGTGGATGTACTCGACCTTGATGGTGGAGGTGAAGGCCTCGGCGGCGGCGTTGTCGAGAGCGGAGCCGACTCGCGCCCAGCTCACCTCGGCGTCGGTCGGCGAGAAGCTCTCCACCAGCTCCCGGCCCGAGACCACTCGGGCGAAGCGTGGATAGGCGATCCGGTCGATCGAGGTCACCACCAACCTCCCAGACCATCATCAACAAGACGAAGTCCACCCCAACGATCAGTCGTCAGACCGCGGTGTGTTTCCGTCGTATTCCGGCCATGCCCTCGGTAGGGAGGCAAACGGGCAAGGGGGCCGGGAAGGACCTGACGGGGTTCTCGGGGCGGCGTAGCGTCGAGGTATGGCCGAGGAGTAACAGGAAGCGCCGATCTGCGGTACCTGCTTGGGCGCGGGCATCGACGCCACGACAACTCCTTCGTCGTCGGCGTGCCACCGAGCCACGACGTCGCCCTGGTGCTCATCGACGACGCGAGGCGAGGCCTCATCGACAGCGCGAAGCGGTCCCGGTGCGAGCTCGGAACTCATCCATCGCTGCTGCCTTGTCCGGGGTCGGCCTCGACGGGGTCGACGGGCCGCAGCATCAAAAGCATGACGGCCAGCACGATGGGCCTGGAGATGATCTCGAACCAGGAACTGCCGGCATCCCATTGGATGACGGTGGAAAGAGCGATCAGAGCCCATGCGGCGATGAGGATCCGGCGCGCGCTGTGGCCGCGTCTCCAGTCCACCCCGGCCTGCAGCGCCAGCACGACGGGAGAAAGGGTCAGCCAGAGCGGCACCAGCCACGCCCAGAACCCCGACTGGTCGAGCCCCTGTGGCAACTGTGCCCACGCCAGCAGGTCGGTGAGCGAGAGCCACACCATCAGCACCGCTCCCAGCACGAGGACCGCCCCCTGAGCGGTCAGCCGCACCCGCCGGAACCACGTCGACTCGATCGGCGACGTCTCGCTCATTGGGGACTCCCCTCCGCGACAAGACGACGGTCGCGATCACCTTCGACATCGAGCTAACCGCATCACGGTCGGTGTCGTCCGGCAAGCGAGGCAACCCTGCGGGTCTACGTCATTGCGGCCGCGCTCCGGGCCCCCTTGCTGCTCCTGACCGCGTACTCGACCTCAGTGGATAACTGTGATTATCCACTGAGTGCCCCTATGATCTCAGTGAACAATGTCGTCCCGGAGCGCCCGGAACCCGGGGTGAAACTCAGTGGATAATAACGAGCGCCGCAGATGATCACCTCCCTCGCCGTCCCGCCACGGCCCGGCGCGGCCTTGGTCGGCGCGCTCGGCGAGCCGCGATGAACGCGCCCGTCGTCCCGCTCCGCCCCGGCGTCGACGTCGCGGCGGCCGCGCAGCACGCCCTGGCCGCCGTGCACCGCCACCTGGATCGGTGCAAGCTGTCGGCCAATACCGTCAAGGCCTACCGGCGCCAGAGCTCCGCGCACGTGGCCTGGCTGGCCGAGCACGGCGTCGACCACGACGACGCCTTCGCCGACCTGGTCGGCGCCGGGGCCGCCGTCACCGCCTGGCGCGAGCACATGATGGGCGCCCGCCGGGCCCCCGCCACCATCAACCAGGCGCTGGCCGCGGTGACGCTGCTGTACGCCCAGGTAGGTCTTCGGATCGACGTCAAGGGCGCCCGGCTGCCCAAGCCCGGCGAACCCGACGCCCTGAGCCCGGCCGAGCAGGGACGGGTGGAGCGGGCCGCGGCCCGCCGGGGCGTGCGCGACCGGGCGATCGTCGCGGTGCTGCTGTACGCCGGGGCCCGGGTGGAGGAATGCGGACGCCTGGAGACCGGCGACGTCGTGCTGACCGCCCGCACCGGCCATGTGCGCCTGCACGGCAAGGGCGATGAGGTGCGCACCGTCCCGCTGCCGCCGATCGCTCGCGAGCACCTGGCCGCCTGGCTCGACGCACGCGTTGGGGATGAGGCCGCCGGCGAGGGCACCGGCGTGCCGCTGTGGTCCGGCCAGCGCGGGCGACTCACCGACTCGGGCATCACCCAGATCATCGTGGCCATGGCCTGCACGAGGCGCTGGCCACGATCGCCGCCGCGGCGCTAGAGGTAGCGTGCCCATCAGCCGCCAGTGAGAGGTGCCGCCGGGCATCTTCTTCAACAAACAACGGAGTCCTTGCGTGAGTCTTGTGCCGCCCTATCGGCCGACCGGTGTTCTCTTCGGCGCCGCGTACTACGCCGAGTACCACCTCAGCGACCGGGTCAAGCAGGACCTGGACCTGATGAAGCAGGCCGGGTTCACAGTGATCCGGGTGGGCGAGTCGGTCTGGTCGAACTGGGAGCCGGAAGAAGGGCGCTTCGAGCTGGAGTGGCTGCTACCGGTGCTGGACAGTGCCCATGAACGCGGCATCAAGGTCATCCTGGGCACGCCCACCTACGCCGTGCCGCCGTGGCTTCAGCAGGCCTACCCCGAGATCGCCGCCGAGCGAGCGACAGGGAATCCGATTCCTTGGGGGGCCCGTCAAGAGGTCGACTACTCGCATCCGGCGTTCCTGTTCCACGCGGAGCGAGTGATCCGCAAGGTGGTGGGCCGCTACGCCGACCACCCGAGCGTCATCGGCTACCAGGTCGACAATGAGCCGGGCCTGGAGCTGTTTCACAACCGCGGGGCGTTCATCCGCTTCGTGCGCCGGCTGAAGGTGCAGTACGGCGATGTGGACACGCTCAACCGGGAGTGGGGCCTGACGTACTGGTCCCACCGGATCGCCGACTGGTCCGAGCTGTGGCGCCCCGACGGCAACAGCCTGCCGCAGTACGACCTGGCCTGGCGGCGGTACCAGTCGGAACTGACCACCGAGTTCATCTCGTGGCAGTCCGACATTGTGCGTGAGTACGCGCACGAGGACCAGTTCGTGACCACCTGCATCAACTACCCGCGCAAGGCGCACGACGACCTGAAGCTCTCCGCAGCGCTCAGCGTGACCGCCGGCAACCCCTACTACTCCATGCAGGACCACCTGGATGTGACCAAGGAACTGGCCCCGCAGACGGAATGGACCACCACGGGCGTCGCCGGCTTGTTCCGGCAGGCCGACCGCCTGTTCTCCTCGCGGCAGGAACGCTTCCTGGTCACCGAGACGAACGCGCAGAGCATCGACGGCAGCGCCAACAACCTGCCCCCGTGGCCCGGTCAGCTGCAGCAGGCGGCCTTCGCCCTCATCAGCCGCGGCGCCGCCATGATCGAATACTGGCATTGGCACACCATTCCCTACGGGGCGGAGACCTACTGGGGTGGTGTGCTCCCGCACTCCTTGCAGCCGGGTCGTGTGTACCAGGAAGTGTCCGCCATCGGTGCCGCGCTCGAGAAGATCGGCGACGCTCTGGACGGTTTCGAGCCCGACGGTGACGTGGCATTGCTGTGGTCGAACGACACGCGGTGGGCATTCCAGTTCTTCCCGCCGCTGAGCGTGGCCGGCCGCCCCGACCCGGCATCCTACGAGCGCATCTTCGACGCCTTCCACCGCGGCGTCATCGATGCGGGCGCGCAGGCGCGCATCCTGCACGCCCAGCAGGCCGTCGAACTCGGCGCAGCCGAGCTGGCGAAGCGTTACCCGGTGCTGATCGCACCCGCCTTCTACGTGGCGGCCGACCGCGAGCTTGAACTGCTGCGCGACTATGCGGCAGCCGGCGGGCACCTCATCATCGGCATCCGCACCGGCTACGGCGACCACGAGGCCCGCGCGCGCGTCGATGTCGCCCCCGCGGTCCTGCGAGAGCCCGCCGGAGTGCACTACGAGGAATTCTCCAACATCGATGAGCCGATCCCGGTCACCGGCCGCGGTGATTTTTCTTCCCCCGCGACCGCGGCGGCCACCTGCTGGATCGACGGCCTCATCCCGGAGGAGGCCGAACCGATCGCCGAATACATCCACCCGCGCTTCGGCGCCTTCCCTGCCGCAGTGACACGAGCCCACGGGTCTGGTCGCATCACCACGGTCGGAACCGTCCCGGACCCGACCCTGTCTGCGGCAGTGATCGCCTGGGCGCTACCGGCGGCGGTCGCCGACGAGCTCGCCCCGTCGCGCGCACTGCCCGTCACGATCTCGTCGGGAACCCTTCCGGACGGCAGACGTGCCTGGTTCCTCTTCAACTGGAGCTGGGACGAGGCCTCCGTCACGATCCTCCGGCCCACCAACGACCCGGTGGCCGGCACCGCCCACGAGGCCGGGACCGCCCTCTCCATCCCCGCATGGTCCACGCGGATCCTGCTCGACGGCTGAGTCCGTCCAGGTCAACGAAGCTCCGACACCATCACCCACGAGAAGAAGAACACAAATGTGTCGGGCTCATTGCAGTTCGCCGGGCAGCAAGCTGAACATCACCGAGTCACGGCGCCCGCCCTTGAAGCGCACGTGCGAGCGCAGCACTCCCTCACGCACGAACCCGCATCGTGCGGCTACGCGTTGGGAGGCGACGTTGTCGGGCGCGCATGTCAGCTCCAGGCGGGCAAGGTGGATGTGGCCGAACGCCCAACGCGCCAGCAGTCGCAGTGTACGAGTGGCGACCCCCCGCCCACGTGCGTGCGGTGCCAGCCAACAGCCGATCGCCGCACGCGCCTGGCCAAGGTCTACGTCATATATCGAAGCCCCACCCAAGATCAGGCCGGAGTCGGCCGCATCGGCTACGGCGAGGTTGAGTTCCTCCCCGCAAAGCCGTGCTTCCTCCTCCTCGTCGAAGCGCCTCCGCACATGCTTTTCGGCGAAGGGCTCGACGAGCGGCCAGGAGAAACGCAGACACAGCGGGTCGCAGAAGCCGGCAAACCGCTGCGGCACATCGGACCTTCGCCAAGGACGCAACGCAACGACCGCATCGGCGAGTGGAGGATCCGGAAACAGCAGCGCTGACACACCCCAGAAGTTACAACGAAGCCCGCCTCTCTGATCAGGCGGTCTCCTCGGCAACAACCTCAGCTGTCGGCGGCCGCAATCGACCAGCTCAAACAGTTCCCGAGGAAGAGCCGCACCCATCGCGGTTTGTCCCGGGGTCTGAATCAGGTGGACAGCCGGGCGTTCATCTAACGGTCGCCTGACAAACGCGAACGGGAACCCGTCGGAACACGCTGCCGTACCCCGCCGAACCGTTCATCTGGCCGTTCATTTTCCGGTAGCGTTCGGCTACCTTTCGCGGCACGTTTGATGAACGGGGGGCTCTCTTCGATGGCGCTCATCGGCCTGGTCCGGGTCAGCACTGACAAGCAGAACGCCCAGCGGCAGCATGACGCCCTCGACCCCATCTGCTGGAAGGTCTTCGAGGAGAAGACCAGCGGCAAACTCGCCACCGACGACCGGCCCGACCTGTTGAACGCGCTGTCCTACATCCGCGACGGCGACCTGCTGACCGTCCAGGAGGTCGACCGGCTCGGCCGCAACCTCCTGGAAGGCCTGATCGTCCTCAACGACCTGTTCCAGCGCGGCGTCGGTGTCAAGGTCCTGGAGGGCATCGCAGCTGGCGAGCACACCGAACGATCCCTCATCCTCGACCTCGCACTCGCCCTATCCGAAGACCGGCGCCGCGACATCGTCCGCAAGACCCGCAACGGCCTGGAGGCCGCCCGCGAACGCGGCAGGGTCGGTGGCCGCCGACCGGTCGTCGACGACGACAAACGCGCCGCCATCCTCGCCCGCCGCCAGCGCGGCGAATCCATCCGCGCCATCGCCGCCGGAGTCAAAGTCTCCGTCGGCGTCGTCCACAAGACCCTGGCGGCCATCGAGGGCAACCCCACTGACCAGGCCCCCACCCCTTGAGGAGAGCGCCCTGCCGCTGCCCCAGATCCCGCTCGACGACCCGCGTATCCTGGGCCTGGCCAAGACTCACCAGCAGCTCGCCCCACGACGGGCGCTCGCCCCGACCTGGGAGGAGCTGACTGACAAGGAGCGGGAGGGTTCCCCTTCCCGATGCCCGGACGCCACTCCGCGTCCGAACCCCAGGCGAAATCCCGGGCACGCCTACCTCGCCACCCTCGGCCACTACGCCTCGGCGCAGACACGGCCGAACGCATCACTCGCGAAGACGACCCGCCAACCGCCGCTGCTGACCGCAACGGACTTATTTCGTTACCGGCAGGCCTTTCACCGTGGGATGTCCATCCCCACTGAGCGCGCCCAGAAGGCGCAGCCCGTCCTCGGTGGGGCTCCCGGGTGCCGCGGACAGCACCAGCAGCTCCATGCCCGATTCATCCGGCAGCGCGAAGTTCTCCTGGTGCAGTTCCAGCAGTCCGACCAGCGGGTGCCGGTACGCCTTGCGTCCATGTGTGCGGGCGCGTACGTCCGCGCGGGCCCAGAGGCGGCGGAAGCGCTTGCTGCCCATCGCCAGCTCGCCGATAAGCGAGGCCAGGCCCCGGTCGTCGGGGTGCTTCCCGGCCGCCAGGCGCAGGTGCCCGACCACGTCGAGGGTGCATTTCTCCCAGTCGGCATACAGGCCGCGCTCGTCCTCATCGAGGAAGATGTGCCGGGCGGTGTTCAAGCCCGGCATCTCCCGACCGTAGAGGAGCCCGGCGAGGCGGTTCCCGGCGGCCACGTCCAGCCGGTGGTCCATGATCAGGGCGGGCGCGTCGGTGACCAGGTCGAGTACGCGAAGCAGCTCCGGCCGCAGGCGCCCGCTGGGCGATTTGGCGCGGCGGCGGCGCTGCCGGGCAAGCCGGTACAGGTGCCCGCGTTCGGTCTCGTCAAGGCCGAGGACGCGGGCGAGCGCGTCGAGGACCTGTTCGGAGGGCTGGGTGGCGCGGCCCTGCTCCAGGCGTACGTAGTAGTCGACGCTGACTCCGGACAGGTGTGCGACCTCTTCGCGGCGCAGCCCTTCGACGCGGCGGCGGCTGTCGGTGGTGATGCCGACGGCCGCTGGGTCGACCCGGGAGCGCCGGGTGCGCAGGAAGCCCGCGAGATCGTCCATGCCCCCAGTATGGCTCCGGTGACGCACGTGAGGGTGGTCCTGCTGTTACCAGGAAGTCCCGTCCGATGGAAGAGGCGCCCCTGAATGACGAGGCCTCGGCGGCCCGAGCATCTATGGCGACACACCTCTTTGAAGGGAACAGCCATGAAGACGCTCATTGTCTACGCCCACCCCGAGCCGCGTTCGCTGAACGGCTCTTTGAAGGACCTCGCCGTGTCCACTCTCGAAGCCGCCGGGCACCAGGTGCGGGTGAGCGACCTGTACGCGATGAACTGGAAGGCCGTGGTGGACGCGGCGGACTTCGGCGAGCACGCCACGAGCCCGCTGCAGGTGATACCGAGTTCGGCCGGGGCCTACGACGCCGGCGCGCTCACGCCCGACGTGGCGGCCGAGCAGGAGAAGCTGCTGTGGGCCGACACGGTGGTCTTCCAGTTCCCGATGTGGTGGTACACGATGCCGGCGATCCTCAAAGGCTGGGTGGACCGGGTGTTCTCCTTCCACTTCGCGTACGGCGTCGGAGTGCACGACGAGACCCGGTACGGCGAGCGTTTCGGTGAGGGGACGCTGCGGGGGCGGCGGGCGATCCTGTCGGTGACCGTCGGGGGCCCGGAGTCCCACTACACCGATCGCGGGATCAACGGCCCGATCGAGGACCTGCTGTTCCCGATCCACCACGGGATCCTGTACTACCCGGGCGTGGAGGTGCTGCCGCCGTTCGTGCTGTACGGCACCGACCGGATGACCGACGAGGACTACCCGGACGTCGCCAAGGCCTGGGAGCAGCGGCTGCTCACCCTGGAGTCGACCGAGCCGATCGCGTTCCGGCGCCAGAACTTCGGTGACTACGAGATCCCGTCACTGCGGTTGAAGGAGGGCCTGGAAGTGCCGGGCCGCAAGGGTTTCGGCCTGCACGTGCGGGATTAGCCGCCGGCGAGGGACAGGACGAGCGACCACCCGCATCAGAACGGCCAGTGACGATAACCCGAGCTCCGACGGCTCGCTAACGTCACTGGCCGTTCGGTTGCTGCTCAACCCCCGAGCCCACCACCCAACCCGTCGAGCTGGCCGTCGCCGTGGTCACCGCGCCGGCTGCTGTGCTGGGGTTCGGGGGTGCTGTAGCGGGCGGTCAGGTACTCGGCCGCCCACAGCCGATCCCCCGGCCGCGCCTGCTGCAGGTCGTCGGCCAGCAGGGCGGCGAGTCCGCCGCCGGGCCGCAGCAGGCGTTCGGCTAGGCGCTCGGGGCTGGTGTCGTGCCGCCGGTCGGGTCGCCCCGGGCGTCTCAGCCCGGGGCTCCCACAGAACCGTGCGTAACAATCTCTCGTTACACGGCTCTTGTCGTTCTGGTCACCAGACTACCGGAACCGTGTTCACCCAGATCCAGTGAGCGAAGAACGTGGGCCGCAGCTTCACGACCCTTTCCCACTGGGCTTGGGCCTTCTTTCGGCTCCGTAGCCGCTTGTACTTGTTGCGCGACCACCGCATCAGGTAGGCGTTGATGCGGGCCAGGAGGGGATGCAGCGCGGAGCGATAGAACGCTCCGTAGTACTGCATCCAGCCCCGCACGACCGGATTGATCTGCCGTGCGAGGTCGTGTTCGGAGGACCCGGAGCGATGGTGGAGCCGCCAGGCTCGCACCTTCGCCCCCATCTGCTTCAAGGCTTTCTTGCTGACCGCCGGGTTGAAGCCGCAGCGCATCTTCCCGGTCTTGGTCCGCACCCCTCGCGGCCGGAAGGTGAACCCCAGGAACGTGAACGACGTGTGCTCGTGTGAGCCGCGCCGTCTGTCGTCCTTGCAGTACACGATCCGGGTCTTGTCCGGGTGCAGGTGAAGTCCGACCTTGGCCATCCGTCCCTTGATCGCCGCCAACACTTCTTCGGCCTGCCCCAGGCTGGAGCAGTGCACGACCGCGTCGTCGGCGTAGCGCTCGAACACCACATCGGGGAACTCCCGGGCGATCCAGGCGTCGAACGCGTAGTGCAGGAACAGATTCGCCAGGACGGGTGAGATCGCCGACCCCTGCGGGGTTCCGCGCTCTCGATCTTGCAAGGTTCCGTCGGGCAGTGCCAGCGGCGCGGCAAGCCACCGCTGGACATACAGCACCACCCACGGCAGGTCGGTGTGCGCCTGGACCGCCTTGACGATCAGAGCCCAGGGCACGGAGTCGAAGAACTTCCGGATGTCGAACTCGACCACCCAGTCGAACTCCCAGCAGCGTTGCCGACAGGCCCCGACCGCATCCAGCGCCGAGCGGCCCGGACGATAGCCATAGGAGCTTGGATGGAAGATCGGTTCGACCTTCGCTTCCAGCACCCCGGCTACCACCGTCTGCGCGATCCGATCCGCCACGGTAGGAACGCCCAGCATCCTGGTGCCACCGCCGTGCGCTTTCGGGATCTCCACAGCCATGACCGGAGGCGGAAAGTACGTTCCCGAAGACATTCGATTCCAGATCTTGTACAGGTTGTTCTTCAGATCCTTCTCAAATTCCCCGATGGATACCCCGTCCACCCCGGCTACGCCCTTATTCGCCTTGACCTTCTCCCACGCCACCTGGACAGCCCATTTGGAGATTTCAAACGGCTTGCCCGGTGCTTTCAACTCGTTCACGCGACTCCTCCCGGAGAACTTCCGGTTGATCGAACAAACGGGTCACGAACGACCCGGCCCCTTCGCTCCAGCCCCGTTACAGGACCTTCACCACTACTACGGGCCGGTCCGCCAGCGCGCCCGGCAACGGGTACTCTGACGCCGCCTCCCGGGGTTTCCCCCGACCACAGCTCTCCCCTGTCGCCCGCCGAGGCGGGCAGTGTCCGAACAGCGCCTTCTCCTGTTCCACTCGAACGCCGCAGACCGGACTCACGCCACCTCCATGCCGGACACCGCCTGGCCAATAAGCGGACACCCGCCAGGCTCATCCCGGGGTCGTATTCACTCCCCGGTTTCGATGTCATCTGTTCTGATTTCGACACGTCGTCAGTGGTTCACTCGCGTTCGCCTTCCCGGTCCCTACCTGACGCCTTTGCAGCGCCTTTTCCTCATCGCTCACCACGACTGTCTTCAGCAAACGCAGCATGAGGCGGTTTGAAGCCTCCCTCCGCAGGGCGACTTCGAAGGGCCAAACCTTCATCGTCCGAGCAGCATCGCTCCAGATCATTCGCCTACATCGAACTCTCCTTCACGTTCAGGACACACGAATACGGCAGAAACGGGTCGCAGGCGTGCCGCTTGCTCTAGCTGTGGACCTCGATTCGGGTCACGGTGGAGGACGTGAAGCCTGTCTCGATAGTGGTGGCTGCGGTCGGCGTGGCGTTGGTGGCGGAGATCGTCTGGGTGCTGGGCCCGGGGCGCGCTGGGTGCTGGAGCACGTGGACGGGATGGCGATCGGCGGGCCGGAGGGGTTGGCCGGTAAGGACCTGGCAACGGCCCTGGATGCGGTCCGCGGCCGGGTGCTGGCCGTGGCGACCGGGCTGGCTGCGCTGGTCGCGGTCTACTACACCGCGCGCAACGCCGACACCGCCCGGCGCACCTTCCAGCTCGGCGAGCGCGGCCACGTAACCGACCGCTACGGCAAAGCCGTCGAGCAGCTCGGCAGTGCCCAGGCCCCGGTCCGCCTAGCGGGCCCGACGGCCCCCTTCTGCCATATTCCGGCCGTACCCCCGTAACGCACGCCAGCCATCCCCACGCGCGAGGGCGAGCAACGACGAGGATTCAGCGACGAGGGCACGTCGAGGATCGTTGCCAGCCTGCGCTACGTGCAAAGCCGTACTGGATCCCGACGGCGGATGCCTCAACAGACGCCGTTAACGAAGAGGTGCCACCGGTCGGGTCGGCCCGGGCGTTTCCGGGGTTGAGGAACAGGATGATCAGCACCTGATGTCCTTGCTGGTGTGGTTGAAGGCCTACCAGCGGCTGGGGTACTTTTCGAAGCTGGCCGACGTGCCTGCAGCGGTCGCCGAGCACGGACGAGATCGATCCCGTCCGATCGAGGTGATCGGACGGGATCTCATCGGCTCTCTTCAGATCGGCTTAGAAACGGCCCTTTCTATGGGATGGGTTGTTTGAAGTCCGCCGCATGATCCGCCGCCCACCGCGCGAAGGTGCGACCGGGACGGCCGGTGAGACGCTGTACGACGGCGGCTCGCTCCTCGTCGACGGGTGCGGGGTCGCGTGCGGACTCCGCCCACATTCCGAACAGCCAGTCGACGACCTCCGCCGGATAGCCATCCTGAATCCACTCGTCGCGGGCCTGTGTCGGATCCTGCTCCTCGAATCGGATCTCCTGACCGATCGCCACCCCGATCGCCTTCACCTGCTCGGCCACGGTGAGTGCCTCGGGTCCGGCGAAGGTGTACGTCATGCCCGCGTGGCCGTCCTCGGCCAGGACCGTGGCGGCCACCGCGGCGACGTCAGCCTCGTGGGTGGGCTGGGTCACCGCGCCGCCGTAGGGCCGGCGTACCACCCGCTCGGTACGCACCCTCTCCGCCCAGTCCAGCCAGTTGCCCGCGAACTCACCTGGCCGCAGGTGCGTCCACTCCAGCCCGGACTCCTCCACTGCCCGTTCGACGACCTGGTAGCCACTCCCGAACACGTCGTCGTCGGCCTCCGCTCCGGATAGGACCACCACCTGCCGGACGCCGGCCCGCTTCGCCATCGCGACGACGTCGGAGACCGCGTGCGGAACGGGGAACAAGTACATCCGCTCGACGCCTCGCAGGGCGGCCCGCAGTGACTCGGGCCGCTCCAGGTCACCCTCGACCACGGTGACCCCTTCGGGCAGCCCGGCGACCGCGGGCCGGCGGGTGAGTGCGCGCACATCGTGGCCCGTCTTCAGTAGTTGGCCGACAACCTCCCGGCCCACCAGGCCGGTCGCTCCGGTCACCAGGATCGTCATGCCGCCTCCTCCGTGCGTCCGGCCGGACGGAAGTCCGCCGCGTGGTCGAGGGCCCACCGCGCGAAGGTACGCGTGGGGCGTCCGGTGATCTGCTGGAAGGTGGTGGTCGGCGGGAGCGATCCCGGCCCGTCGACTGCCGCGGCCAGCAACTCGATCCGCCAGTCGGCCATCTCCGGCGGGTAACCGTCCTGAAGCCACTGCTCGCGGGCTTGCTCCGGTGTCAGTTCCTCGAAGCGGATCTCTTCCCCGATCGCCCTGCCGATCGCCTTCACCTGCTCGGCCTGCGAGATCTTCGCCGGACCGGTGATCGTGTACGCGGCGCCGACGTGGGAGTCGCCCAGCAGTGCCGCGACCGCCACTTCGGCGATGTCGGCCTCGTGGACCAGCGGATATCCGGCGGTGCCGTACGGCTCACGCACCACCCGCTCGGCGCGGATCCGCTCCGCCCATCCCAGGGCGTTGACCGCGAGCAGCCCCGGTCGCACATGGGTCCATTCGGCATCGGTGGCCTCCACCATCAGCTCCAGCTCCCGATGAGCCTGCCGTTCCTCGGCGAGGTGGCGCCGGAGCGGGCTGAGGCTCCGGTCACCCGGCTCGTCACCGGGGGCGAATCCGGCAGCCGCGGCGGAGTGCACCACGAACCTGCGAACACCCACCTTCGCCGCCTGTTCGACGAACCCGGCCCTGGGCTCTGAGGCGACATAGGGGAAGGGGAACAGGTAGACGCGCTCGATTTCGTCCAGCACGTCCGGCCAGGTCTCAGGCCTCTCGAAATCCCCGTACACCACCTCGACCCCGTCGGTGAGGCGCGCAGCCCGCGGATCGCGGGTCATGGCTCGCACCCGCTGACCGGCACCCACCAGCCGATCCACTACACGGCGACCGATGTTCCCGGTCGCACCTGTCACTAGAATCGTCACGTTGCTCCTTCGGTTGCCTGACTGGATGGCACAACAGACCGCCGTCGCGTTGTGGCCCTTCGCGGCGGCGGTCGTTTCCGGGATGCTAGGTCGGTTTCTGAGTAGCCGCATATGGATCGTTCCAAGGGCGTTTTGCATCGCTTTCGATGGTGACCGGCAGCGGCAGGCGTTCCGGCTCGTCGCCCGGTTGAACCTGGCAGCGACTTCCCACCCGCACCATGCCGGAGTGCCGGTAAGACTCGTGCCACAGGTACACGCGATTGCGTCGGTGCAGATGGAGGCCAGGGCGATACCGGCCAACGCGCGCACCCTGTCGGATCGATCCGGTCAGCAGCAGAAGCCGAGCCACGTCGCTCCAGGAGGCGTTCTCGACGATGTCGACGGCCGCGCGGTGGGCCGGAGCACCATACTCGCTGGGCCGGTTTCTCATGGGCTCCCAGCACGAGGCGCAGCGCACGAACGCCACCTCCTGGGCCATCGCCGGGTCGATGTTGGTCACGGCCGCCTGAACGCCCGTGGTGGGGTCGGTGGTGTTGACGAGCGCGATGACGACCGGACCGGTGAAAACGGGGGGTCAGGTTGGGTCGGACCGGGGCGCCCGCGCTTCAGCGAGTCGCTGTCCGATCTGCCGCATTCGGTAGGGATTTCCCCGATTACTCGGGAGTGGGCCCAACGCCATCGTTGCTCCTGGAAGCGCCCCGGCAGCGGGCCGGGCGCGCCGATCGAGCAACTGGAGGACGACGGATGCGACTTGCATCAGGTGTGAGAACCGGGCGGGCCACAAGCGGCGCCCGGCGCGTCACGCCGCGCACGGCTGCGGTTGGTCTCCTGGTTATCGGGAGCCTGCTGGCCCTGCCGGCACTGCCCGCGCATGCCGACCCGCCCCCCGTTTCCAGTGCCGCCCCCGACGCGGTCGCAGAAACCTCCCCACCTGACGACGGCGCCCTCATCACCCCCGAGGAGGCCCTGGATCGGGACGCCACGGCCGTCGCGGGCCTGGCGAAGGTCTCGGTCTCCGAGGCCAAGCGGCGGCTGACCATCCAGCAGAGGGTCACGAAACTCGTGGAGTCGCTGCCTGAGGACGTCCGGGCGCAGTCGTACGCCGGAGGCCGGTTCGACTTCACCGCGAACAGGCCGGCCACCCTCTACTTCAAGGGCCAGGTTCCGGACGCGGTGCAGGCGGGCACCATTCCCGAGATCGAGTTGACCGGCGGGAGGAAGTACTCGTTCGACGAGATGGTCGCCCGCCAGAACGCGGTGCACGCGGCGGCCAAGGATCTGGGCTTCACGCAAATCCGCTCGGACTTCGACCTGGTGACGCAGCGCATCGGACTCACACTCGCGCTTCAGCGAGAACAGCCGGACCTGCGCGGGCGGGCACTGCGCGACAAGCTGACCGCCCGCCTGGCCGGAGGCCGACTCGCCCTGCAGAATTCCGACTTCTCCATCAAGGAACTCGCTCCCGGGACCAGGCTGGCCGTTCCCAGCACCGGGTACGGAGGATCGATCCTCCGCAGCGGTGGCGCCTACGCGTGCACCTCGGCCTTCGTCGTCCGGCGCACCAGCGACCAGGCCGAGGGCGTGCTCACCGCCGCGCACTGCGAGGGCATCAACCAGATGGATCAGAACAACTCCGCTGGCGGGGTCGTCTCGACCTTCTCCGCGCCGTTCGTCAGCGAGCACATCGGCGCCAACGGAGAAGTGGAGTGGCACACCACCACAGGCCACGACGACGTCCCTGAGTTCTGGGACACCTTCAGCACACGACGCACCGTGACGTCCCGCATCGGCAGTTCCGGCTACATGTCGGGGGCCTACGTCTGCCACTTCGGGCGGACTAGCGGAACCACCTGCGGCGTGATCAACAATCCGAGCGTGAGCATCAACTTCCCGTGGGGCGGCTGCGGCGGCTGCACGAAGATCGCTTCGAACATGGTGCGCGTCTCGGGGGCAGCCAGCCTGCCGGGCGACAGCGGAGGCCCCTGGTATGTGCTCAACCAGGCTTTAGGCGTTCATCACGGGTATGACCCGGTCAGCCTCGATGTGTTCTTCAGCCCGATCGAGCGGGCGGAGAACCAGTTCGGCGTGAAGGTGCAGTTCGGCTAGCCCCACCTCTCCCGATCCCCCGCGCCGGAGCGCTTGTCTGGGCCCGGGGGAGGTCGTGGCCGGAGTCCCCTAAACGGACGGGACCCCGGCCACGACCGCGTGAACGTCCGCCCGCCGCCCCCGGTCTGCTAGGGGGAGCATCGGCTCAGCCGGTACGGGGGCGGTCGGCGGCCTCGGGTCGTGGACCGAGCCCCGCCAGCTCGCTGCGGTTGCGCACGCCGAGCTTGCGGTAGATGCGGGTGAGGTTGGCCTCGACGGTCTTGACGCTGATGAACATCCGTCCGGCCACCTCACGGTTGGTCAGGCCGGACGCGACCAGCCGGTGGATCTCCTGCTCGGTGGGCGTCAGCTGGCGATCGGGCACCCGGCGCTGCCCGCACCTGCGCAGTTCGGCCGCCGCCTGCGCGGACCACAGCGGCGCACCCAGCTCGTCGAAGGTCTGCTCGGCCTGGGTCAGCACGTCCCTGGCCGGGATCTTCCGCTTGCTCGCCCGCAGGACCTTGCCGTATACCAGCAGGGCGCGCCCGCGTTCGAAGGGCATCGGCAAGGCGGCGCATGCGTCCAAGGCCCGCTGCGCGGCGCGGGCCGCCCGGTCCAGGTCGCCCTCGGCTGCGGCGACGACCGCTTCGCTACGGGGCAGGATCGCCAGCAGCCAGGGACGCGGCGCGACCTCGGCCCGGTTCCGCAGCCGCGCGAGCAGCTTGCGCGCCTGCGTCGTCCGGCCGGTGGCGGCAGCGGCCTCGATCTGGTCGCCGTGGAACATGTAGCGCGCCGGTTCCTTGATCTTCATGGCGCCGACCAGTCCGTCCGCCTGGCTCAGGTGGTGATCGGCCCGCTCGAGATCCGCCGCGGACAGCGCGACGAAGCCGAGGACCTGCCGCAGCAGGGCGGCCACGTACGGGTCGCCGGACTCCTCGGCCTGCTCCAACGCATTCCGGGCGGCGGCCTCGGCCTCGCCGACGCGACCGAGGTGCGCATCGACCAGGGCCAGGGCGTACCGGCCGAAGCCGAGCCAGCGCCGTTGGCCGGTCAGTTCGATCACCTCGATGGACCGCCGTGCCTCCTGACGGGCCCGCGGCCAGTCCCCCAGCCAGCAGTCGATCTCGGCGAGGTGCATCAGCGCGTGTCCGATCGCGGGTTCGTCCCCAGATTCGGTGGCCAGGCTGAGCTCGACCGCGAAGCGCTTGCGCGCCTCAGCGGGGTTCACGCATTTGGCCCAGGCCCCCAGGCTCTGTCGGCTCCATGTTTCGGCCCAGTGCCGCGACGGCTGCGCCGGCAGTAGGCGGGCGGCGCGCTCGAGATCGCGATGGGCGATGCCCAGGCCGTTGGTGAGCCGATACATCGCCCGTACGGACAAGGCGCACGACAACAACACGGGCTCCGGACACGCCCCCGGCCACTGAAGCACCTCGACGGCGGCCTCGGCGGCGGCCAGTTGCTCGGTCGCGTCGTGGGTGCTGAACCAGGCCCGGCGTAGGTGTAGCTCCGCTTGCAGGTCCCGCTGGCCGGTCGCGTCGACCAGCGCGCGCTGGCACAGCCGACCCGCCTCGACCGTGCCGCCCTCGTAGAAGACGACCTCGGCAAGTCGTAGCAGCGCCTGGGACCGCAGTGGGTCCGGCGGCCTAGCCGCCACCACCGCCTCCAGCACGCGACGGGCACGAGCGGCGTCCCCTGCGGCGAGCAGGCACCGCGCCTCGTCGACTGTCCGCCGATGGCCACCGTCCATATCGGCTGGCGGGGTACGGGCCGCCGCCAGGTTCCACAGTTCCGCAGCGGCCGCCGGGCTCCCCCGGTGCCAGGCGCTGGCGGCTCCTTGTTCCAGCAGTGCCGCGACCTTCTCGTCCGGCCCGTCTTCGCACAGCGCCAGGTGTCGGCCCTGCTGCTCGACATCGGAGACCACCTCAGCCAGCCGCCGTCGCACCCGCCGATGACGCTCGGACGAGGTCACCGCGCGGACGGCGGAGGCCAGCAGCGGGTGAGTGAAACCGATCCGGCCCTGCCGGACCTCAATCACGCCGAACTCCTCCGCCACCGTCAGGGAGGACAGCCGCCCTTCCGGCACCCCGATCGCCGCCCGCACCGTCGCGACCGTCGGGTGCGCCAGCAGCGCGACATGCAACAGCACATCAACGACGGGTTCACCCAGCGCGCGTATCCGCTCACCCATCAGCTTCGCCACCGACTCGGGAACGGGAAGCGGTTCACCGGGCCCCGGGTAGGCGCCGGTGCGGTGAAGGGACCGTACGATCTCCAGGGCGTACAGCGGGTTGCCTCCCGAGGCCTGGTGGAGGCAGCGAAGTGCCGGCATGCTCCACTCCTCACCGGTGTGGCGCAATAGCATCCGACGCAGCGCGCCCAGGCCGAGGGATCCCAGCCACATCATGCCGACGCGGGAGGCGGGCAGCGCCTGAGCCAGCCCCAGCGGTGGGGCGGCTGACGGCCTGGTCCGCATCGCCACGAGCAGGCCCACGGGCTCCTCCGTCAGACGGCGCACCACGTAGGCGATCGTCTGTGCGCTGGTCTCGTCCAGCCACTGCACGTCGTCGATCGCCAGCAGGACGGGACCCTTCCGCGCCAGGGCCCGCACCGCCGACAGCGCGGCGGCGCCGAGGGCACGCGGGGCCAGCGGTGCTCCCTCGGCCTCCGCCCGCTGAAGAAGCGCCACCTGCAGAGCCTGTGCCTGGAGCGGCGGAAGCATGTCGCCCGCGTCCTCAAGCACGCCATGAAGCAGGTCGGCCAGCGCGCTGAGCGTCAGTGTGGTCTCGGCCTCGGCGGGCCGGCAAGACAGAACGCGGTGACCGAGGGCACCAGCGCGGGCGACGCCATGGTTCCACACCGTGGTCTTGCCGATGCCTGCGTCGCCAGCCAGGACGAGAGCCGCGGCGCCACCGGACAGTGAGGTCAGGAAACGGTCGAGGATGGCCAGTTCGCGGGCGCGACCTCCCACCTCAGACAGCGCGTACCCCATCATCCCGATCACCCCGAATGCCTCATGCGATTTTGGCCGGGCCCAGCCAGCCCTTCCGCTTGCACCGTCCGATCTCGGCCGACCAGCCGTGCGGGCCGGAGCGGCGGCCGCCCCGCCGTCACCCAGGCAGGGCGTGTCCCCGCGTCATCGCGAGATGTGCGGCTTCGAGCCACCGACCGGCTTCCACGCCGAACTCATCATCGAGATGCGCCCTATCCGGGCGCGTGCGTGACGCCGCTGAGAGTCTGACTCGCCTATGACGAAAAACTCGCCAGGCGGTCTCCCTTTTCGTCGACGGTCATCCTGAATTCATAAGCCCCCGAGCCATGGCCGAGGTGGGGAATGTGCAGGACTTGCCGGAGAGCCATGTCACCGCCGGGGTCAGGAGGGCCGACACGCATGACGGCACTTTAACCACGGCGATGCGCCCGCAACTATGACCATGAAGGTTTGAAACTCCTACAGCTCCGGTGAGCCGCCACTCGGACTCCTGATCGATGGGTCACCTTCGGCAAGCGGTCGGCGCGGTCGCGAAGTGGCGAGCGGTGCCGGTATTGCCGAGGTAGAACGAACGAAGGAGCAGGTGGGGAAAGAGCAGGCAAGGCGAGGGGCGGGGTGCATGGGATGGTCAAGGTCCTCGGTCGAGCGGCATCTGCGGGCTCGGCCCGGTGACCCGGCTACGCCGGTTGACCAGCAGTCCGCGCTCGCGCGTGTGGCGTGCGGAGCTGGACGGGACGAGCGTGGTGATCAAACAGATCGCCGGTGGTGCGGACGCTGACCTGCGCTTCCACCGTGAGGTGAGCGCGTTGCGACTCGCGCGCGGGCCGATCCGCCGCTGGTGCCCGAAATCCTCGGCACCGACCCCGACCACCAGATCTTGGTCTTGGAACATCTCGACGCCGCTGAGCCGGCTGATGGCTGGATGGTCGACTACGCGGCGGCACTGGCCCGGCTGCACGCGACGACGAACGCCGCCGACGCCGGGGCGCTACCGCGCTGGTCCCCGCCCGGATCCGGCGATCTCGACGCGTTCGTTCGTCTGGCCGGCCAGTTCGGCGTCACGGTGGCACCGGCGGTTCGGGCGGAGTTCGACGGCGTGCTCGAGCGGCTGGGCTACGTGCTGGGCAACGCGCTGTTGCACGGGGATCCCTGTCCTGGAAACGACCTGTACACCCGTGATGGAGTCCGTTTCGTCGATTTCGAGCAGGCCTCCCTCGGCAACGGAGTGACCGAGCTGGCTTACCTGCGTATCGCCTTCCCGACCTGCTGGTGTGTCACCGCCACCCCTTCGGCGCTGCTGCGCCGCGCCGAGGAGGTCTACCGCGCCGCGTGGACTAGCGCCACCGGCGCCGAGCCCCAAGGTGACCTGGCCGATGCGTGTATCGGCTGGCTACTGCGCGGCGACGCTCTCGTCGAACGGGCCCGCCGCGACGGTAGCGACCATCTGGCCAGGACGGCTGAGCGTGACTGGCGCTGGGGCACGGCCACCGCCCGCCAGCGCCTGCTACACCGCCTGGGGGTCGTCGGCGAGCTCACCGCCGACAGCGCCGATCTCGCGGGCATCGGCGGCCTGACCACGATGATGCGCGATCGCATGCTCGATCGCTGGCCCACGCTACAACCGCTTTCCCCGCGTCGCCTCCCGGGTCAGCACGGCCGTCGAAGAACGAGCGTTTTCCGAAGATCATGAAGTCGGCGCGGTCGGCGCGCACCCGTCAAACTCACGCGGCGGCTGCCGGACGGGTGACTCGAGCGGCGGCCACGTCGCGCTGCATGCGCAGGTGAGCGCGGGCGGCTTGGTGGTCGACGCGGCCGCGATGATCGCGCGGGGAGCGAGGTCGATTCGCATGCGAGGGAGCCCCGGCCAGGATGAGGCGGCCTTGGCCCGCGATCGCGTGGTTAGGGGTTCCGGTAGCAATGAAGAAATTTCCAACGAAGTACCGTCTGACCTACGCTGATGAAGGCATCGTAGAAGCCGGGGTTTCGGCTGTGGATAGCCGAGCCCGGCATCGGGCCGGATTGGCCCCGTAGCACTCTCGCCGTGCTGACCTGGGCAGACGCTGTTCCGGGAAGGGGACAGTACTCAGGTTCTGTCCAGTTTGCGGCAGGTCCGTTGGATTTTTCACGATTACTACTGGGATGCCATCAGGCCGCTTCGTCGTGAACCGACTCCTGGGGCCGGGGCACGGCGTCACCCGCCCCGTCCGGCGGCCTCCGGCCGGAACCGCCGGGGAAGCCCTCGGCCGCGCGTGCGGTATCCGCCTAAACGCCCCGAACACCTGGACAGGGGAATGATCAACCCTAATTCTTTGCCTCGATGTCGCCGTCCCATCACATGGATGAAGTGTTCACGTCGGTCCGCAGGAGTTGGTTGACAAGTCGTCATGGTTGTTTTGAACAGGAGTTAGCCCAGGTGTCTCCTTCTCGTCGTACCCTCCTCACCGGCGGTGCCGTCGGCGTAGGTCTTGCCGTCGCCGGTAGCCTCCCGTCCCTGGCCCAGTCCCACCCGGACCGGCCCCGCCCGCCGGCCGGGAGCGGCCACCCGCCCTTCCCGCCGCTCGTGGACGACCCCGACGGCATCCTGGCCCTGCCCAAGGGCTTCGAATACTCCGTGGTCACCAAGACCGGCGTCACTCGGCTCGACGGCGGCCAGGGAACGACGCCGTCCGACCACGACGGCATGGCCGTCTACGACGCCGGCCGCGACCGTTACACCCTGATCCAGAACCACGAGATCGACCCGGGCGCCGAGTTCGGCGTACCGCACGTCAAGGGCACTGTCTACGACCCCGGCGCCGTCGACGCCGGTGGCTGCACCGTAATCAGGACTGACCGCGCGGGCCGCAACCACGGCGAGTTCGTCGCCCTCTCCGGCACCATCGCCAACTGCGCGGGCGGGCCCACCCCGTGGGGGACGTGGCTGACCTGCGAGGAGGCCGAGGAGCGGGCCGGGGATTCCTGGAAGGAGAACGGCAAGTCCGGCGTCTTCCAGAAGGACCACGGTTACGTCTTCGAGGTCTCGGCCGACGGCAAGGCGGACCCGAGGCCGATCAAGTGCCTGGGCCGCTACGCCCACGAGGCCCTGGCGATCGACAAGGACCGCACCAAGATCTACCTCTCCGAGGACGCCGACGGGCCCAACGGCCTCTTCTACCGCTGGACCGCGCCCCGCGGCGTCAAGCTCGGCCCCGGGGTGCTCACCCGCCTCGCTCCGGACGCCGGCGTCCTCGCCGCGATGCAGATCATCATGGATGACGGCTCGGTGCTGCCGGACGTCGCCTACCTGACCTCCGCCCAGCTGGGCCGCCCCTTCCCCGTACGGTGGATCGAGGTGCCTGAGCGCGACGCGCGGACCAAGACCGTGCGCGAGCAGTTCGCCGACGGCCAGGTTACCCGCGGACGCAAGTTCGAGGGCGTGTGGGGCACCGACGAGGGCGTGTACGTGGTCAACTCCTACGCGTGGGACGAGGGTGACCTCCCGGCGGACGCGGCCCCGCACGACGGCATGGTCTGGTTCTACAACTACCGGGCCCAGACCATCCAGCTGGTGACGTACTTCCCGCACCAGACCGCGTCGGAGGAAGGCACGCCGACCAAGTACAGCGACCTCACCTTCGACGGCCCGGACAACGTCACCGTCACCCCGTGGGGAAGCCTCGTGCTCGCTGAGGACGGCTCGGGCGCCTCCCACGTGCTCAGCTCGATCCCGGGCGGCCCGACGTACGCGATCGCTCGCAACCAGCTCAACGACTCGGAGTTCTGCGGCCCGACCTTCACCGCCGACGGCAAGGTGCTCTTCGTCAACATGCAGGACCCCGGCCTCACCCTGGCCATCACGGGCCCCTGGGAGAAGTATTTGGGCTGACGAGCCCGATCGACCGGCAGAGGGTGCGGAGCAGCTCGGTCCTGGCACGTTCGGTCCCGCCAGAACAGGGTCCTGACCTGCCAGGACGGCTTCGCGCTGGTCGACCGCCTCGAGTCCTGGATCGAGCTCGACCTCGATGGTGCCGTTGAACGCCTCGGCCGCCGCGTTGCCGGGCGCGCGGCCCGCCCGGACCGCCGACCGGACCGCGCGCAGACGGTTCGCCGGCCTCTCACCGGGCACCTCATGAACGGCGGACCAGTGCGCGAACGCTGACCGCGAGCCCGACCAGGCACCAGGCCGGCAGCACCACCAGGTCGGGCCAGTTCACCCCCTGGCCGCCCGACACCAGCCCGGCACGCAGCAGGTCGCGCGCGGGCCGGAACGGGAGCACGTCGTGCACCGCCCTGAACCAGTCAGGCAGCTGACTGGCCGGGAAGGTGATCGGCGAGAACACTGGAGCCCCGCCCGCGGCCGACACCGTCACGCCGTGTCGAGGCCGGTCAGCAGCGCGGCTGCGGCCGCCGCTCCCCGGCGTCGACGACGCCGGAGTGATCGACGAGATCGGCGACGAGGTAACGGACTACGCCGTCGGCGACGAGGTCTTCGGCGCGGTCGACGTGGCACGGCTGGGCGGCGCGAGCGCGCAGTACGCGGTCCTGGGCTTTCTGGGCGCGCAAGCCGCACGGCATGACGTGGGCCGAAGCCGGCGCGGCGGGCACCGGCGTCGAGACCGCGACCCGCGCCCTCGACCTGCTCGGCATACAGGACGACACGACACTGCTGGTCGACGGTGCGGCCGGCGGCGTCCACAAACTCACGTCGGCCGCAGCACTCGCCGGCCAGGGCCGTTTCCGCGTTCCGGTCCGGGCCGCCTACCCGGCCCATCGGGCGGCACAGGCACACGAGACAGCCGCGCAGCCGCCCCGATGGGGGGGCGGACCTGACCCATACCGGTTAGACCGCGACCGGCACGACTGAGCGCTCACCGGTACCCCCTGGTAAGGCGCCGCTCCCGGAGGGGATCGACTTCGATCGCCTCGTACCCTGACCGCCGATCCGCCGATCCGCCGATCCGCCGCTTTGACCGCGGGGCCGCCTGAGGCGAACGCGCAGACGAAGGGCCGCTGAGAACAGGGTTCACGCCGGGATCCGGCTCCAGCGTGGAGCGGTCACGGGGCGAGGGCGCCGCCGACGAAGGTCCGCTCCGGAGGAGAGGCGAGGAGCTCGACCATGATGCCCGGGCGGAGTTCCTCGCCCAGGACCGATGTGATCGCGTCGGTGAGGGCGGCGCCGAGGCGGGCGGTGATCTCGGCGGCGTCAGGACGTTCGAACACGCCTGCCCGGACGCCCAACGTGACCGAAGCGCCGGTATCCACGGGCACGCCCCCCTGGGCGAAGCGGCCCGTGGGAACACCGGACAGCCGGATGCTCACCAGCGGCCGCGCCCACTCGCCGTAGACGCCGACGATCGCCTCGGTCAGGGCGATCACGAGCTCGGGTTCGTTGCCCGCTAGCCTGGCGTCTGGAAGATGGGCGGTCAGATGCGGCACAGTGGACCTCGTTTTCTTTGACCTTAAAGGCTTTGAGTTTAAAGGTAACGGTGAGGGGTTGCTGATGTCCACCGAGCCGGGTGGTATCGCCGTCGACGAGGCCGTCCGCACGCTGCTGTTGCTCATGCCTCGGCTCGTCGGCCGCGCCAAACGCCTGCCGATTCCGCCGGAACTGCGAGACCTCGACCTGGCGCCCCGGCACCTGGCCCTGCTGGCCCACCTGGAATACGACGGCCCTGCCAGCGTGAACGAGCTCGCCGATCGGCTGGAGGTGGCGCCGACGACCGTCAGCCTCATGGTCAGCGAACTCGTGCGGCCACGTGTCTTGGAGCGGACCGCCGACCTCGCCGACCGTCGCCGCCGCATCATCGCCATCGCCCCGGCCTACGCCGAACCGATCCGCGCCTGGCTGTCCGGCAGCGCCACCGCCTGGGAACACGTCATGAGCGACCTGTCGCCCGCCGAACGCGCGACCGTCGTCACCGCGCTCCGCTCCTTCGAGGCCGCGCTGGAACGCCGCGATCCGCAACCGAACGACGAACCGCGAAGCTGACCAGGGCCAGACGGAAATCGGGTTCGGCTGATCACGCCCTGCGGTCTGATCGCGGCAGGAGGTCGCGCCAGCGTTCGGCCGACGCCAGAGCGTCCAGGCTGATCCGCTCCAGGAACGCACCGCCCCTGGCCAGGCGGCGTCCCACCGGCGTGTCGAGCCCGAGCGTCTCCCCCGCCGCCTTCGCGATCTCCGCCGCCGCGAGCGTCTGCTGCGAGCTGATCATCGTCGAGTGGTACCAGGCGTCATCGTCGACCACGTAGATGTCGTGCCGCCGCCGCGGATCACGTTCGCGCCTGATCAGCCCCTGCCGGGTCAGGTAGCCCACCGCCGTGGAGATCGAGGCGGGACTGACCTTCAGCCCGCGCGACAGCTCGGCCGCGGTGAGCCTGCCGTCCTCGCTCAGCCACAGGCCGATGAGCACGCGCGCCATCATTTTCGGCAGGCCCATCCCGATCGCCATCTCGACGGCTCCCTCTTCCGCCTCGAAGACCTTGCGGTCCTGGGGTTCGGCCTCGGGCGGACGTGCCGGGGTGCCGCGCCGCGCCCGCCGCACCGCCGCCTGGTGCGCCCGCTCGGGGCGGTAGTCGCCGGGGCCGCCGTTGCGGCCGACCTCACGGCTGATCGTCGAGGTCGGCCGGTCCAGCCGCCTGGCGATCTCGGCGTAGGAGCGGCCTTCGGCGAGGCCGGTCGCGATGCGCCGGCGGTCCTGCAGGGTCAACCTTCCTTCTGACATGAGACCACTATTGCGTTCGGCATCACACAATGCAATGCTTCATTGCATTCAGCTTCAGGGTCCACGCATCAATTTATCCATGTTGAGCTGCGCATATATGTATTGGTTGATTGACATAATTTCTGAAAGCAACGTAGCTTTCAATTATGATGAACACGTACTATCGCGACGAGCCGATCACCCCGTCCCTCGACCGCTCACCCGCCTGCCCCTTCGATCCGGCCCCTTCGCTCACCGCCCTGCGCGCAGAGCGGCCGATCGCCCGCGTGGCCGTGCCCGAGGGCGCCCCCGGCGTCTGGATCGTCACCGGATACGACCTGGTCCGCCAGATCCTGGCCCACCCGCGGTTCAGCTCCCGCTACGAGACCCACTACCACCCCCTGGCGGGCGGGCACCTGCCGCCCGCCCCCGTCGGCGACCTGACCGGCATGGTCGCACCCCGACACACCCGCTTCCGCAAGCTGCTGGCGGGCAGGTTCACCGTCCGCAGGATGAACCTGCTCACCGAGCGGGTCACCGAGATCACCCGTGAGCGGCTCGACGCGATGGAGCGGCAGGGGCCGCCCGCCGACCTCGTCGAGGTCTTCACGCAGCCGGTTCCAGCGCTGATGATCTGTGAGTTGCTCGGCGTGCCGTACGAGGACCGCGACCGGTTCCAGAACTCCGCCCGGGCACTGCCGGACGCCGGGACCGCCGAGGCGCAGTACGCCACCTTCGCCGAGCTCGGCGCGTACCTGCGGGAGCTCGCGCTCGCCAAGCGGGCCAAGCCGACCGACGGCCTGCTCAGCGACCTGGCCACCGGCGGCGACCTGACCGACGAGGAGTTCGGCGGCAGGCAGCTCAGGGCGGGCGACACGGTCATCATCGCGATCAACGCCGCCAACAGGGACCCGGCCAGGTTCGCAGACCCCGACGTGCTCGATCTGCGCCGTTCGGCCGCCGGGCATCTGGCCTTCGGCCACGGCGTCCACCAGTGCCTCGGTCAGCAGCCTGCCCGCATCGAGACGCGTGTCGCGTTTCCCGCGCTGCTCATCCGCTTCCCCACGCTGCGGCTCGCCGTACCGGCTGAGGAGCTGTCGCCGCGCACCGGCCCCTCGCAGGTGTACGGCGTGCACAGCCTGCCCGTCACCTGGGATCGGGGGTGAACGCGATGCGGACCACGCGAAACTTCGTCTCGGTGACGGGGCTGCGTAAGTCCTACGGCGCCCACCGCGTCCTGGACGGCATCGACCTCGCCATCCCGCAGGGCACCGTCTTCTCGCTGCTCGGCCCCAACGGCGCGGGCAAGACCACCACGGTGCAGATCCTGTCCACCCTGATCAAGGCCGACGCGGGCGAGATCCGGGTCGCCGGGCACGACCTGGCCAGGGAAGCCGACAAGGTGCGTGCCGCGATCGGCGTCACCGGCCAGTTCTCCGCGGTCGACGGCTTCCTCACCGGCGAGGAGAATCTGCGGCTCATGGCCGACCTGCTCCACCTCGGCCGCGCCAAGGGCCGTGGGCGCGTCCGCGAACTGCTGGAGCGCTTCGACCTCACCGACGCCGCGCGCAAGCCCGCGGTCACCTACTCGGGCGGCATGCGCCGCCGGCTCGACCTCGCCATGACCATGGTCGGCACGCCCGGGCTCATCTTCCTCGACGAACCGACCACGGGCCTGGACCCGCGCAGCCGCCGCACCATGTGGCAGATCGTCAGGGACCTCGTCCAGCAGGACGGCGTGACCATCTTCCTGACCACCCAGTACCTGGAGGAGGCCGACGAACTCGCCGACCGCATCGCGCTGCTCAGCCAGGGCCGGCTGGTGGCCGAGGGCACCCCCCAGGAGCTCAAGCGAATGGTCCCCGGCGGCCACATCGTCGTGCGCTTCGCCGACCCCGACGGGTACCGCAGGGCGGCCGGCCACGTCGGCGCCACCTCCGGCGACGACGCGGCGCTCACCGTCCAGATCCCCGACTCCGGCGGAGTCGGGACGCTGAGGAGGCTCCTGGAGTGGCTGGACACGCATGCCATCGACGTCGCCGAGCTGTCGGTGCACACCCCCGACCTGGACGACGTCTTCCTCACCCTGACCCAGGAGCCCTCGACCCAGGAGCCCTCCCGATGAGAGCGATCACCGACTCGGCGACGATGCTGCGGCGCCAGGTCATACACATCTGGCGCTACCCCGCGCTGATCCTCACGTTCACGGCCGTGCCCGTGGTGTTCCTGCTGCTGTTCGTCTACGTCTTCGGCGGCGCCATGGGCGCGGGCATCGGCGCCGACCGCGCCGCCTACGCCGGTTACCTCATCCCCGGCATCATGATCACGACGATCGTCGGGGCCGCGCAGGGGACCACGATCTCGGTGGCGACCGACATGACCGAGGGCATCATCGCCAGGTTCAAGACCATGGCCATCGCCCGCGTCTCGGTGCTCACCGGGCACGTACTCGGGGCGATGGTGCAGACGTTCCTCGCGATCGCCATGGTGACCGTGGTGGCGCTGCTGATCGGGTTCCGCCCGTCCGCCTCGGTGCCGGGCTGGCTCGGCGTGGTCGGTGTGCTGGCCATGTTCACCTTCGCGATCACCTGGCTGTCGGTCGCGCTCGCCATGGTCACCAAGAACGTGGCCACGGCCAGCAACCTGCCGATGCCGCTGATGCTGCTGCCGTTCCTCGGCAGCGGCTTCGTCCCGACCGAGTCGATGCCGGCCGGTCTGCGCTGGTTCGCCGAGCACCAGCCGGCCACCCCTGTCATCGAGACGCTGCGCGCGCTGCTGGCCGGGCGTCCGGCCGGGTCCGGCTTCCTGGAGGCGGCTGTGTGGAGCGCGGGCATCGCCCTGGCCGGTTATCTGTGGGCACGCAGGCTCTACAACCGGTGAGGTTCGCTGGATTCGGTCCAGGATCGGACGGGTCACCGTAGGCCGCCTCCTGCTCGGCGCGTGAACGCGGTGTCAAGGCGCGCACGCGGGCCAGGTCGGCGGGGCGCTCGCGCAGGACCTCCCAGGAGGTCATCAGGTCACGGTCCAGGTCGTTGACCGCCTCCAGCCGGGACGGTTTCTTCCCCAGGCCGCCGTGATCGGCCGGCGTCCTGGGGAGAACGCCCGGCACGCGGGCGTCAGGTCGCGCGTCGGGGGCCGGGCAGGATGCGTTCGACCACGTCGGTGACCAGGGCGTGGATCTGGTCCTCGGGAAAGATGTCGGGCAGCGTGAGCCGTTCCAGGATCAGCCAGTTCAGCGCCAGATAGAGCAGGACCACGGTGGTCGCGTCGCCGGGCAGGCCGGCCTGGACGTGGTGGCTGATGTTGGCGTCGACGTCGGCACGGATGCGTTCGGTGAGCAGGCGCCGCAGTTCCGGGCGGCGGGTGGCCTCCAGGCGTAGCTCCAGCAGTGCCAGGTATCCGGAGCGGAAGTGGCTGACGCGGTCCACCAGGTCGTGCATGAGCTCGGTGACCCGGTCGCGGTCACGCGGACCCTCCAGGACGGCGGCCATCACCCCCGGCTCGGGCTTCAGCCGCTCGTAGAAGCGGTGGCCGACCTGGGTGAGCAGATCATCGCGGTTGTCGAAGTAGTTGGAAGCCGTGCCGTTGGGCACCCGCGCCTCGACGTCGACGGCGCGGAAGGTCAGTCCGCGCGCCCCCTCGCGGGCCAGGACCTCGATGGCCGCGTCGAGGAGCGCCGCCCGTCGTGCCGGGTTCTGCCGCATTGCGATCTCCCCTGGAATCGATGTTGACACCACTTCAATCATAGTACTACGGTTCAACCACTACAGGCAGAGTACTACGCCGAAGGCATCAACTCGGAGGAACCCAGAGATGCGAGTTCAGCTCAACGCCCTGACCGGCTTCACCGCGCCGTCCGCCGCCGCTCCGTCATGGACCGCCGGCCCGGCCTCACGCCCCTTCCCCCAGGCCGGGCCGGGCCACCGGCAGCCGAATCCCCAGCCGCGCTCGGCGCCGCGGCCCAGGCCCCTGCCCAAGCCCGGAAACCGGTAGCCCGGCTGTCCAAGGCGGGTAACCGGTAGCCCGGCGCGGCCGGCCCCAGGACGCCGCCGCTTCACGCCTCCCCATTCGAAGCCGCATAAAGACCGCGAACAGGACCAGAAATGCGAAAGCTCGTTTACTACATCGGCATGACCATCGACGGCCGCATCGCCGCCCCCGACGGGAGCGCCGACTTCTTCCCGGTGACGCAGGACGTCATCGACTTCATCGTCGAGGACTATCCCGACACCCTGCCGACACACATACGTGAGCAGCTCGGCGTGCACGGCCCCAACCGGAACTTCGACGTCGGCGTGCAGGGGCGCGTCACCTACGAGCCCGCCCTGGAGATCGGGGTCACCAGCCCGTACACCCACCTGCGCCAGTACGTGGTCTCAGAAAGCATGAAGGAGACCCTGGACCCCGCGGTTGAGATCATCTCCACCGACGTGGTCGGCAGGATCCGCCGGCTGAAGGCCGAGGACGGCAAGGACATCTACCTGACGGGCGGCGCCCGGCTGGCGGGCACCCTGCTCCCGGAGATCGACAAGCTCGTCGTCAAGCTCTACCCGGTGGTCGTCGGAGCCGGGATCCCCCTGTTCACCGCCGACTTCTCCCCCACCCACTTCGAGCTCACGGGCACCCGCGCCCTCGAGAACGGCACGGTCATCCTCACCTACGACAGGAAGTGATCGCTGTGGTGGGGACGGTCCACCGGCGATCACCTCGCCACCCTGGACCGCCCGCACGTCGACTCCCCGGCCGCGACCGCCGTGCGGTCGCGGCCGAGCCACTCGCCACGAGCCTGCGCGCCTGCTCGCCTTCCGCGGGCACGGCGCGCAGAAGCTCCCGCTCCACGACCTGACGCAGCCCGCCGGCACGACGGTCCGGCCGTCTCGGCCGCCCCGGCCTGATGACGGGCGGCCGCCCCGCGGCGAGGCCGGTCCGGCCGGTGCGAGGTTCGCCGCCCGCCGAGGCCCGCCGGCAGACCTAGCCCGAACAGAGCTGGGCGCGAAGGGTCTGGTCGGCCCACTGCTCCCAGCGCTCGCGTGACCAGCCCCGCTCGCGGGTGAACAGCAGGTACAGCTCGGGGCTGAGCAGGCCGAACAGCAGATCGGCCGCCTCCTCCGCCGGCAGTCGTTCCCGTGCGCCCGGTTTGGCGACCAGCGCTTCGGCGGCCTCTCGATGGACGACGTAGCGCGGATCGACCTCGTGCGGCCACAGGGCGGCGACCTCGGGGTCGCTCGCGACCGCTCCTTCCAGGACTTTGCCGATGGGTGCGGCTCGTTCCAGGATGGAGGTCGTGCCGGTGACGTAGGCGCGGACCATGTCGTGGGCGGTGTCCGCGGCCAGCGCGTCGGTGTACCACCGCCGGTCCATCGTGGCCACGGGCTCGTCGTCGCCCGCGATCGTGACGTCGACCAGTTCCTTCAGCAGGGCGCGCTTGTTGCCGAAGACGAAGTAGATCGTCTGCACCGCGACCCCGGCCTGGCCGGCGACGTCCTGAAGGTTCGTCGCGCCGTATCCGTCCCGCACGAACAGCTCCAGTGCCGCCGCCAGGATGCGCTGTCGCGTCTCCTGCGCCTTCCGCGCTCGCTTGCTCACCGGTTTGACATCACTCATGGCTAGAGTCTATCTCTAGATACAGTTACTAGAAGTCAACTCTAGAGAAGAGGTCTAGCCATGTCGCTTGTCAGCGTCACCCGCTTCCAGGCCGATCCCGCCGACGCCGACCAGGTCCGGGCCAGGCACGCCGCCCTGGTCACCGCGATCAGAGCCGCCCAGCCCGGCCTCACCGAGGCACGCCTCGGCCGGCTCGACGACGGGACGTGGGTCGGCGTCTGGCGCTGGGACAGCGCCGCCAGCCTGCGGGCGGCCCGCCAGGCGGCGCCCGGCACCGCGGCGGCCGTCGCGGCGTTCGAGGTGGCCCGCGAGGTCATGGCGGAGGACGTCGAGATCCTCGACGAGCTCTGACCGCCTGCCCCCGGCCCCGCGACCCGGGGCCGGGGTTCCCCCACCGAGGAGATGACATGATCGAAATCGAAGCGCTGACCAAGGTGTACGGCACGGCCCAGACGCGGGCCGTCGACGAGGTGTCGCTGCACGTCCCCGCCGGATCGGTGTTCGGCTTCCTGGGACCCAACGGCGCGGGCAAGACCACCACCATCAAGATGCTGGCCGGGTTGCTGACCCCCACCTCCGGCCGGGTCCGGCTGGGCGGCTTCGACGTGGCCCGGCAGCGTTCGGCCGCCATGGCGCAGTTCGGAGCCGTGCTGGAGGGTTCGCGCAACGTCTACTGGAGCCTGTCGGCCTGGCAGAACCTGATGTACTTCGGCCGGCTCAAAGGCCTGCGCAAGGCCCAGGTCGCCGACCGTGCCGGGGACCTGCTGACCGGGTTGGGGCTGTGGGAGCGGCGCGGCGACAAGGTCGGCGGCTTCTCCCGCGGCATGCAGCAGAAGGTCGCGATCGCCGTCGCCCTGATCGCCGGCCCGCCGATCGTGCTGCTGGACGAGCCGACGCTCGGTCTGGACGTCGAGGCCACCCGCGTCGTCAAGGACTGGATCGCCGAGCTGGCCCGGGAACTGGGCACCACCGTTCTGATCACCACCCACCAGCTGGACGTGGCCCAGGAGCTGTGCGACCGGGTGGCCGTCATGCGCCGGGGACGGCTCGTGGCCGACCTGCCCACGCACGAGCTGCTGGCCGGCTTCCGCGAACGCGACCGCTACGAGATCCGCGTCGAAGGAGCCGCGCCGGCCGGCTTCGACGCCGTCACCCGCGAGGGCGTCACCACGATCGACGTGCGGGTGAACGAACCCGGCGAGGTGTACGACGTGGTCGAACGCCTGCGCGCGCACGGGGCCGTCCTGGAGTCGCTGACCCAGGTCCAGCCCGACCTGGAGGACGTGTTCCTCGCCCTGGTGAACGAGCCGTCCCATGCTTAACGTCCTGGGCGCCGAGATCGGCAAGGGGCTGCGCGTGCAGCTGGCCCACCCGGTCGGCCACGTCATCACGCTGCTGCTCAGCACCATGATGTACCTCGGCCTGCAGTTCGTCCTGGGCCAGGGCCGGCTGCGCCAGGATCTGCTGCCGCAGACCCTCGTCGCGATCGGCGGCTACTGGTTCCTGCAGTACGCCGCGCTGGTGATGGTGGCCGACCTCATCGAGGAGAAACGCGCCGGCACCTTCGCCCAGGCCCAGATGAGCACGGCGCCACCGTGGCTGCCGATGCTCGGGCGGCTGATCACCGCCTCGGTGTTCGGCCTGGCGGTCGCCGCCGTCGCCGCGCTCGTCCCCATGCTGGTGGCCGGGATCACGATCCCGGCGCGCTGGGCGGCGCTCCTGCCCGCCGTACTCCTGGGGGTGAACGTGCTGGCCTTCACCTTCCTGCTGGCGGCCCTCGCCCTGGTCTCCCCGATGATCGGCGCCCTGCAGTCGTTGTTCACCTCACTGGTGTTGCTGCTCAACGGCTCGTTCCTGCCGCTGGCCTTCTATCCGGACTGGCTGGCCGTTCTCGCCAGGGTCCTGCCCACCACACTGGGTATCGAGGCGATCACCCAGACGCTGTTCGAGGGCCGGAGCCTGTCCGAGGTCTGGAGCGGCGGCACCCTGCCCTGGCTGCTCCTGCACACTTTCGCCCTGGTCGCGGTCAGCGGCCTGCTGTTCGTCCGCAACCACCGCCGAGCCCTGCAGGAGTCCTCATGAGCTTCGCTCGCGGATTCGCCGCCGAAGTCGGCAAGGGCCTGCTCAATCTGGCCGCCGGCTGGCGTGAAGGCATCCTGGAAATGGTCACGTTTCCGCTGTTCTACCTGCTCATCGTGCTGTTCATGGGACGCGGGCAGTTGCTCCCCGACCTGCTGCTGCCGGTGCTGCTCGGCATGGTGGCGCTGACCTTCATCCACGAGCAGGTCAACCGGGTGTTCTGGAGCTACCTGGGCGACATCCAGTCCGGGGTGCTGGAACAGACCTACCTGACCTCGCTGCCCTCGGCCGCGAGCATCCTCGGCCGCCAGGTGGCCGCCGTGATCTCGGCCCTGCCCGCCGCGCTGGCCGTCCTGGCCACCGGCGCCGTCGCCGTCACCCTCCAGGGCGGGCGGCTGCCCCTCGACGCGCAGGTGATCGTGCCGCTGGCCGCCATCGTGCTGGGCACCTGCGGGCTGGCCCTGATCCTGTGCGGGCTGACCCTGGTGTTCAAACGCATCGAGATCATCACCCAGCTGTCGGTGGCCGTCTACGCCATCGTCGGCGGCACCCTGGTCCCCCTGGCCGCCCTGCCCGATCCGATCGCCGCCCTCAGCCGGCTGCTGGTTCCCATCGCGCCCGGCATCGAGGCCATGCGCGACATCCTGCTCGGCGGCCACTCCCTGACCGCCCTGCCGACCGGCTGGGGCCTGGGATGGCTGCTGGTCCAGCCGTTGCTCCTCACCACCGCCGGGGTGGTGCTGTTCAATCGACTCGAACACCTCGCCAAACGCCGCGGCACCCTAGGCCGCCACTAGAAGGTGGAGACCACCATGACATCGGACACCGTGACCGTGCGACCCGTCGGCCAGGTGGTGGGCGGGCGCGGCGAGATGGCCGAAGACGACTGGCACGACGTTCGAGCCGTGATCCGGCTGGACGGCGAGGCCTTCACCACCTCGGCGGTGCAGGGCCTGGAGGACTTCTCCCACCTGGAGGTCGTCTTTCTCTTCGATCGCATCGATCCGGCCGAGGTGCGCACCGATCCCCGTCCCCCGCGGGGGAATCCGGACGCGGCCCCGGTGGGGATCTTCGCCCACCGCGGGCCGTACCGGCCCAACCGTCTCGGCGTCTCCCGCTGCCGGCTCCTCGCCGTGGACGGCCTGAACCTGCACATCGCCGACCTGGACGCGCTGTCAGGCACACCCGTCCTGGACATCAAGCCGTACCTGATCGAGTTCGCTCCCCGTCATCCGGTCACCCAGCCGGCTTGGGCCACCGAGCTCATGAGCCCTTACTACTGAGCAGGTCGTGGGCGACTCGACCTCGAACCGCCGGCCTGCCCGGGCGGCACCCCTCGCGGCCTACGAGACGAGGTGCCCCGGCACGCCCGCGCGGGTCACGGCGGTGGTGGCGGTGGTGCGAAAGCGTGCCCGGTAGGTGGTCGGGGCGACGCCCAGGGTGTGCTGGAAGACGCGGCGCATGGTCTCCGCGGATCCGAAGCCGGACTCCTCGGCCACCTTCTCCACGGGGTTGTTCCCTGCCTCGAGGAGCGCCTGGGCGGCCTCCAGCCGTACCGATTCGAGGTAGTGCCCCAAGGTCGTCCCCGTCTCGCGGCGGAAGAGCCTGCTGAGGTGGCGGGCGCTGACACCGGCGCCGCGGGCCAGGGAATCCAGGCTGTGCGGGGCGGCCGGGTCGGCCACGACAGCGTCCATCACGAGCCGCAGCACCGGGTGCGCCGCCTCACGCGGGGCCAGGCGGGCGCTGAACTGGGACTGCCCTCCGGGGCGGGCCATGAAGACGACCAATTCGCGGGCGACGTCGCGCGCGAGACCGGCCCCGTGGTCGGCCTCGACCAGGGACAGCGCCAGGTCGATGCCCGCGGTGACCCCGGCGGAGGTGACGACGTGGCCGTCCCTGACGAACACCGGGTCCGGCTCGACCCTCACCCGGGGATAGGCGGCCGCCAGCTGCGCGGCGAGCCGCCAGTGGGTGGCGGCGCGCCGCCCGTCGAGCACGCCCGTCTGCGCCAGCACGAAGGCCCCGGCACACACCGAGGTGACCCGCGCCGAGCGGCGGGAGAGCTCCGTGACCAGGGCGATCAGGTCCTGGTCGGCCACGGCCCGCCGCCAGTCACGGCGGCCGGGGACGACGATCGTGCCCAGCCGCGCGGGCAGGCTCTCCAGGGCCCCGTCCACCCCGATCCGCACCCCGGAGGAGGTCCGCACGTCCGCGCCTGAGGGGGAGACGACCCGTACCGCGTAACGGGCGCCGAAGCCGTTGGCCGTGGTGAGGACCTCGGCGGGACCGGTGACGTCCAGCAGCTGCACGCCGTCGAAGGCCACCACCGCGACCACGTGGTCCGCCCGCCGACGCGAGGCTACTCGGCCCACGGGGAGTCCAGGATGGTGCGCACGAAGTCCCCGCGCACGAAACCGGGGACGTAGTGGGCGAGCACGTCGGCCTTCACGTTGCCGAACGTGGTCTGCGGCTTGTGCCGGATCCCCTCGGTGAAGGCTTCCAGGATGCGCCGTTTGAAGTCGGGGCGCGGGTGCAGGGCCACGATCGCCGCCCGGTCGGCCTCGCTGACGTCGTGGTAGCCGATGCCCAGCACGTCGTACTCCACCCCCGCCGTCACCAGTGCCACCTCCGGCTCCATGAACTCGGGGATGCCCGGGGTGGTGTGCAGGGCGATCGCGGTCCACACCCGGCGGACGCCGTCCTCGGGCACCTGGCGCTCCCGCAGGAAACGGCGGGCCTCGTCGGCGCTGTCGACCTCGAAACGCCGCCCGCTGCCGTGGAAGGGCTCGCCCAGGCCCAGGTCGTGGAACATGGCCGCGACGTAGAGCAGCTCGGGGTCGAAGCCCAGATCCCGGTCGCGCCCCTGCAGGGCGCCGAAGAAGTACACCCGGCGCGAGTGGTCGTAGATCAGATCGCTCGCGCTGTCGCGTACCAGCTCGGTCGCCTCCCTCGCCAGCGTCGAGTCCGGCACCCGTATCCCGGCCGGTGCGGAAAAGTCCCCGATCATCGCCATCACCCCTGCTCACGTGCCCGCCGGCCCCTCCGGCGGCACCTCCAATCTACGAACCGCCCGGCCGCGGCGCCATGGCCGCAGGGCCCAGCAACCCACAGATACGGACATCGTCTGGAGTGGTCTGCCGGGGAGGGGCGGACCGGGTTCCGGCGTCCGAGACGATCTTGACGATGATTCGGTGACGGGGGCTTTCTCGCCCTGGCCGAGGGCCCCGGCGTGCCTGCTCACGCCCGCCGGGCGGCGTTCAGCGCGTGATCGCCCAGCCCGGCGCCCAGGTCCCGGGAGCGCCGTGGCCGGCCGCCGCGGCGGCGAGGTGACCGCGGCCGGCCGTGCGCCCGCCTCGTCCTCGCCGTCTCCTCGCCGTGTCCTCGCGTCCTCGCTGTGCCCTCGCCGTGTCATGGTCGCGTCACGGCCTTGCCGACGGTCGCGCCGGCGGTGGCCGCCGTCGAGAAACGGTGACATCCGGCGGACGGCGCGCGCACGTCCGGCGCCGATCGTGGTTCGTCATGAACGAGCCACGCACGATCCCGACTCGGCCCCGTGACCGGCTGTACGCCGCGGTCACGCTGGTGCTCGCCGTGTTCCTGCTGCCCGCGGCGTTCGCCCGGCATCCCGGCCGTGCCCGCGAACTGGCCTGCCACTGGGCGTTGCGGATGCGCTTCCCCGCCGAGGACCTCACCGGTCTCGCCGACGGCGCCCTGGCGGCGTTCACCGCTGCGCGCACCCAGGCGCTCTGGCGTCACGGCCAGCTCATCGGCCTCACCTCGGGGTACCGCGATCCCCATGTCCAGCAGCGGATGTTCGACGAGGAGGTGCGCCGCTCCGGCTCCCCGGCGCTGGCGCGCATGCTCGTGCTGCCACCGGCGGAATCCTCCCACGTCAAGGGCATCGCGCTGGACGTGCGCCCCCATGAGGGCGCGCGCTGGCTGGAGGAACACGGCGCCCGCTACGACCTGTACCGCATCTACGACAACGAGTGGTGGCACTTCGAGTACCGCCCGGGCAGCGGCGGGCCACCACGACGACGGCCCCACCCCGGCGTGGGCCGGGCCGGCGAGCACGCGGACCGGCCATAGCCCGCAGGCGGCCCCCGAGGACGGCCCGGCCGTGACACAACCATGACACGGCGCTGACGAGGCGGGGACACGGTCGGCCGACAGTGGACGGGGTTGACCGGAGCCTGTTCCCCAGAGGTGGGTCCGGTCGTCTCCGTGCCACCGAGGAAGGCTGATCGATCGTGACCGAACGCGTACGCGTGGCTGTGCTGGCGGGTGGGCCGTCCGCAGAGCACGAGGTGTCGCTGCAGTCGGCGCAGGCCGTGCTCAATGCCCTGCCCAGGGATCTGTACGAGCCCGTCGCCGTCATCGTCGACCGGAAGGGCAGGTGGCCGGTGGAACTGCGACGCGATCTGGCGGACGTGGTCTTCCCCGTGCTGCACGGGCCGTTCGGCGAGGACGGCGTCGTCCAGGGTCACCTGGAGACGCTGGGCATCCCGTACGTGGGCTGCGGCGTCATGGCCTCCGCCGTGGCCATGAACAAGGTCGCGATGCGGCACGCGTTCCTGGCGGAGGACATTCCGGTCACCCCGCACGTGTGGTTCACCGGGCACGAATGGAGCACCACCACCGACCACTGGGACCTGGTGAAGTCGCTCGACTGGCCGATGTACGTCAAACCGGCCAACATGGGCTCCTCCATCGGCATCTCACGTGTCACCTCCATGGAGGAGCTGCGCGCGGGCGTGGACCTGGCGCTGACCTACGACCGGGTGGTCGTCGTCGAGCAGGGCGTGACAGCGCGCGAGTTCGTCTGCGGCGTGCTCGGCGGCTACGACACCCCGGACGCCTCGGTGCCCGGCGAGCTCATCGTGCCCGGCGACTGGCTCGACTACGAGGCCAAGTACCTCAGCCGGGCCGAGATCGCCGTCATCCCCGCCGTGCTGCCGGAACGGGTGGCCGAGGACGTGCGCGAGCTGGCCCTGCGCGCCTTCCGGGCGATCGGCGGCTACGGCCTGTCCCGCGTCGACTTCCTCCACGAGGAGGACACGGGACGCCTGTACGTGCTGGAGATCAACACCATGCCCGGCTTCACCTCCCGTTCCGTCTACGCCAGGTCGTGGGCCGCGAGCGGTGTCCCGTACCCGGACCTGCTGCGCCGCCTCATCGACCTCGCGTTCGCCAGGAGCGGCTCATGATCCCCATGACGCTGAACGAGATCGCGCGGGTCGTCGGCGCGAGCCTGCACGACGTGCGCGACCCGCAGGAGCCGGTGACGGCGCCCTCGGCGGTCGACTCCCGCGAAGTGGTGCCCGGCGGCCTGTTCGCCGCGACGGCCGGCGCCCGCGCCGACGGTCACGACCACGCGGCCGCCGCCGTCGCGGGCGGCGCCGTCGCCGTGCTGGCCTCGAGGCCCGTCGGCGTGCCCGCCCTCGTGGTCGAGGACGTCCAGCTCGCGCTCGGCCTGCTGGCCAGGCACCTGCTCGAGCACATCAGCCCGACCGTGATCGGCCTGACCGGCTCCGTGGGCAAGACCACGACCAAGGACCTGCTGGCCCAGGTGCTCGAACGGCACGCCGCGACGGTCGCCACCGACAGGTCGTTCAACAACGAGCTCGGACTGCCGCTCACGGTGCTGCGTGCCGACGCCGCCACCCGGTACCTGGTGCTGGAGATGGGCGCGGGCCGCAAGGGCGACCTGAGGTATCTCACCGGGATCGCACCGCCCCGGATCGGGCTGGTGCTCAATGTCGGCACCGCGCACGTGGAGCGCATGGGAGCCGGGCCGGCCGACGTGGCCGAGGCCAAGGGCGAGCTGGTCGAGGCGCTTGCGGCGGACGGGTTCGCACTGCTCAACGCCGACGACCCGTACGTCATGGGCATGGCAGGCCGCACCAGGGCCCGGATCCTGTGGTACGGCCGGTCGGCGAAGGCGCAGGTGCGAGCCGAGGACGTGCGGATGACCGGCCGCGCGCGGACCGCGTTCGAGCTGGTGACGCCCTCCGGCCGCGCCCTGGTCGAGCTCGACCTCATCGGCGAGCACCAGGTGGGCAACGCCCTGGCCGCCGCCGCCGTCGCCACCGCGCTCGGCCTGGACGTCGCCGGGATCGCCGAAGGGCTGACCGCCGCCCGGCGGCGCTCCGCGGGCCGGCTGGAGATCGTCGAACGACCTGACGGCGTCACCGTCGTCGACGACGCCTACAACGCCAGCCCCGAATCCGTGCGGGCCGGGCTGCGGGCGGTGAAGGCCCTGGCGGGCACGCGCCGTACCGTCGCCGTGCTCGGCGCGATGGGACAGCAGGCGGAGGCCTCCCGCGCCCGGCACGCGGAGATGGGCCGGCTCGTCGCCGGCCTCCGCTTCGACGTGCTGATCACGGTCGGAGCGGGGGATCCGCTCGCGATGGCGGAGGCGGCGGAGTCCTCGGACCGGGGCGTGGCCGTCCACACCGCCGAGGACGTGGCCGAGGCCCTCAGGCTGGCCACCGCGCTTGTCGAACCGGGAGACGTGGTGTTCGTCAAGGCCTCCAGCGAG
The DNA here is from genome assembly GCF_040639575.1 of Streptosporangium sp. NPDC023825. Classification (NCBI taxonomy): domain Bacteria; kingdom Bacillati; phylum Actinomycetota; class Actinomycetes; order Streptosporangiales; family Streptosporangiaceae; genus Streptosporangium; species Streptosporangium sp. NPDC023825. The sequence continues at coordinate 11,769 of NZ_JBFAAE010000058.1, read as the reverse complement.
ATCGGGCTCGGTGCCTGCGCCCGCGCGCTGGCCGGCGCCTGACCGCCGGCGCATCGCCGGAGGGCCGGGCGGATCGGGCCCGTCCACGCTCGTGCACCGGCCTGGCCGGTGGCGGCACCGTCACCACGACCGGCACCGACCAGGCTGCCGGCACAAGTCATCGAAACGGAGTTCCATGCGCACCATCGGTCTCATCGGCGGGTTGAGCTGGGAATCGACGGTGATCTACTACCAGATCATCAACCAGCGGGTACGCGAGCGGCTCGGCGGCAGCCATTCCGCCAACAGCCTCATCTGGTCGGTCGACTACACGACCGTCGAGGACCTCGTCTTCGCCGACCGCTGGGACGAGGTGAGCACGCTGCTGGCCGACGCCGGCGGGAAGCTGGAGAACCTCGGCGCCGAGGTCCTGCTCGTCTGCAGCAACACCTTCAGCCGGGTGAGCGACGACGTGGCGCGGGCCACGGACGTGCCCGTGCTGCACATCGCCGACGCCGTGGGCGCGGAGGTCCGCGCCAGGGGGATGCGCAAGGTCGGCCTGCTGGGCACCCGCTTCACCATGGAGCAGCCCTTCTACCGCGACCGGCTGGCCGCCCACGGCTTCGACGTGGTCGTCCCGCGGCGCGAGCAGCGGGAACTGACCCATCGCGTGATCTTCGACGAGCTGGTGCGCGGGGTGCTCAGGGAATCCTCCAGAAACGCGTACGCCCAGATCATCGCCGATCTCGCGGCCGACGGAGCCGAAGGCGTCATCCTCGGCTGCACCGAGATCGAGCTCCTGATCACCGAGAAGGACACCGTCGTCCCGCTGCTGCCGAGCGCACGGCTGCACGCGGAGGCGGCGGCCGGCTTCGCGCTGGCCGGCTGACGCGCCCCCGGCCGCGTTCTCTCACGGCGCGCCGGCGCCACCCGGGCAGTTCCGGGGGCCGACACTCTGCCCGGCACCGACGACGGTGACCCGGACCTCGGCGGGGCTTTCCGGCGCCGTGGCGGCGGCCGTGCACACGATCTGCCCGACGGCCGGTGCGGACAGCTCGCCGGCCGGAGCGGACAGGGTCACCACCAGGTGGCCGGCCGGCCTGGCGGTCACCGAGAACGGGCCGGCTTCGGGCGGGACCTCGGTGGTGAACCCGTTCGCCCGCTCCCCCGCGGTGGGTCCGTCCGCCAGCAGCGCGAGCGTGTCCGCCGGGAACATCGGACGGTCACGGGGCCGCGTCACCGCGCTGATCCGGCCGTCCTTCACCAGGTAGAGGGTGGTCGTCGTGGCCGGTACGACGCGTCCGCTCGGCGGGGCTTCTCCGGTGATGACGCCGCTGGGCTGCACGCCGCAGCCGGCCGCGGCGGCGAGCGACACGAGGCCCGCGGCGAGCACGCGGCGGGCGCGTCCGGTCCTCATTCGGGGCCTCCGTCCGGATCGGGTGACCGGCGCGGCAGGCGCAGCGTGAACACGGCGCCGCCGTCCGGGGCGTTGGCGACGGTGAGGTCGCCTCGGTGCAGGCGCGCGTTCTCCCGCGCGATGGCCAGGCCCAGGCCGCTGCCCTCGGACCTGGCCCTGGCCGCGCTGGCCTTGTAGAACCGGTCGAACACGTGCGGCAGCACGGCCTCGTCCAGCCCCGGTCCGTGGTCGCGGACCTCGAGGACGATCCAGTGCGGGTCGGTGTCAAGCCGTACCGACACCGGTGGCTCGCCGTGCCGCAGGGCGTTGCCGACCAGGTTCGCGAGGACGACGTCCACCCGGCGCGGGTCCAGCCGCGCCGTCACCCCGGCCGGGATCTCGGTGTGCACCCGTTCCGACCAGCCCCGGACGCGCAGGGTCGCGCGCACCAGCTCGGCCACGTCGACCTCGTTCGGCGCGAGGGCCGCGACGCCGGAGTCGAACCTGCTGATCTCGATGAGGTCGTTCACCAGGGCGGTGAGGTTGAGCGTCTCCTGGCTGACCAGCCTGGCGGCCCTTCCGGCGGGCTCGGGCAGCCGGCCCGCCTGCTCCTCCAGGACGTCGGCGACCGCGGCGAGCGCGGCCAGCGGGGTACGCAGCTCGTGGGACACGTCGGCCACGAACCGGCGGGCGTCGGCCTCCATCTCGCGCAGCTGCCCGACGAGCCGTTCCAGCTCCGCGGCGGTGTTGTTGAACGTGCGCGACACGTCGGCCAGCTCGTCGGAGCCGCGCACCGCGATCCTGGTCCGCATCTCGCCCTCGCCCAGCAGGCGTGCCGCCCGGCCGAGCTCGCGCACCGGGCCCAGCACGCCACGGGTGGCCAGCAGCGCCAGGGCGACCGCGAACGCCAGGGCCGCCGCGCCGATGAGCCAGGCGCGTGCGGCGAGCTCGTCGACGCTGCGCTCTTCGGGGAGCAGGCTGCGCGCGCTGTAGACCTCGATGCCGGACACCCGCGTCGTCCGGTCCTGCTCGATGATCAGCAACGGCGTGCCGATGATCAGGATGGGCGCGTTGTGCCAGACCACGCGTTGCCACGCGATGTCGCCGCCGGCGACCGCCCGCCGCAACTCCGGTGAGATCACCCCGAGGTCCGAGATCCGGGCGTTCCCGCCCGGCCTCCGGGGCCCCGCCCCCGGCGCCGGGGGCGGCCCCGGGGGGAGCGGCGAGTGCGTGTCGCCGTAGACGGCGACCGCGAAGCTGTTCTGGTCGGCCGCGGCCTCGGCGATCTCGCCGAGCTCGTCCGGGCCCGGCGCCGCGCTCCGCAACGGGTAGAGCGCCTCCAGGCGGCCGGTCATCGCCTGCACCGCGGCGTCCTGGGTCCTCTCCAGGATGGCGTTGCGGGCCTGGACGTAGATCCCGCCGGCCACCGCCGCCGCGGTGACCACGCACAGCAGCGCGAAGGCGGACAACAGCCGGGCACGCAGCCCCAGGCTCGGCCGGAGTGTCACCGGCGCCTCACACCGGCCCGAACCGGTACCCGAACCCACGCACCGTCTGCACGTAGACGGGCGCCGCCGAATCGTCCTCGATCTTCGCGCGCAACCGCTGCACGCACGCGTCCACCAGGCGCGAGTCGCCGAAATACCCGTGTTCCCACACCGACTCCAGCAGCTGCTGGCGGCTGTGCACCCGGCCCGGCGTGCCGGAGAGCTCGAGCAGCAGGCGCAGCTCGGTCGGGGCGAGGTCCACCGGCACGCCGCGTTTGGCGACCACGATCCCGGCCCGGTCGATGGTCAGGTCCCCGTGCCGCTCCAGCTCCGCCTGCTCCCGGCCGATCCGCCGGAGCACGGCGCCGATGCGTGCCTCGAGCACCCTGGGCTGCACCGGCTTGACCACGTAGTCGTCGGCGCCCGCCTCCAGCCCGGCCACCACGTCCATGTCGTCGCCGCGCGCGGTCAGCATGATGATCGGCAGCTGGCCGGCGGCCCGGATGCGGCGGCAGACCTCGAACCCGTCCATGCCGGGCAACATCAGATCGAGCACGACGACGTCGGGAAGATCCGTGCGCAGCCGCTCCAGCCCCTGCTCGCCGGACTCCACCGCGCGCACCCGGTATCCGTGCAAGGTCAGGGCCAGCTCAAGGCCCTCCCGCACGGCCGGGTCGTCCTCGATCAACAACACCCGCGACACGCCCCCGAGTTTCACAGCACGCCCCCGTAACCCGTCCGTAACCCGTCCGCCGGTCAACCCCGTCCACTGTCGGCCGGCCATGTGCCCGTCTCGTCCTCGCCGTGTCATGGTTGTGTCACGGCCCTGCCGACGATCACGCCGACGGCGAACGGTGACGTGCGGCGGACGAGGCACGCACGTTCGGCGCCAATCGTAGTTCGCCGGGCAGGACCCGCCACAGGAACACCCGCACCGTCAACCGCCGGGCCGCGGTGGCGCGTTCCCTCGCACCTGGTGACAGTGCTCTCGCCGGGACCCCGATCAGTCGAGAACCTTGATCTTCTTCATGGTCGGCTGGGAGATCACCCGGGCCACGCCGGGAATACCGATGATCTTCCCGGTCTGGAACGCCTCGTAGGCGGCGTAGTCGGCGACGAGAACGCGCAGGTGGTAGTCGGGGGTGGCGAACAGGCGGCGGAACTCGACGACCTCGTCGTAGGCGGCGATGGTCCTCTCCAGTTGCTCCAGGGTCTTCAGATCGCTCACGGCGACCTCGATGGAGACGATGACCTCCAGCCCGCCGCCGAGGATCCCGTGATCGACCGTCGCCCGGTAACCGGTGATGACGCCCGCCTCCTCCAGTCGCTTCACCCGGCGCAGGCACGGGGGCGGGGTGAGCCCCACACGCCTGGCGAGCTCGACGTTGGTCAACCGGCCGTCCCGCCGGAGGTGGAACAAAATTTCGCGGTCAATGGCATCCAGTACGTTTTCATTGCTCATATTGCGATTTTAGAGCCAGAATCGGAAACCATATGAGGCTGCTTTAAATCTATAATTACGTCAATTGTATTTCGGTGGCTGAACGCCCTTCTTTCCGCTGTGCACACCCGTACCGGCTCCGGGGGCGAGCCGCACCGTGACACCGTCCGACGAGAGGTGAGAACCCCATGGCGAACCACGCCGCGCAGGTCGGAGCCTGGCTGGACGAGCGGGCCGAGGAGATGGCGCTGCTTCTCGAACGTCTCGTGGCCGTCGACTCCGAGAACCCGCCCGGCCGCGCGCTGGGCCGCTGCGCGCGGGTGCTGCGCGAGGCGATGGACCCTCTCGGCCTGTCCCCGGAGATCATCGATCTCGTCGACCCGTCCGGTGAGCTCGAAGAGCCCTGCGTCGTGCGCGGCACCGCCGGCGACGGTGACAGGCTCGTCTACTTCCACGGCCACTTCGACGTGGTGCCCGCCCAGAGTCGCGGGCAGTTCACGGCCGTACGCCGCGGCGGGAGGATCATCGGCCGGGGCGCGGCGGACATGAAGGGCGGCATCGTGAGCATGCTCTACGGCGCCGCGGCCGCCAGGGACCTGGGGCTGCTCGGCGACGGGCGGATCGTCGTGCACCTGGTGTGCGACGAGGAGACCGGCAGCGTCGTGGGCACCGGGCACCTGCGCGCCGCCGGGCTGATCGAGCCGGCCGCGCTGGCCATGGTCACCGCCGAACCCAGCGGCGGCGCCATCTGGAACGCCGCCCGCGGCGCCGTCTCCGTCCGCGTGGACATCAGGGGCCGCGAGGCCCACGTCGGGCAGGCGAACCTCGGCGTCAACGCCTTCCAGCAGATGCTGCACATCGCCCGCCCCGTCGAGCGGTACGCCGCCGAGATGGCCGGGCGGCACACCGGCTTCCCGATGAGCCCCGGCGACGCCCGCGGCAGCATGATCGTCGTCGGCGGCCTGTCCGGCGGCGGCTCCAACTTCAACGTCGTGCCCGGCTCGGCCTTCTTCACCGTCGACGGCCGCTACAACCCCGAAGAGGACCTGGAGGGCGAGCTCAAGCGCCTGACCGGCCTCGTCGAGGACGCCGCCCGCGAGATCGGCGCCGGCGTGTCGATCCGCACGACCCAGCTGCAGCCCTCCGCCGGCACCGAGCGCGACCATCCCGCGGCCGTCGCGCTCGCCCGCGTCGTCGGCGACGTCCAGGGCGCGCCGGCCCGGTTCGAGATGTGCGCGGGCATCCTGGAGACCCGCTGGTACGCGCAGCTCGGCATCCCCGCCTTCGGCTACGGCGCGGGCCGCCTGGACGTCTCGCACGGCCCCGACGAGTACGTCGACGAGATCGCCATGCGCCGCTGCGCCGCCGTGTACGCCCGCTACGCGAGCGACATGCTGTCTTGACGACCGGGTGCGGCCCGTCCCGGTGGTGTCCCGGCGGGCCGCACCCGGACGCGTCAGGGGGTCAGCCGGTGGAGGTCACGGGGAAACAGGGTGGCGCGGCGGATGTTGTCGGCCCCCGTCAGCCGGGTGGTCCACCGTTCCAGGCCGAGGGCGAAGCCACCGTGCGGGGGCATCCCGTGCCGGAAGGCGGCGAGATAGCCGGCGTAGGGCTCCGGCGACTCCCCGCGGGCCGCCAGGGCCGCGAGATAGTCCTCGTGGCGGTGCAGGCGCTGGCCGCCGGTGACGAGCTCCAAGCCGCGAAAGAGCAGGTCGAAGCTGTTGGAGTACTGCGGCCTGCCGGGCTCTGGGTGGGTGTAGAAGGGACGTTTGGCCATCGGGTAGCCGGTGACGAACAGGAACTCGCTGCCGTGCTCGCGCAGCGCCCACCGCGACAGCCAGCGTTCGTGGGCCGGGGCGAGGTCCGGCTCCCCCCTGGGGTCCTCGCCGGTGTGGGCGGCCAGGAGTTCCTGGGCCCGGGCGAAGTGGATCTCCGGGATCCGTTCCGGGACGTCGGGCAGCTCGACGCCCAGCAGCGCGCAGGCCTCGCCGGCGTGCTGCTCGACGGCGGCCGTCATGCCCGCGATCACCTCGCGCAGCACGGCCATCACCTCCCGGTGGTCGGTGACGAAGCCGAGTTCGGCGTCCAGCGAGGTGTACTGGGCCAGGTGCCGCGCGGTGTCGTGAGGTTCGGCCCGGAAGACCGGCCCGGTCTCGTAGACGCGCTCGAAGACGCCGACCATGGCCTGTTTGAAGAACTGCGGCGACTGGGCCAGGTAGGCGCGGGTGCCGAACCAGTCGATCCCGAAGACGCCGGCACCGGACTCGGTCGCCGAGGCCACCACCTTGGGTGTGTGGATCTCGGTGAAGCCGAGCGCGTCCAGCGTCGTGCGGAAACCCGCCACCGAGACCGCGGAGATGGCGTGGGGCGCCCGCAGCAGCGGATGGCGCAGGGCGACCGGGGCATGGTCGAGGATGGTCGGCAGGGTGGCCGGTACCGCGGGGCGGTAGAGGTCGAACGGCGGGGCGGCGGCCGGTCCCGACAGGGCGGTCACCTCCGGGGAGGTCACCTCGGCTCCGCCGGGAGCCTGGGGGTTGGCGGTCACGGTCCCGGTGATCTGCAGGACGGTCTCTTCGGGATGGCCGCCGGCCGCGGCCATGGCCTCGGGCTCGGTGACCACGGCCTGGACCAGGCCGGAGCGGTCCCGCAGGATGAGGAAGACCACGGATTTCAGGGTTCGCCTGCGGTGCGGCCAGCCGGGCCGTCCATCCAGCACACCACCTCCGAGGTCCGTCCACGAGGCTCGAACAGGCCCTGAGAAGACAGGTACCGGCAGGGCCACCCGGCCGGACTCCCCCCGGCCCCGGAGGTGAGGGACGGGAATGAGGTCCCGGCAGCGGAAGGCGGCGCGACCGGCCGTCTACTCCCGGACGATCGCCGCGTTCTGGAGGCGCGCCGCGTCCTGGCCCGGCGGGACTCCGAACATGCGCCGGTACTCGCGGCTGAACTGCGACGGGCTGTCGTATCCGACGGCGTACCCGATCGCGGCCACGTCGTGCGGCGCCGCGATGAGTTGCAGGCGGGCCCTTTGGAGCCGGAGTTGTTTCTGATACTGAAGTGGGCTCATGGCGGTCACCGCACGGAAGTGCCGGTTGAGCGAGGAGACGCTCACCCCGACCTCGCCGGCGAGGTCGTCGATGCGGATCACCTCGTCGTAGCGGGCCCTGATCCACCCGATCGCACGGGCGACGAGGGTCATGCGGCTGTCGGCCAGGCCGATCTGCCTGACCAGGTCCGCCTGGGACCCGTTCAGCAGCCGCCAGTGGATCTCGCGTCGGACGCCGGGGGCCAGTATCGGGATGTCAGGTGGCTCGTCCAGCAGGCGCAGCAGCCGGACGACGGCGTCGAGCAGCCTGTCGTCGGCATCACTGGTCGCGATGCCCGGCCCCTCGTCGGACGGACGACGGGAGCGAACGACGGAGGGGCCGGCCTCCAGCAGCAGTTGCGCGATGATCGCGGGCCGCAGCGGGAGTCCGAACCCGAGGAACGGCTCGGAGGGCGTGGCACGCGTGATCTGCGAGGTCAGGGGAAGGTCGACCGTCACGACGAGATACTGGCCCGCGCGGTAGTCGAAGACGCGGTCGTTGAGGACGGAGCGCTTCGCTCCCTGGGCGACCAGGGCGAACATGGGCGTGGTGACCGTGCCCAGCGGTTCGGTCACGTGCCCGGTCGAGAACACCGTGATTCCCTCGATCCCCAGCGGGCGTGGGCCGCCCGCGGCCAGTCGCGCGATCCGGTCGCGAAGTTCCTCCAGGTGACGCACCACACCAGTGGACCACGGAGATATGCGCAAGACCAAGATGATCCGGGCAAGGTTGAGCGGATCGTGCAACGCTGCGCGCGCATCGTTCTAGGCGATCGCGGCGTTTCGCGCTCGAATGGGGGAACACGGGGAGACGGCGTCCATGCCGTCCCCACCCCTATCAGCTCGGAGTCACAGGATGTCGCTCGATTCCTACGTCACGCTCGGCCGCTCGGGTCTGCGGGTCAGCCCGTTCACGCTCGGCACGATGACCTTCGGTGAGGATCACGGTTGGGGCTGCAGCCCAGAGGAGTCCAAGAACATCCTCGCGGCCTATCTGGGCGAGGGCGGCAACTCGATCGACACGGCCAACATCTACACCAACGGCCACTCCGAAAAGATCATCGGCGACTACTTCGCCGGCCGGCCCGCACTACGCGATCGAGTGGTGATCGGCACGAAGTTCTTCGGCAACCTGTACGAGAACGACCCCAACGGCGGCGGAGCCGGCCGTAAGTCGATCGTGCAACAGCTGGAGAACTCGCTACGGCGCCTGCGGACCGACTACGTCGACGTCTACTGGCTGCACAACTTCGACCCGTCCACGCCGGCCGAGGAGACCCTCCGCGCGCTGGACCACCTGATCGGCGACGGCAAGGTCCGCTACGTCGGATTCTCCGACGTGCCGGCCTGGGCGACGGCCGAGGCGGCCACCATCGCGCGCCTGCGCGGCTGGGCTCCGATCATCGCCCTGCAGCTGGAGTACTCCCTGCTTGAGCGGACCTCGGAAGGAGAGCTGATCCCCATGGCCCAGGCCCTGGGAATGGGCGTGATGGCGTGGGGGCCGCTGAAGAGCGGGTTCCTGTCCGGCAAGTACTCCAGCGCCGGCACCGGTCCGGTGGACACCGCTCGCACGCAGCTGGTGGGCGCCCCGGGCGAAGCCGATTACGTCGTGATCGACGCGCTCAACGACGTCGCCGCCGACGTGGGCGCCAGTCCCGCCCAGGTGGCACTGGCCTGGGTGCGGGACCGTCCCGGGATCACCTCCACCCTGGTCGGCGCACGCCGCATGGACCAGTTCGAGGTCAACCTGCGTGCCCTGAACCTCACCCTCACCGAAACCCAGCGCGCCACGCTCGACGACGTGTCCACTCCCACGCTGAACTTCCCCGCCGAGAACAACAGGCACCTGGGCCGCATGCTGCAGTTCGCCGGAGCCACCGTGGACGGGTTCCCGTCGGCGGTGTCCCCGCTCCTGCGGGCCGGCAGCGCTCGCTACTGAACCCATGGCCGAACACGCGACGCTCGCTACCGAACACCATGGCCGAGCACGCGACGGAGGTCGCGCCGCTCGGCCGGCGGCGGGGCTCCGGCTCACTGGTTTCGGGTCTGGCAGACCTCCCGGCCGGCCTCGATGTCCGGCGCGGCCGGCCTGGCCCTGCCGCCGCTGACCGGGATCGCGCCCTTTGCGGTCCAAGGGATGGACCGGGCATGAAACATGAAGGTTGCTAAGACCGGTGGTGACCTTGGAGGCTCTCCTTGACGACGCGCGTACGACCTTCCAGGAGTGCCCTGTGATCATCGAGGATCTGTCCGAGCCGGAACTCGCCCTCTGGGAGGCGTTTCCCGCAGCGCGTCCTGTGGATCTTCCCGGCACCCCCGTCCGGGCCGCGATCATCGCAAGGATGCTGCTCGGCGCCCGGGAAGGCCTTGCAGGGCAGACGCCCGGCATGCACCTGTCCGGCGCCCGGATCACCGGCCGATTGGACCTGTCGTACGCCGAGGTGCAACACCCTCTGATCTTGACCAAGTGCGAGTTCGAGGAAACGCCGGTCTTCACCGGAGCCCGCACCGGCCTGGTGGACCTCGCGGCCTCCCGGGCACCCGGACTGCAGGCCGTAGACGCTGTGATCGGCGGGGCACTGCGCCTGGAAGGCTGCGAGATGGCCGGCCCGATCCAGCTCGCCGGGGCCCACGTGTCCGGGACGCTGAATCTCGGCGGCGCAGCGATCCACGCGCTTCAGGCCGTCCATGCCGACGGCCTGATCGTCGACCGTGATCTTCTGTGCGCGAACGCCGTCATCGACGGTGAGTTACGCGTTGTCGGCGCCAGGATCGGCGGGACGATGACCCTCGACGGCGCACGGGTCGGGCGGTCAGGCGGCTTCAGCCTCACCGCCGAGGGGGTCGTCATCGACGGCGGGTTGTCGTGTGCCCGCGGTTTCCGCTCCTGGGGGGAGCTGAGCGTGCAGGACGCCCGGATAGGGCGCCGGTGCCTCTTCAGCGGAGCCCGGCTGTCCAACCCGGACGGCATCGCCCTGAACGCGGAGAGACTCGGTGTCGAGGGCGGGCTGCGTATCGATGACGGCTTCTCGGCCGAAGGTGAGGTCCTTCTGCGCGGAGCCCGCGTGGCCGGTTCGCTCCGTTTCGCGCAGGCGAGCCTCGCCAATCCGGGAGGACGCGCGCTGAACGCGCCGCTGATGGAGATCGGCAGCGGACTGCGGCTCACACCAGGTTTCGTGGCGAACGGAGAGGTCTTCCTGGACTCCACCCAGGTCCGCGGATCGGTCAACCTCGACGGCGGGAGGTTGTCCAACCCGGGTGCGACGGCGCTTTCCCTGCGCCGGCTGGGGGTCACCGGCAGGCTCAGCTGCAGCGAAGGCTTCCGTGCCGACGGGGAGATCGTGCTCGTCAACGCCCGGATCGAGGGCAGCTTGGAGTTTCACGGTGCCACCCTCGGTAATCCCGGCGGGCGGGTTCTGTCCCTGTGGGAGGTGACCGCGGGCGGGGGCATCGACTGCTGCGAAGGCTTCGCGGCCACGGGAGACGTCTCGATCAGGAACTCCCGGATCGCCGCCACACTGTGCCTTGCGGAGACCACCATCGACGGTGACCTTCACCTTCGTGGTGTAGAAGCGGCTTCGCTGAAGATCGGGCCCCGGACGGAACTGCTGCGGGCCGTCGACCTTCGCCACAGCCGGGTCGGCGTACTCGATGACGCTCCCAGCCGGTGGCCTGCTCACGTCCTGATGAACGGCTTCACCTATGACAGCCTGGAGGCTCCCCTGCCTGTCAAGGAGCGACTTGACTGGCTGGCCAGGGAAGATTACCAACCTCAACCCTATGAGCAATTGGCCGCCGTCTACCGCCGGCAGGGCCACGATGAGGCTGCTCGGGACGTGCTGCTGGCCAAACAGCGTCGCCGCCGCTCGGGGCAGCGGCTCGGGGCACGGATGTGGGGATATGCGCAGGACTGGACCGTCGGGTACGGCTACCGGCCCTTCCGCGCTGCGCTCTGGCTCGCAGCCCTTCTCCTTGCCGGCACGGTCGTCTTCACCGCCCACCAGCCACCGGCCTTCAAGCCGGGCGAGGCTCCCCCCTTCAGCGCCTTCCTCTACACCCTGGACCTGCTCCTCCCGATCATCAGCTTCGGACAGGAGAGCGCCTTCGGCCCGCGCGGCGCACAACAGTGGCTCGCCGCGGCGATGATCACCGCAGGGTGGATCCTCGCAACGACCATCCTGGCCGGCCTCACTCGCGCGCTCTCCCGCCAATAACGCGACCAGAAGCGGGCAGTCGATCACGTTGTCGCCGAACAGCGAGTCGATGTGCTCGAAACCGGTGTCCCGGCGGCGGGGGGGGGGGGGGGGCGCCGGCGCGCCCGCCCGGGCCCCCCCCCCCCGCCCCGCGCGCCGGGCGCGGGAGGGGAGAACAACACACACAA
>NZ_JBFAAE010000057.1:0-60586 GCF_040639575.1 Streptosporangium sp. NPDC023825 | reverse complement strand
GGGGCCTTGCCAACGGGAAACCCCATCGGGAGAGAGTCTCGAGGCCTCTCGCTTTTCTCCGAGGTTCCTTGATTGCCAAGAGGCTCACCCAAGGCACTGCCAAGAGGCTCACCCAAGGCGTTGACTTCTCGGCCTGTGGAGTTTTATGCGGCACGGGGTCCGCGTTGCACCAGCCTTTACAGCCCTGTCCGGAACCCGCCCAAGACGTCAGTAGGCTGGAGACGTGGACTATCGAGCGGTTGAACAAGCGATCATGCAGCGTGGCGTCGAGTGGAACTTCGAGCCCAGCCTTGACAGGATCGCCGCGCTCGTGGATCTGCTCGGCTCTCCGCAGCACTCCTACCCCGTGGTGCACGTGGCCGGCACGAACGGCAAGTCGAGCACGACCCGGATGATCGAAGCACTCCTGCGCGAGCGCAACCTGCGGGTCGGCCGCTTCACCAGCCCTCACCTCGTTTCCATGCGCGAGCGCATCAGCGTGGACGGTGCCCCGCTCAGCGAGGAGCGTTTCGTCGAGGTGTACGAGGACATCGCGCCTTACCTGGAGATGGTGGACGCCCAGGGGCGGCGGCTCTCCTTCTTCGAGACCCTCACCGCGATGGCGTTCGCCGCCTTCGCCGACGCTCCGGTGGACGTCGCGGTCATCGAGACGGGAATGGGGGGCATCACCGATGCCACCAACGTCGCCGACGGCACCGTGGCGGTCATCACGCCCATCTCCCTCGACCACGTCGACTACCTCGGGCCCGACGTCGAGACGATCGCCGGGGAGAAGGCCGGCATCATCAAACCCGGTGCGACCGCGGTGCTGGCGCAACAGGAGCTTCCCGCGGCCTCGGTGCTGATGAGGCAGGCGGCCGACACCGGTGCCACCGTGGCACGTGAGGGACTGGAGTTCGGCGTGCTGAGCAGGGAGCTCGCCATCGGTGGGCAACTGCTCCGGCTCAAGGGGCTCAAGGGAACGTACGAGGACATTCTGCTCTCCCTGTACGGTGCCCATCAGGCGAGCAACGCCGCCTGCGCGCTGGCCGCGGTGGAGGCGCTGACCGGCGGGGACGAGCCTCTCGACGCGGAGCTGGTGCGGCAGGCGTTCCTGCAGGTGCGTTCGCCCGGCAGGCTCGAGGTGGTTCGCCGGGGGCCCACGGTGGTCGTCGACGCCGCGCACAACCCGGCGGGGATGCGGGCCAGCCTGGAGGCCGTACAGGAGTCCTTCGACTTCGCGAAGCTCATCGGCGTGGTGGCGGTGTTCGAGGACAAGGACGTCCAGGGCATCCTGGAACTGCTGGAACCGATGATGGACGAGATCGTGGTGACCAGGAACTCCTCGCCGAGGTCCATGGACGTGGACGATCTCGCCGCGCTGGCCGAGGAGATCTTCGGTCTTGACCGGGTGTACCAGGTCGAGCGGCTGGACAGTGCGATCGATCGGGCGATCGGCCTGGCCGACGCCATGGGCGAGTTCAGCGGGGCGGGGGTGCTGATCACCGGGTCGGTGGTGACCGCGGGTGACGCGCGGCTCCTGCTCAAGGCGGACGAGGCACGGTGAGCGGCCGGGGCGGGATGAGCGACGAGACGCGGTGCCCGGGCGGAACGCGCCGGGCGGGCACGACGCGGTGAGAGAACGAAGCGCAGTGGGGCGACACAGCGGGACGAGCCGGCCGGACACGGTGAACGCGGCGGGCGGGACATGGCCGAGGCGACTCTGGAGGAGCGGAAAATGATCACGGTCACTCCGGGGATGAGGCGTCTCTGCGCCAGCGTGCTCGGCATGGAGGCGATAGTCGTCGGCCTGTTCACGCCGGTCGCCATCAACACGCAGGGGATCGAACCGGCCGTCGCGGCCACCGTCGGCCTTGGCCTGGCGCTCCTTTGCGTGGTGGTGATTGGCCTGCTCAAACGGCCTTTCGCCTATGTCGCGGGAAGCGTGATCCAGGTGCTCGCCATCGCGTCCGGCCTCATGGTCCCGACCATGTTCTTCCTCGGAGCGATCTTCGCCGCGCTGTGGATCACGGCGATATTCGTCGCTCGCCGTGTCGAGGGCGTGACTTCTCGCTAAAGTCGGCCAACATGGCCGTCCCTCCCATCCAGCCGACTCGGGCGGTGTCCACCGGGCCCACGGGCCTGGTGCGCGCACTCCGTGTCTCCCTGATGCTCGACGTCGTCCTCGGACTGCTCGTCGCGGTAGTGCTGCCGCTGGCGATCGTCGCCATCCCCAACACCATCTCGGTGGTCGCCGCCCTCCTGCCGCCGGACATCTCGCAGATAGCGATGATCAGGGCGCACGGGCTGGCGCTACCCGCGATGGTCCTGACCGTGCCGGTGGCGGCGGTGGCCGCGCACCGGATGAGGGCGGCCCCGATGATGGTCGCGGGGCTGACCCTGCTCGCCTTCGCCGACGCGGCCGGTGGGTACGCCGGGTCCACGGCGCTGGTGGGGGTCCTGCGGGTCCTGCACGGGATCGGTGCGGGCCTGCTGGTCCCGGCCACCTTGATGGCCGTGTGGGGGCGTTCGGTGCTCCTGAGGGCCGTGTGGGCGGCCGCGTTGACGACAAGCCTCCTGGCCGCCCAGGCGCTCGCCCTGTGGCCCCTCGACCAGGTCGACTCCTGGCGGGTCACCCTCCAGCCGTACCCGATGCTCACCGGGGTCGCGCTCGTGCTCGCCGCGCTCTACCTGGTGCTGTGGCTGAGGGAAGGCGAGAGCGCCGCTCCCGTGCGGGCCGTCGCGGAACGCGGGCGCACGCTGTGGGTGGTGGTGCCCGCCGCGGGCGTCGCGGCCCTCGCCCTGGGCAGCACGTTCGACTGGTCTCCGAGCCTGGTGATCCGAGCGGCGCTGGTGTCCGTCGTCGTCCTGCTGGCCCTGGCCTCCTCCGGCGCCTCGAAGGGCGCCGTCGGCCGGGCGCCGGCCTACGTGATGGTCGCGGTCGGCGTCGTCGCCCTGCCGACCGCCGCCCAGATCACCTACGTCGAGCTCGGCGGGCTGGGAGGCCCCGGCCTGTCCGGCCTGTGGCCGGCCTTCGCGATCGCCGCGCTGGTGGGTCTCCTGTCCGCCACGCTGGCGAACCGGCTGGGTCACCTGGCCATGCCCATGGTCACCGCGGGCGGGCTCGTGGTGCTGGTCGCGGGGCTGTGCGCCGTGCGGCTGTTCCTTCCCGCCCCGGGCGGGCTCCCGCTGATCCTTCCGTTCGCGCTGCTGGCGGGCGGTGCCTCGGTGGCGCTCACCGGCGCGCTGCGCTCCTGCGGCGAGGGGGCCGCGCTCCTGGCACTGTCGTTGTTCTTCCCCGCGGTGCTCGTGGGCTTCCTGCTGGGCAGCGGCGTCCAGGTCACCCGCCTGGAGGAGGCCACGACCCCGCAGGCTCTGGTCGACGGGTTCGTGGACGCCCTGCATCTGTGGGCGCTGATCGGGGGCGGCCTGGTGCTCGTGGTGATCGTGCTCGGCGCCGTCCTGGCACGCCTCCGGCCCGGCACCCCGGCGAGCACCTGGGATACGGGGGACGCGAGGGACGTGAGAGATGCGCGGGACACCCTGGCCGGCACGTCCGGCACCTCGTCCGGCGCGGGTTCCGCCTCCGGGCTGGTGCCCTCCCCGGCGCGGGAGGTCGATCTCGCCGGCGGCGCGTGGCCGGCCGCGACGGCGTCAGGACCTCCCAAGCAGGCTCCTCCCAAGCAGACTGGATCCACAAAGCAGGCCGGGCAGTCCAAGCAGGCCGGGCAGAGCAGGCAGCCGGAACGGGACGGGCAGGCCGGGCAGGTGAGACACGCGGTGGTGCGGCCGCGGTCCGAGGCCGCGGCCGGTCCGCAGCCGCAGGTCCGTCCGGATCCCGAGGCCGGGCCCATGGCGGCGACCGAATCCATGAGCGGGTCCATGGCCGTCGGCGGGGGCGGGCACGGGGCGGGCAAGGGCGGCAGGCCCAGGCCCCGGCACGAGCCCGACCGCGTCCCCGAGCGCGACCCCGAGCCGGAGACGGAGACCGAGCAGGAGAAGGTCGTCGCGCCGCCCGTGGTGGTGCCACCGCCCGCGCCCTCGCCCGAGGACGGCCCGGGGAACGGGCCCGCCCTCCAGTGACCTCGCCGACCACGGGGAATCGCGCGAAGGACGGTAAACTTCGCGCGATTACCGCAGTCCGCGACCCATACGTGTTCAAAGGAGAACTTCAGTGTCCGAGCGCACCCTTGTCCTGATCAAGCCCGACGGTGTGGCACGTGGTCTCATCGGCGATGTGATCGCCCGTGTCGAGCGCAAGGGTCTGAAGGTCGTGGCGCTGGAGCTGCGCACCCTGGACGTCGACACCGCCAAGGTGCACTACGCCGAGCACTCCGAGCGGCCGTTCTTCGGCGAGCTGGTGGAGTTCATCACCTCCGGCCCGCTGGTCGCGCTGGTGCTCGAGGGGCCGCGCGCCATCGAGGCCTTCCGCGGTCTCGCCGGCCTCACCGATCCCGTCAAGTCCGCGCCCGGCACCATCCGCGGCGACCACGCCCTGGAGATCGGCGAGAACGTCGTCCACGGCTCCGACTCTCCCGAGTCCGCCGCAAGGGAGATCAAGATCTTCTTCCCGGACCGCTTCTAAACGCACGCTTTCGCCGCGTTTGCCGGGCCCCGCCGTCCTTGTGGACGGCGGGGCCCGGTGTATTCGGCCAACCCAAGATTTTGCTGCGGCAGGCCGCCTCATTGCGCTCAATGGTGGGTACGTCACGTTACGATTCGAGTGCGTTCCGTAGTTTTCGCCGACGACCTGACGGAAGGAGGCCGGCCTTCCTCATGGGCAGCAATCTTGCTTTTCTGGGCCGCGACATGGCGGTCGACCTCGGCACCGCGAACACTCTCGTGTACGTACGGGGTCGCGGGATCGTGCTCAACGAGCCGTCCGTCGTAGCGATCAACACCGCGACGGGGAAGATCGTGGCTGTTGGTATCGAGGCCAAGCGGATGATAGGCCGTACTCCCGGCAACATCGTGGCCATCCGCCCGCTCAAGGACGGCGTCATCGCCGACTTCGACGTCACCGAGCGCATGCTGCGCTATTTCATCCAGCGGGTGCACAAGCGCCGCCACTTCGCCAAGCCGCGCATCATCATCGCCGTGCCGAGCGGGATCACCGGGGTCGAGCAGCGGGCGGTCAAGGAGGCCGGTTACCAGGCGGGCGCGCGCAGGGTCTACATCGTCGAGGAGCCCATGGCCGCCGCGATCGGCGCCGGGCTTCCGGTGCACGAGCCCACCGGCAACATGGTGATCGACATAGGCGGTGGCACCACCGAGGTGGCGATCATCTCGATGGGCGGCGTGGTCACCAGCCAGTCGATCAGGGTGGGCGGCGACGAGATGGACCAGGCGATCATCGCCTTCGCCAAGAAGGAACACTCGCTCATGCTCGGCGAGCGCACCGCCGAGGAGATCAAGATGGCCATCGGCTCCGCGTGCATGCTCCCCGAGGAGAGCCATGCCGAGATCCGGGGCCGTGACCTGGTCAGCGGCCTGCCCAAGACGATCGTGGTGTCGGCCGCGGGGATCCGCAAGGCCATCGAGGAGCCGTTGAACGTGATCGTCGACGCGGTCAAGACCACCCTCGACAAGTGCCCGCCGGAGCTTTCCGGAGACCTGATGGACCGCGGGATCGCCCTCACCGGGGGCGGGGCGCTCCTCAAGGGCATGGACGAGCGGCTGAAGGCCGAGACCGGCATGCCGATCCACCTCGTCGACAACGCCCTCGACTCCGTCGCGCTCGGCTCGGGCAAGTGCGTCGAGGACTTCGACGCCTTGCAGCAGGTCCTGGTTCCCGAGCCGCGGCACTGATGAAGGACACCCGACGGGCACGGGTCAACCTGGGGCTGCTGCTGGCCGCCGCGCTCGTGCTCGTGACCATCGACCACCGTTCGGTCACGGAGTCACCGTTCGGCCCGCTCAGGACGGCCGGCACGACGCTGTTCGGCGCCGCGGAGAGCGCGGGGGCGGGGCTGGTGCGACCGGTCGGCGAGTTCTTCGAGACGATGGCCGGGGCTCCCTCGGCGCGCGCCCGCATCGAGCGGCTGCGTGCGGAGAACCAGCGGCTCAGGCACGACCTGGCGGCGCAGAGCCTCGATCGGGGGCGATCCCGGGAGCTTCGCAGGCTGCTCGGTGTCGCGGGGACCGGCGGATACCGGATCCTGCCCACCCAGGTGATCGCCCGGCGCGGCGCCCCCGGTTTCGAGGACGCCGTCGAACTCGACGTGGGACGCGCCGACGGGGTGCGTCCGGAGATGACCGTGCTGAACGCCGACGGCCTGGTCGGCAGGGTGGTCCAGGTGGGCCCGTCCACCTCGACGGTGGTCCTGCTCAGCGACCCCGCCTCGGCGGCCGGGGCCCGGCTGGAGGGCAGCAACGAGATCGGGGTGGTGCACGGCGTGGGGGAGCACGGCCGCCTCGTCCGGTTCCGGTTGCTCGACTCGACCGCGCCGATCACCCCGGGCCACCGCATCGTGAGTTTCGGCTCCCAGCGTGGCGCGCCGTACGTGGCGGGGGTGCCGATCGGGGTGGTGGAGCGGGTGGAGGCCACGCCGGGTGAGCTGACCCGCATCGCGTACGCGCGGCCGTCCGCCGATCTCACCGCGCTGGACGTGGTCGGCGTGGTGGTACGGGCGCCGCACCGCGACCCGCGTGACACGGTGCTCCCGCCCGGTCCGCGCGAGAAGAAGGCTTCGACGCCGGAGCGGTCCACGCCACGTCCGCCCGACTCCGGCCCGCGTGAGGCGGAGGCTCCTCGCGGCCGGCGAGAGGGGGCCTGACGGGATGGGCCGCAACGCGGCCTTCGGGCTGCTGCTCCTGGGGATCATGATCGTTCAGGTGACCGTCGTCAACAGGCTGCCGCTGCCCGGGCATGCCGCGCCGGATCTGGTGCTGCTCGCCGTGGTGGGGTACGCGCTGGCGCGCGGGGCAGCCGCGGGGGCGGTCACGGGCTTCGCCGCCGGGCTTGTCAGCGACCTGCTGCCGCCGGCGGCGCACCTGCTCGGGCACAACGCGCTCGTGCTCTGCCTCATGGGTTTCATGGCGGGACGCGCGGTGGAGAGCCGGCCGGGCGCGGAGCCGCTCACGGCGATGACCTGCGCGGTCGCCGGTCCCGTGGTCGCCCTGGTGACCGGGGCCCTGGTGGGGGATCCGCGGGCCGGGGTCTCCATGCTGACGACGGTGCTGCCGCAGGCGATGGCCTACAACCTGCTCGCCGCGCCCCCCGTGGTGTGGATGGCGCGAAGGCTCGTCCGAGGGCCGGAGTCGCGCCCTGTCCGGGTGCCCCGGCACGTCATGCGGAGTCGCCTATGAGGCCACGTACGCGGCCTCGTACGCCGTGGGGTCGCGGCGGGTCTCGCCGCGAGGGGAGCGGGGGGCCGGGCGGTTCGTGGGTCGGGGGTTCCGGCCGGGTGCGCGGGGAGGATGGGGCATGGGCCTGATGCGGGGGCGGCTGGTCGTGGTGCAGGTGCTGGTGGTGTCGATGCTGGCGCTGCTCGCCGTACGGCTCTGGCAGGTGCAGGTGGTGCGCGGTACGGAGTACGTGAAGGCCGCGACCGAGACGCGCACGCGTGACGTCGTCGTTCCCGCGGTGCGCGGGCAGATCCTCGATGCGACGGGCCGTCCGCTGGTGCGCAACCGGACCACGCTGGTGGTCTCGGTCGACCGTACGCGCTTGAACCGGATGGCGGGCAACGGCGAGGAGGTGCTCCAGAGGCTGGCCGGCGTGCTCGGCCGCCGTCCCACCGAGTTGCGGGAGCGGATCAGGGCGTGCGGCCCCGGGATCGCCCGCCCCTGCTGGCCGGGGTCCCCGTACCAGCCGATCCCCATCGACGTCGACGTCACCACGCGCGAGGCCCTGCAGATCCTGGAGCGGCAGGAGGAGTTCCCCGGGGTCACGGCCGAGGTGCAGGCGGTGCGGGAGTATCCGCGCAAGGGCGCGGGCGCGCAGGCGCTCGGCTACCTGCAGCCGATCACGCAGGAGGAGCTGGACAGGCGCGACGGGCTCAGGGCGGCGTTCTCCGGCGTCGACCTGGTGGGCAGGGACGGCCTGGAGTCGGTCTACGACGTGCCGCTGCGGGGGACGCCGGGGATGCGGCGGGTGCAGGTCGACCGGCTCGGCAAGGTCATCGGGGTGGAGCGGCACGTGCCGCCGATCCCGGGTGACACGCTCATCACCAGCATCGACGCCAGGGTGCAGACCTTGGCGGAGAAGGCCCTGGCCGAGGCGATGAAGGGCGCGCCCAAGGCCGACGGGGCGGCGGCGGTGGTGCTGGACGCGAGGACCAGCCGGGTGATCGCGCTGGCCAGCGCGCCGACGTACGATCCGGCGGTCTGGAGCGGGGGCATCTCCGAGACGGAGTACCAGCGCCTGCTGTCCGGCAAGACCGGCAAGCCGCTGGTGTCGAGGGCGATCAAGGGCGAGTTCGCGCCCGGTTCGACGTTTAAGGTGTCGTCGGTGTCGGCGATGCTCAAGGACGGCTACCCGCTGCACGGCAAGTACGACTGCCCGGGGTCCTTCATGGTGGGCGACCGGCCGTTCAACAACTTCCGCGGCATCGGGCTGGGCGTCCTCAACCTGCACATGGCGCTGGTGAAGTCGTGCGACACGATCTTCTACCGGGCGGCGTACGAGCAGTGGCTGCGTGACGGCGGGCTCAACCCCAAGGGGAGGCCCAAGGAGCCGATGGCGAACATGGCGCGCGCCTACGGGTTCGGCCGTCCCACGGGCATCGACCTGCCGGGCGAGTCACCGGGCAGGATCCCCGACCGGGCGTGGAAGAAGGCGCTCTGGGCGGTGACCAAGGAGGACAACTGCAAACGGTCCAAGACCGGCTATCCGGAGGTGGCCAAGAGCAGTCCCAGCAGGGCCGCGTTCCTCAAGCGGCTGGCGTACGAGAACTGCCTGGAGGGATTCCAGTGGCGGCCGGGTGACGCCGCCAACTTCTCCATCGGGCAGGGCGACGTGCTGGTGACGCCGCTGCAGCTGGCGGCGGCCTACGCGGCGCTGGTCGGGGACGGCAAGCTGCGCAGCCCCCGGGTGGGCTGGGCGCTGGTGCGTCCCGACGGCACCAAGGTCAAGGAGATCAAGGTGCCGGTGGTGGGCAGGCTGCCGATCACGCGGGAGGAGCGGGCCTACATCAAGGGCGCGCTGAGCGAGGTCGCCTCCGACGGCACCGCGGCCGGGGCCTTCGCGGGGTTTCCCATGGACAAGGTCAAGATCGGTGGGAAGACCGGCACCGCCGAGGTCTACGGCAAGGCCGACACGTCCTGGTTCGCCTCGTTCGCCCCGGCGGACAAGCCGAGGTTCGTGATCGTCGCCATGGTGTCCCAGGGCGGGATGGGCGGTCAGACCGCGGCTCCGGCGGTACGGAAGATCTACGAGGGCATCTACGGCTTCAAGCCCGACGGGAAGCCGTCCTCCTCGGCGCTGCCGGGCGGGCGCCCGGCGAGGGCGCTCCCGGTGATCGCCAAGGACGGGACGGTGTCGCGATGACGACCTCGACGACGCCGGTGGCGGTGATGACGGTGACCGTGCCGGAGGGCACGTTCGCGCGGGTGTCCGCGGGTGTGCCCGTCGCGGTGTCCGCCGCGGCGGGGCCGGCGAGGGTGCCGGTGGTGACCGTCGCGACGGCGTCGGCGGTGACGTCCGCCGGGGAGGCGGCGTGAACCGGGCGGCCGCGCCACCGAGGGCGTCCCTGGCCGGCCGGACGGTGGCGGCCGCCTCCACGGTGGGCCGGATGGACGGGCTGATGCTGGTCGCCGTCGCCGCGCTGGCGGTGATCGGCACGATGCTGGTCTGGTCGTCGACCAGGACGTGGGCGGCCGGCTCCACGGGACTGGTCAAGAAGCACATCCTCAACCTCGTCATCGGTGCGGTGCTGGCCGGTACGGCCGCGATGGTGGACCACCGTGCGCTGCGGGTCTTCGCGCCGCTGATCTACGGCGCGACGCTGGTCGGGCTGATCCTGGTGATCACGCCGCTCGGCAGCACCGTGAACGGCGCCCACTCGTGGATCATGCTGGGCGGCGGTTTCGCGTTCCAGCCGTCGGAGTTCGCCAAGCTCGGCCTGGTGCTGATGCTCGCCATGCTGCTGGCCCAGCCCGTCAGGGGCACCGACCGGCCGCGCGGCTTCGACGTCGTGATCGCGCTGGTGGTGTCCATGTTCACCATGGGCCTGGTGATGCTCCAGCCCGACCTGGGCACCACGATGGTCATCGGGGTGATCACCGCCGGCACGATCGTCGTGGCGGGGGTCCGCAAGCGCTGGATCGCCGGGCTCACCCTCAGCGTGATCGGCGCGGGGGTGGCCGTTTGGTTCCTCGACGTCCTGGAGCCGTACCAGATCGCCAGGTTCACCGCGTTCCTCAACCCGGCCAGCGATCCGCGCGGCGTCGGCTACAACAGCACCCAGTCGCTGATCGCGATCGGGTCGGGGGAGGTGTTCGGCAAGGGGCTCTTCGGGGGTGGCCAGACCACCGGCCGTTTCGTGCCCGAGCAGCACACCGACTTCATCTTCACGGTGGCGGGGGAGGAGTTCGGTTTCCTCGGCTCGGTCACCGTGGTGGCGCTGCTCGGGGTGATCCTGGTGCGCGGGGCGCGGATCGCGCGCGAGTGTGACGACCGGTTCGGCGCGCTGATGGCCGGTTCGATCGTGTGCTGGCTGGCCTTCCAGTCGTTCGTCAACATCGGGATGACCATCGGGATCATGCCGATCACCGGCCTTCCCCTGCCGTTCGTCTCCTACGGCGGCACAGCCACCTTCGCCAACATGATCGCCTTCGGCCTGCTCCAGGCGATCCACATGCGCAGGCAGCCGCTGCGGTGACTGTTTCCGCGCCTGTTGCGCGTTCGCACCGCCCGTGAGGAGCCGCGTCACCGGCCCGGCTCGCCGTGAGCGGGCGACGACCGCCTGTGGCACCCTCTCCAGGCGGATATTCTTGGTGGCATGTCTGTCGAGTCGCTGTTTCCCCGCCTGGAAGCGCTCCTGCCCAGGGTGCAGAAGCCGATCCAGTATGTCGGAGGTGAGCTCAACTCGACCGTCAAGGACTGGGACGAGGCCACGGTCCGCTGGGCGCTGATGTATCCGGACGCCTACGAGGTCGGGCTGCCCAACCAGGGCGTCCAGATTCTCTACGAGATCCTCAACGAGCTGCCGGAGACGCTGGCCGAGCGGACCTACGCGGTCTGGCCCGACCTCGAGGCGCTCATGCGATCCGAGGGCGTGCCCCAGTTCACGGTCGACGCGCACCGGCCCGTACGGGCGTTCGACGTGCTCGGGCTCTCCTTCTCGACCGAGCTCGGCTACACCAACATGCTGACCGCGCTGGATCTGGCGGGCATCCCGCTGGAGGCGGCCGACCGGGGCGAGGACGACCCGATCGTGCTGGCCGGCGGTCACGCGGCGTTCAACCCCGAGCCGATCGCCGACTTCCTCGACGCCGCCGTGCTGGGCGACGGGGAGCAGATCGCCATCGCGATCACCGAGGTCATCCGCGAGTGGAAGGCCGAGGGCAGGCCCGGCGGGCGCGACGGGCTGCTGATGCGGCTGGCCGAGTCCGGCGGGGTCTACGTGCCGAAGTTCTACGACGTCGACTACCACGCCGACGGCCGGATCCAGCGCGTCGCGCCCAACAGGTCGGGCGTGCCGTGGCGGATCCACAAGCACACCGTGATGGACCTGGACGAGTGGCCCTACCCCAAGAAGCCGCTGGTCCCGCTGGCCGAGACCGTGCACGAGCGGTTCAGCGTGGAGATCTTCCGCGGGTGCACCCGGGGGTGCCGGTTCTGCCAGGCCGGCATGATCACCCGTCCGGTGCGCGAGCGCTCGATCACCACGATCGGCGACATGGTCGAGGCGGGCGTCAAGGCGTCCGGCTTCAACGAGGTCGGCCTGCTGTCGCTCTCCTCGGCCGACCACTCCGAGATCGGCGAGGTCGCCAAGGGGCTGGCCGACCGCTACGAGGGCACCAACACCTCCCTGTCGCTGCCCTCGACCCGGGTCGACGCCTTCAACATCGACCTGGCCAACGAGTTCTCCCGCAACGGCCGCCGCTCGGGCCTGACGTTCGCTCCCGAGGGCGGTTCCGAGCGGATGCGCAAGGTGATCAACAAGATGGTCACCGAGGAAGACCTGATCAGGACGGTCACCACCGCGTACACCCAGGGCTGGCGGCAGGTGAAGCTCTACTTCATGTGCGGCCTGCCCACCGAGGAGGACGCCGACGTCCAGGGCATCGCCGACCTGGCCAAGAAGGTCATCAAGGCGGGCCGCGAGGCCACCGGGTCGCGCGACGTCCGCTGCACGGTCTCCATCGGCGGTTTCGTCCCCAAGCCGCACACCCCGTTCCAGTGGGCCGGCCAGGCCGACCACGAGACGGTCGACCGCAGGCTCAAGGCCTTGAAGGAGGCCCTGCGCGGAGACCGGGACTACGGCCGTGCCATCGGCCTTCGCTACCACGACGGCAAGCCCTCGATCGTGGAGGGCCTGCTCTCCCGGGGGGACCGCCGGGTCGGGAAGGTCATCCGCGCTGTGTGGGCGGGGGGCGGCCGGTTCGACGGCTGGAGCGAGCACTTCTCCTACCAGCGCTGGATGGACGCCGCCGCCGAGGTCGGCGTCGACGTCGACTGGTACACCACGCGCGAGCGCGAGGAGAACGAGGTCCTGCCCTGGGACCACCTCGACGCCGGTCTCGACCGCGAGTGGCTCTGGCAGGACTGGCAGGACGCGGTCAACGACGTCGAGGTCGAGGACTGCCGCTGGACCCCGTGTTACGACTGCGGCGTCTGCCCCACGATGGGGACCGAGATCCAGATCGGGCCCACCGGGAAGAAGCTGCTGCCACTGACGGTTGTCTGAGGTGGGCGGTGCGTGAGCACCGCTCCCTTCGAAACGACGACCACGACTTGGGAAGGACGACACCACCCTGAAACCCGCTCCCGACGGGCCGCCGCCCGCGCCCGTGGTGCAGCGCCTGCGCGTGCGCTACGCCAAGCGCGGCCGCCTGCGCTTCACCAGTCACCGCGACATCACCCGGGCCCTCGAACGGGCGGTCCGGAGAGCCGACGTCCCGGTGGCGTTCAGCGCGGGCTTCTCGCCCCACCCGAAGATCTCCTACGTGGGAGCGGCCGCCCCCACCGGGGTCGCCAGCGAGGCCGAGTACTTCGAGATCAGCGTGACGCGCGAGTGTGACCCCGAGCGGCTGCGAGCCGCCCTGGACGCCTCGCTGCCGCCCGGTCTCGACGTGCTCGACGTCGTCGAGGCGGGCTCCGCGAGCCTGGCCGACCAGATGGAGTGCTCGGCGTGGGAGTTGCGGCTGCCAGGAGCCGATCTCGCCCTCGCCGGGGCCGCGGCCGAGAAATTCGTCGCCACGGACCACATCGAGGTCGAACGCCTTACGAAGAAGGGGATGCGACGCTTCGACGCACGTGAAGCGGTGCTGAGCCTCGGGGTATTTGAGAGAACTGAGACAACAGCAGGTCAGGCGTCCAGTCAGCCATGTGTCATACTTCGCATGGTTGTACGGCACGAAACTCCTGCCGTTCGACCCGACGACGTTCTCACTGGACTGCGTCTTGTGGCTGACTTCGCGCCGCCGGTGCCCCCCGAGGTGACCAGGCTGGCGCAGGGCCCGCTGGACGTTCACACCGGTGAGCCCGCCGATCCGTTCGGCCTTGACCGCGACATCACGCGCGGCGGCGAAGCGGAACCGGTGGGCAGGCACGTCGGCGGCGACATATAGGACTTGGCGCCGGGCCCCAGGCCTGGCGGACAGTGAGAGACGAGAGCTCCCGCGCGGCGCGGAGACGCGCCCGGGAGCTGAACGGGAGAGCGCCCGCATGCTCGACAACGAGCCCATCGCCGGGGTGAACACCCCTGGCGGGGATACGACAACAGAAGACACCCGGCCACCGGCGACCCGCCGCAGGGCCGCGAGCCGGCCCGCCGGACCTCCGCCGGAGGAACCGGAGCCGGCCCCCGTGGTGACGGCCCCACCCGCGCCGGTCGCGGAGACCGTGCCTTCCGCGCCGCCTACGGCCTCCGACGCGCCCGAGGCGGAGCCGTCGGCCGAGGCGCCGGAGCCCGCGGTGGCGGCCCCCAAGCGCGCCGGCAGGCGCAAGACGGCCGCGGCGGACGGTACGACCACCACCACGCGGCGTAGCCGTGCGAAGAAGCCGCCGGCCGAGCCGGCCGTCGAGGCCGTCGAGGCCGCGGAGCCCGCCGGGACGGGGCCCGCTCCGGTCGCGGAGACGGCGGCGCCCGCGGCACCCGCGGTGGCGCCGCCCGCCGCCGTGCCGGACCCCTTCGCCATTCCCCAGCCTTTCGCCGAGGCCGAGACCGAGACCGGAGCCGAGCCCGCGCCCCAGGAGGCGCCCGCCGCTCCCGCCAAGCGCACCCGTACGCGCAAGAAGGCCGCCCCGCGCGAGACGCCGCAGGCCGAGCGGAGCGTCCCCGACGTGTCCCCGGCCGACGCGGAGGAGATCGAGGCGGAGCTGCTGCTCGACCTGCCCGCCGACGAGCCGCTCGACGACGAGCCCGCGGGCGAGGACATCGTCGAGGAGCGGTCCGTCCTGTTCGCCGACCCCTTCGGGCTGGCCGGCCAGGAACGTTCCGAGGTGCCCTCGGTGACCTTCCAGGCGCCCGCCGCGGTGTTCCAGCCGCTGTTCCAGGCCCCCGACCCGCAGCGGGCCGCTCAGCCCGCCACGCGTCCCGCGCCGGTCCAGCCCGCCGCGCCGGAGCCCGAGCCCGCCGAGACGAAGGCCGAGAAGGTCGACAGGGCCGAGCTCGCCGAGGAGATCGAGGACGACGACTCCGACGGCGACGGCGACGACGACGCCAGCGGCCGCCGGCGCCGGCGCCGCAGGGGCGGCCGGGGCCGCGGCAAGGCGCGCGACCTCGACGAGTCCGAGGAGACCGAGGCCGAGCAGGACGACGAGGAGCGGCCCGAGGCCGAGCAGGACGACGACTCCGAGAGCGGCAGCTCGCGCCGGCGTCGCCGCAGGCGGCGCAGGGGCACCGACGAGCCCGGCGACGTCCCGGACGACCCGCCGAACACGGTGGTGCGCATCCGCGCGCCCCGCGCCGGGCGCAGCACCTCGGTGGACGAGGTGCAGAGCGTGCGCGGCTCGACCCGCCTGGAGGCCAAGAAGCAGCGCCGCCGCGAGGGCCGCGAGCTCGGCCGCAGGCGTCCGCCGATCATCACCGAGTCGGAGTTCCTGGCCCGCAGGGAGTCCGTCGAGCGCATGATGGTGGTCCGCCGCACCGGCGGGCGCACCCAGATCGCGGTGCTGGAGGACGGCGTCCTCGTCGAGCACTACGTCAACCGCGAGGCGAGCCAGTCGTACGTGGGCAACGTCTACCTCGGCAAGGTGCAGAACGTCCTGCCGAGCATGGAGGCGGCGTTCGTCGACATCGGCAAGGGCCGCAACGCGGTCCTGTACGCCGGTGAGGTGAACTTCGACACCGCCGGGCTGGAGGGACAGCCCAAGCGGATCGAGGTGGCGCTGAAGTCGGGCCAGTCGGTGCTGGTGCAGGTCACCAAGGACCCGATGGGCCACAAGGGCGCCCGCCTGACGAGCCAGATCAGCCTGCCGGGACGTTACCTGGTCTACGTGCCCGACGGCTCGATGACCGGCATCAGCCGCAAGCTCCCCGACAAGGAGCGGACCCGCCTCAAGAGCATCCTGAAGAAGGTCATGCCGGAGAACGCGGGGGTCATCGTCCGTACGGCCGCCGAGGGCGCGTCGGAGGACGAGCTGGCCCGCGACGTGGCCCGGTTGTCGGCGCAGTGGGAGAACATCCAGCGCAAGGCCAAGTCGGCCAGCGCGCCCGAGCTGCTCTCCTCCGAGCCCGACCTGACCGTCCGGGTGGTCCGCGACGTCTTCAACGAGGACTTCGCCTCGCTCGTCGTCGCGGGCGACGTGTGGGAGACCGTCGACGAGTACGTCCGCTACGTCGCCCCGCACCTGGCCGACCGCCTCAGCAAGTGGGAGGAGGGCGGTGACGTCTTCGCCGCGTACCGGATCGACGAGCAGATCGCCAAGGCGATGGAGCGCAAGGTCTGGCTGCCCAGCGGCGGCTCGCTGGTGATCGACAGGACCGAGGCCATGACCGTGGTCGACGTCAACACCGGCAAGTTCACCGGCCAGGGCGGCAACCTCGAGGAGACCGTCACCCGCAACAACCTGGAGGCGGCCGAGGAGATCGTCCGCCAGCTCAGGTTGCGCGACATCGGCGGCATCATCGTCATCGACTTCATCGACATGGTGCTGGAGAACAACCGGGACCTGGTGCTGCGGCGGCTGCTGGAGTGCCTGGCCCGCGACCGCACCAAGCACCAGGTGGCCGAGGTGACCTCCCTGGGCCTGGTCCAGATGACGCGCAAGCGGGTCGGCCAGGGCCTCCTGGAGGCCTTCTCCACCGTCTGTGAGTGCTGCAACGGCCGTGGCCTGCACGTCTCGTCCGAACCGGTCGAGGGCAAGCCCGAGCCGCGCGGCACCCAGGGCAAGATGGCCGTGGAAAAGGCCGTCGCGGAGAAGCTCGGCAAGGACGGTAACCACGCGGTGGCGGCCGGTGACCCCTCTGGCCGTGATACGGTGACCGATGCGCTTGACGGAGTCCAGCACGAGGACGGTCAGGCAGCACAGGCTTCTGGCCGGGGGCGGAGACGCTCCCGCAAGGCCAGGCCGGCCGATTAGACCCCGTCCCGCACAGGGACGGGGCCGAAGGTCGGCACCCCCGACGTTCCGCCCGGTTCGACCAGGACACCGTCAATCCGGTACCCTGGTGAACCGGTGCGCTCATGGCGCGCCCTGTTCGCGCGCCTACCCGGTACGTCATCAATGACCACAGCCGGATGCGGGGCGCAGCATCCAGCGAGCAAGCAGTCAGAAGAAGGGTTCCGCGGTGTACGCGATCGTTCGTTGCGGCGGCAGGCAGCAGAAGGTCTCCGTCGGTGACGTCCTTGAAGTGGACAAGGTCGCCGGCGAGGTCGGTTCCACGGTTTCGCTGCCGACGGTCCTCGTCGTCAACGACGGCGACGTGACCACCGAGGCGGGCAAGTTCACGGTTGCCGCCGAGATTCTCGGTGAGACCAAGGGTCCGAAGATCCGGATTCTGAAGTACAAGAACAAGTCGGGGTACAAGAAGCGCCAGGGTCACCGCCAGCGGTACACCCAGGTGAAGATCACCGGCATCGACCAGGCCTGAGTTTCGGGAGTTTTGCGAGATGGCACACAAGAAGGGCGCGTCGTCCACTCGGAACGGCCGCGACTCCAACGCCCAGCGGCTCGGTGTGAAGCGCTTCGGCGGTCAGCTGGTCAACGCCGGCGAGATCATCGTTCGTCAGCGCGGCACCCACTTCCACCCCGGCGACAACGTCGGCCGTGGAAGTGACGACACGTTGTTCGCGCTGGCCGCGGGCCACGTTCTGTTCGGTGTCAAGCGCGGGCGCCGCGCGGTGAGCATCGTCCCGGTCGCGGAGTAGATTCGCGCCGACAGACGTTACGGCAGGGGTGGATCGCATTCATGCGGTCCACCCCTGTTCGTGTTTTCAGCAGAAGTTCCCGTAGATAGAGGTAGGAAAGTAGACATGCCGGACTTTGTGGACCAGGTGGTCCTGCACATCAAGGCCGGTGACGGGGGAAACGGCTGCGCCTCTGTCCATCGGGAGAAGTTCAAGCCGCTGGGGGGCCCGGACGGGGGCAACGGCGGCCGGGGCGGTGACGTGATCCTGGAGGTCGACGCCAACACGGCGACCCTCCTGGAGTATCACCGCCGCCCGCACCGCAAGGCCGACAACGGCAAGCAGGGGCAGGGCGCCAACCGCGACGGCGCCAACGGCGCCGACATCATCATCCCGGTGCCCGACGGCACCGTGGTCAAGAACGCCGACACCGGCGAGGTCCTGA
Organism: Streptosporangium sp. NPDC023825; assembly: GCF_040639575.1. NCBI lineage: Bacteria > Bacillati > Actinomycetota > Actinomycetes > Streptosporangiales > Streptosporangiaceae > Streptosporangium > Streptosporangium sp. NPDC023825. Next base: position 42,702 of record NZ_JBFAAE010000057.1, on the reverse strand, counting down.
TCGACCTGATCGGCGCGGGCACCCGCTACGTGATCGCCGAGGGCGGGCACGGCGGGCTCGGCAACGCCGCCCTGGCCTCCGCCAAGCGCAAGGCCCCCGGTTTCGCGCTGCTCGGCGAGCCCGGTGACGAGGTCGACGTCATGCTGGAGATGAAGAGCGTCGCCGACGTGGCGCTCGTCGGCTTCCCCAGCGCGGGCAAGTCCTCCCTGATCGCCGCGCTCTCCGCCGCCCGCCCGAAGATCGCCGACTACCCGTTCACCACCCTGGTCCCCAACCTCGGGGTGGTCACCGCGGGCGAGACGATCTTCACCGTCGCCGACGTGCCCGGCCTGATCCCCGGCGCCTCGCAGGGCAAGGGCCTGGGGCACGAGTTCCTGCGTCACGTCGAGCGCTGCAACACGCTCGTGCACGTGATCGACTGCGCCACGATGGAGCCGGGCCGCGACCCGATCAGCGACTACGAGGCCATCGAGGCCGAGCTGGCGGCGTACGGCAAGCTGGAGGACCGGCCGCGCCTGGCGGTGCTCAACAAGTCCGACGTGCCCGACGCCCGCGAGCTGTCCGACATCGTGCGGCCGATGCTCGAGGAGCGGGGCCTGCGGGTCTTCACGATCTCCGCGGCCACCCACGACGGGCTCAAGGAGCTGACCTACGCCATGGGCGAGATGGTCGCCGCCGCCAGGGCCGCCGCTCCCGTCCTGGAGCCGACCCGCCTGGTCATCAGGCCCAAGCAGCACGGCGACGCGGGATTCGCCGTCCGCAGGGTCGACGAGCGCACCTTCCAGGTCACCGGCGTCAAGCCGGAGCGGTGGATCCGCCAGACCGACTTCACCAACGACGAGGCCGTGGGCTACCTGGCGGACCGGCTGGAGCGGCTCGGCGTCGAGGAGGAGCTCACCAAGGCCGGGGCGAAGGCCGGGGCCGAGGTGATCATCGGTTCCATGGAGAGCGGCTACATCTTCGACTGGCAGCCGACGCTCAACGCGGAGGCCGTGCGCCAGGGGCCGCGCGGCTCCGACAACCGGCTCGGTTAGCGGGATCGTCCCGGCGGTGCCGCTCCCGGCCCCGCCCGTCCGGGCGGTTCGGATAGCCTGACCTTCCAAGTGATCATCTTTGAGAGGTGCGTGTCGTGGACTCTGCGCGCGAACGGATCCGTACGGCTTCACGCCTCGTCGTGAAGGTGGGTTCGTCCTCGCTCACCACCCCGCAGGGAATGATCGACGTCGACCGGGTGGACGCCCTGGTCGACGTGCTCGGCGCCCGGCGCAAGGCGGGCACCCAGATCGTGCTGGTCTCCTCCGGCGCGATCGCGGCGGGTCTCGGCCCGCTGGGCCTGCCCGCCAGGCCGCGCGACCTCGCCACCCAGCAGGCCGCCGCCTCGGTCGGCCAGGGCGTGCTGGTGGCCCGCTACACCTCCTCCTTCGCCCGGTACGGCCTGCGGGTCGGCCAGGTGCTGCTCACCGCCGACGACATGATGCGCCGCTCGCACCACGTCAACGCCGAGCGCACGCTGGCCCGGCTGCTGGAGCTGGGCATCGTCCCGGTGGTCAACGAGAACGACACCGTGGCCACCGACGAGATCCGCTTCGGCGACAACGACCGGCTCGCCGCGCTGGTCGCCCACCTGACCCGGGCCGACGCGCTGGTGCTGCTGTCGGACGTGGACGCCCTCTACGACGGCGATCCCCGCCGGCCCGGTGCCCGCAGGCTCGCCGAGGTGCGCGGGCCCGAGGACCTCGTCGGGGTCGAGCTGGGCAAGGGCGGCGCGGTCGGCACCGGAGGCATGATCACCAAGGTCCAGGCCGCCAAGATCGCCACAGGGGCGGGGGTGCCCGTGGTGCTGACCGCCGCCGCGCACGCCGCCCAGGCCCTCACGGGGACCGACGTCGGCACCTACTTCCACCCCGGCGGGCGTCACCCGGGCACCCGCCTGCTCTGGCTGGCCCACGCCACCACCGGGCGCGGCCGTCTCCACCTGGACTCCGGCGCCGTCGAGGCGGTGGTGAGCCGCCGCAAGTCGCTGCTGCCGGCCGGGGTCACCTCCGTCGAGGGCGAGTTCGCGGCGGGCGATCCGGTGGACCTGTGCGGGCCGCTCGGCCGGGTGGTCGCGCGCGGCCTGGTCAACTTCGACGCGGGGGAGATTCCCGAGCTGCTCGGCCGCTCCACCCGGGAGCTGGCGGCCAGCCTGGGGCCCGAGTACGAGCGAGAGCTGATCCACCGCGACGACATCGTCATACTGGAATCCCACAACTAGTTCTTTTGGAGCGCGAGATGTCCGAGGACTTCCTGAAGGTTGCCCTGGCGGCGAAAGAGGCCGCCGCCGAGCTGGCCCCGCTGCCGAGGGCGCCGAAGGACGCCGCGCTCCGGGCGATGGCCGACGCGCTCGTGGCCGCGTCCGCCGAGATCGTCGCGGCCAACGCGCTCGACGTGGCGCGGGCCAGGGAGAGCGGGATCTCCGAATACATGATCGACCGCCTCAGCCTGAACGAGGCCAGGATCGAGGCGATCGCCGAGGCGGTCCGCGAGGTCGCCGACCTTCCCGACCCCGTCGGCGAGGTGATCCGGGGCAACACGCTGCCCAACGGCCTGGAGCTGCGCCAGCTGCGGGTCCCGCTCGGCGTGATCGGCATCATCTACGAGGGCCGCCCCAACGTGACCGTGGACGCCGCGGCGCTCTGCCTCAAGAGCGGCAACGCCACCCTGCTGCGCGGCTCGTCCAGCGCGTACGAGTCCAACACGGTCCTCGTCAGGATCATGCAGGAGGCGCTGGCGGGCACCCAGGTGCCCGCCGGGGCCGTCCAGCTGGTCCCCGGGCAGAGCCGCGACTCGGTCAAGGAGCTCATGCGGGCCCGCGGCCTGGTCGACGTGCTGATCCCGCGCGGCGGCGCCTCGCTGATCAACTCGGTGGTGGAGGAGTCCACCGTCCCGGTGATCGAGACCGGCGTGGGCAACTGCCACGTCTACGTCGACGCCGACGCCGACGCCGACCTCGCGATCCAGATCCTGCTCAACTCCAAGGTCCAGCGGCCCTCGGTGTGCAACTCCGCCGAGACGCTCCTGGTGCACGCGGCCGTGGCCGACGCCTTCGTGCCGCGCGCGCTGGCGGCGCTGGCGGCGGAGGGCGTCACGGTGCACGGTGACGCGCGCGTCGCGGCGTACGGCGACGTGGTGCCCGCCGAGGAGGAGGACTTCCGGATGGAGTACCTCTCGCTGGACATCGCCGCCGCCGTGGTCGACTCGCTGGAGGACGCGGTGGCGCACATCAGGAAGTACGGCTCGGCCCACACCGACGCGATCGTCACGCGCTCGGTCAGCGCCTCCCGCAGGTTCGTCGCGCTGGTCGACTCCGCGGCCGTGGCGGTCAACGCCTCGACCCGGTTCACCGACGGCGGGGAGTTCGGCTTCGGCGCGGAGATCGGCATCTCCACCCAGAAGCTGCACGCGCGCGGTCCCATGGGCCTGCCGGAGCTGACCTCGACCAAGTGGGTCTACACCGGCGAGGGCCACCTGCGCACGGCCGAGGGTACGGTCCTCGCCTCGTCGGAGGCCGCCTCCCGGTAGTCCCTCGCGGTGGAGGCCTCCCGGGTGTCGCATGTGCCGCGGTCCGGCGGCACATGCGACACCCGGGGTGCCCCGGGTCGCGGGTGCCCGGGTGCCGGTTCCGCCGGAGTCCGGGGTGACGCGGGCCGCCGATGTCCTCGGTTCGGCATACGGGGGTCCCGTCCGAGCCCTATGGTGTAGCCGGCACTCCAACGGTTCGCCGGGGTCTCGTTCGACGCCCGTTTCCGGTTGCCGAGCGTTACGGCGTGTCGCTCCGTGTAATCGCGGTAGCCGGTGGTTTGACTGGATTCCATGGAAATCGTCGTTGTGTTCCTTTTCATAGCTATCGTCCTCTTCGGTGCTGACCGGTTGCTGTTGCTGCTGGAGAGCCGCGGGCACGTCAACTGGCGCCGTACCGGACGCCGGGACCTGTCGGCGGAACCCACCACGAACCTCGACGGCCTGCTGGAAGACCCGGACCGCGGGCCGGTGCGCCGGCCCTGAGACGCCCCGCCCGTGGCGTGGCCCGAGCCCGGCCGGTCCCGTGGCCGCGGTACGTCCCGCTTTCCCGGATCTTTCCGGGAGTCCGGCGTGCCATCGGGAAAACGTCACACTCGCCCGCTATGGTGTGGTCTCCTATGGCTGGAGAGCAGGGAAGCGAGCGGGAGTGAGCGACCCGATAGGCGCAGCGGTCCCTGACCCATGTGGCCGACGCAGGAGGTCACGTGGGTCGTCTCGGGCGGGTCGGTCCCTACACGTTGCTGGAGCGTCTCGGCCGTGGGGGAATGGGCGAGGTCTACCTCGCCTCCAGCCGCCGGGGTGACAACGTCGCGCTCAAGGTGCTCCACGACGTCCACGACGCCGGCTCCGAGGCCCGGGTGCGCCTGGAGCGAGAGGTCCGCGCCCTTCGCAGGGTGGAGAGCCCCTATGTCGCCCGCGTCGTCGACGCCGACCTCGACGGTGACCGGCCCTACCTGGTCATGGAGCACATCGAGGGAGACACCCTCCTGGAGCGGGTGCGCCGCGACGGCCCCCTGCGGGACGGTGCCCTGCTCAGCGTCGCGCAGGGGCTGGCCGTCGCCCTGTCGATCATCCACGCGGCCGGGGTCGTGCACCGCGACCTCAAACCGGCCAACGTGGTGGTCGACGGGGACGACGAGCCCGTCCTCATCGACTTCGGCATCGCCCACGTCCTGGACGCCACCCGGCTCACCCTGACCGGCACCTTCCTGGGCACCCCCGGCTACGCCGCCCCCGAACTGTTCGCCGACGAGCACGTGGGCGAGCCCGCCGACGTGCACGCCTGGGCGGCCACGGTGGCCTTCGCCGCGACCGGCCGCCCCACCTTCGGCGGGGGCACCGTCGAGGCGCAGATGTACGCGATCCTCAACGGCCAGGCCGACCTCGAGGGCGTCCCGGCCGCACTGCTGCCGCTGGTCCGCGCCGCCCTCCACCGCGAGCCGGCCAAGCGCCCCACAGCGGCGCTCCTCACCGGCCGCCTGGGCCGCCTGGCTCGCGTGATCCCGTCCGAGGCGGGCGCGGCCCGGAAGTCGCCGGCTTCGGCGGGGGAGAAAACCGGCCCGGCCAGGAAGCGGGAGAGCCGCTCCACGTCCGCCGCCAAGGGTGAGGATCCCGCCAGGGGCGGCAGGGCCGCCAGGGTGGAGACCGGCCGGGGACGGCCGTCCGCCCCGGCGGACGGCGCGGTGCGGGCGCCCCGGCTCCCGGCCGGTGCGGAGAGCACGCCCCGCGGCGGGCGGGCGGTGCCCGCCGGTGAGGCGGCCCGTGCGGCGCGGGCGCTCCCGGTGGCGGGTGAGACGTCCCGCGGCGGCCGGACGTCCGCCGCGGTCGGTGAGGCGTCCCGCGGCGGGCGTCCGGCCGCGGTCGGTGAGGCGTCCTGGGCAGGCCGGGTTCCCGCGGCCGCAGAGACGTCGCGCGGCGGGCGGCCGGCCGCCGCGGCCAGGACCGTCCGGCGCCAGGCGGGCAGGGGGAGGGGCGGCGCGGCCGGGGAGCTCCGGGGCGAGGGCAGGGCGGGGCCGTTGCCGGCGGGTAACGCGGCGCTGCTCCTGCTGGCCGTCCTGGCCGTCCCGTGCGTCGTGGCCACGGCCATCTGGCCGCCGGCCACCTTCGCCGTCACCGGGTTGTTCGCCACGCTGGCCCGTACGCTGTGGGTCGGCCACTGGCTGGTCAGGAAGCGCAAGTCGGTCAGGACCCGGGCGATCCTGCGGGTGCTGGGGTTCCCGCTGACCTTCGCCGCCTCGCTGCTGGCCGCCCTCGTGTGGCCGGGGCTGCCGGCCGCGACCCTGGCCGGGTGCGCGCTCTGGCTGACCCTCGGCGGCTCTCTGCCGCCCGACTGGTGGGCGCATCCCGCCCCGGTCGCCGTCGCCGGTGTCGTGTTCGGCGTCGTCTGCGGAGGCATCCTCGGCAGGGAGATCGAGCGGATCGGCGCCGAGCTCGTCGAGCTCCGCAAGGAGGGGCTGCGCGCGCTGGCCGTGCTGGGCGGGTTCGTCGCCCTGTGCTCCGCGGCCGTACGCGCGATCGCCCTCCTCGTGTAGGGGATCAGGTCCGGGGCGCCGCGGGGAAGGGCCTCCCCACGGCGGGAGCGGCGGAGGTCAGGCGACCCTGGACGGTGCGGCGATCCAGGTGTTGCAGGAGGCCGTGTCGCCGGTGGTGTGACCGAGCTTCGTCCAGGCGGCGCGGCTGCTGCCCTTTCCGGAGATCCGGGGCTCGCCCTTGGCGTCACCGCTGGCCTTCAGAATGCGCAGCAGTTCGTTCCAGTCCTTGGTCCCCCGGCCGAAGGAGGACCAGACTCTCCGGATGAACACACCGGCCAGACAGTCGTCCTGCAGTGTGGCGCGGCGGATCTGTTCGTTCATCTCGTTCCTGTTCGCGTACGGAACGTCCTGGAAGGCCTTCTCGACACCGGTGAGGGCCGCCAGATGCCTGCCGTACAGGGTGCTCGTCGCGTGGAGCAGCCAGAGGTCGTCGGCGTTGGTGAGCCAGTCCTGGCCGATCTGTATCGTCATCGTCTGCGACCGGCCGCAGTAGTAAAGCTGTGATTTCAGCTTGAGATCCACGTCGATCCCGCAGTAACGCGCGGGCAGCTTGTCGACGAGCCGGAGCCTGGGCTTGCCGAACCGCAGCCCCGCGGCCTTGAAGTGCGTTCCCCACGATGCGTTCAGGCAGTCGGTGACGGCCGCGACGTACCGTTTGGCCAGCGCCCGGTCGTTGTTCCTGATCGGTGGTTCGGCGCACCTGCTCGTGGCGAGCTTGCCGGAGCTGTAGAGGGCGTTCTCCGTCAGAGCCGGATCCTTGATCGGGTAGGCGTTCGCCGTACCCGTGAGGAACAGCCCGGCCGCACCGGCCATAGCAGTGATCATTCGAATTCTCATAAGGCAGGATAATAGGACAATTCCTGCTTATGGATGACCTGCATGAAAAAGGGCCCGGGAACAGCTGCCCGGACCCTTTCGGTGGAACTTTTCGTTAATTTCCATCGCGGCGGGAGAAGCGATTGAAGATGCGCTCTCCGGCGTTGACGGCGCCTTCGGCCACGTCGCGCAGGACGCCGATGAACGGGTCCTGGGACTGCGACCAGGAGTCGCGGTAGGAGCGGGCGGCGGCCCTGATCTCCTCGGAGATCTTCGCGTTGGCGTCGTCGGCGCGTCGGGGGTACTCCCCGGCGATGATCCTGTCGTACTCGCCGCCGCGGCGCCACTTGTCGAGCTCGGCGACGCGGGAGACGGCGAACGGATGGGTGGTGCCCAGCAGGTTGAGGACCTTGAGCAGGCCGTCACGGACGTCGCCCGCCGTGTCGTACTCCCGCGCCTGGTCGAGGAAGGCCTCGATGTTCATCTCGTGCAGGCGCGAGCCGCCGGCGAGCTTCATCAGGGCGCGCAGCGCCGCGTCGGAGTCCTGGCCGCAGAGCAGGCCGCCGCGGTCGGCGGACAGCTCGGACTTGCGGTGCCACTCCTCCAGGCCGGCCACGATCGCGCGCAGGCCGATGTAGCCGAGGGGAATCCAGGCCACGCGGGTGGCCAGCCGGGTCAGGATGTCGAGCATGGTGCGGTAGACCGCGTGGCCCGACAGGATGTGGGCGGTCTCGTGGCCGATGACGAAACGCTGCTCCTCCTCGTCCATCAGGTCGAGGAGGCCGGTCGTGACGACGATGAACGGGTCGTCGAAGCCGATCGCCTTCGCCTGCACCAGCGGGCTCTGCTGCACGTAGACCTCGGGAATGCGATGGAGGTCGAGCGTGTAGGCCGCGTCGCGGCCCATGTCGTGCAGGGCTCGGAACTGGGTGTCGCTGGTCCGCACGGCCGAGGCGAGGTAGATCAGGCGCAGGCGGCGCTCGCTGACCAGGCCGGACATCTGCTTGAGCACCGTGTCGAACCCGCTGAGCGACCGGAGGGCGACCAGCGCGGACCGATCGGCAGGATGTTCGTAGGCGCGCGAGCTGATGCCGGGAAGCTGCACGCGGTGGCGATCCGGGGTGGTGGTCATGTCCGGCATGCTACGTCGGGTCCGCCTGCCACGCGCGGGGGGTGGTTAAAAGCTGTGTACGGCTTGCACGTATGGTCCGTTTCATGATGAACGCGCCTACCGGCAAGGGGAAGCGACGTCTGGGCGTCATGGGCGGGACCTTCGACCCGATCCACCACGGTCACCTGGTCGCGGCCAGCGAGGTCGCCCACCACTTCGATCTCGACGAGGTGGTCTTCGTGCCGACGGGACAGCCGTGGCAGAAGGCGGACAAGGTCGTCTCAGCCGCCGAGGACCGCTATCTCATGACGGTCATCGCGACCGCCTCCAACCCCCGGTTCTCGGTCAGCCGCGTCGACATCGACCGCCCGGGGCCCACCTTCACCATCGACACGCTCCGGGAGGTCTCCGCCGCCTGGGGGCCCGACGTGGATCTCTACTTCATCACCGGCGCCGACGCCCTCGCCCAGATCCTGAGCTGGCGCGACGTCGACGAGCTGTTCACCATCGCGCATTTCGTGGGGGCCACCAGGCCCGGCCACGTCCTGCACGACCCCGGCCTGCCGGAGGGCAAGGTCAGCCTGGTGGAGATCCCGGCGCTGGCCATCTCGTCGTCGGAGTGCCGCCAGCGGGTGGCCTCGGGGGAGCCCATCTGGTATCTCGTCCCCGACGGCATCGTCCAGTACATCAACAAGCGTGGACTGTACGGTCACGCGCGGCCCTGAGCAGGTCAAACGCTACGCCTCCTTCACCGCAGGGAGGGCACGCCGGCGAAAAGGACCGTCCGCCGTGAGACGCGCCCGATCATCGGGATCCGGCCACAGACGGGCGTACGTCGACAGGGTGATCGTCGGGCTTTCGCGGCCCGGCAGCGTCTGGACCGTCTCCACGCTCTCGCCGAACCGGATCGGCGCCGAGGCGTAGGTGTGCCGGCTGATGTGCAGACCGGTCCGCGGCGGGAGCCCCACCTTCTCCGCGGCCGGCTGCTCAGCGGACGTCCTGTCCCTGAGACGTCGCTCCGGCCGCAGCTTTCCCCGCGCGCAGTGGTACGAGGCCGTCCATGCTAGGTCGATTTGCGACAATTGACCAATTACGAGTGCTTTTGATGTCTAATGTCGGGTATTTCTTCTCCGCTGAGACAACGGCGGCCTCGCTGCTTCGACTCCTGCCGATGCGACGGACCGCACGACCAGCAAAGGAGATGACTGCCATGTCCACGAGAATTCGTCAGGCGATCGTCGTCGCCGTCGCCGGTGTCGCGATGATCGGCAGCGGCACGATGAACACGGCCTCGGCCGGCACGGCGTCCACAAAAACGGCGGTAGCCGATGCCTCGCACCGCGCGGCGACGACAATCCAGCTTCACGCCAAGCCCTGCCACAAAGACAGAAACTGCAAACAGGGGTACAGCGCCGGATACAGCGCAGGGAGGGCCTCCTGCAGATCTGACCGGAGATCCCGCTCATGGCAGGGTAGCCGCGGTTTTGGGATGTTCCAGCGCGGATTCGACATGGGGTTCGATCGTGCCCGTTCTAGATTCTGCTGATGAAAAGTAGGTCCCAGGAGCTCAAGGGAAGGGTGCGGCTTCACCCGCACCCTTTTCTTTGATGCCGGTGGCCCCCGGCTTTCCCTCCGGGAAGCCGGGGGCCACCGCTGTTCCGTCCCTGCCTCCTGGGATGACGTCCAAGGATGTTCGCGCCGGGACGGAAGATCGGGAGGGCGCGGGGACGTGCGCTCCGTGTCCCATCCCTCATGGGCCTCGGGCCTTCGAGCGTCCACCAGGGCCCGAAAGCGGCTCAGCAAGTGAGCATGTGGCTCGGACGAAGGGCCCGCCGGACAGCCGGCGGGGTGTTGCCGGCGCAGGCGTTGCCAGGCGTAGGCCTCGCGGCCACCGATGATCCCGACGAAGACGGCGGGGGTGCCGGGCACGGCGCAGATGACGCACTCATCCCCTTCGAGCCGGGGACGGTCAGAGCGGGACGGCAGGGCAGGGCAGGGCGGGAGCCGAGGGCCAGCGCGGAGAGTGGCCGGAGCGACGGATGGTGAAAAATCATGTGAACCACGGTGATCTGGTGAAATGCCGCAGGTGAGAACGTGTTCCGATGAAATTCGCTATGATTCGGGAAGTTTGCGTGGGGCGAGTATCCGCAGCTCACCCGGCATGATCGTCGAACGGCCCGGCCGGTGCCCGTCCCACCCGAGATCGACAAGCGCGGTCCCGACCGCGGAGGACGCCCCTGATCAGGCCGCCAATTCGTTTGCGGCGCGGAATCGGGTGGCACACGATAGGCGTTGTTCAAAAAGGTGGCTCTTCAACGAGCACCGAATCGGGCACCCTGATAGGTGACAGCGCCGACTAGCAGGAGGACTGACCCACACCGTGACAGCAACCGACAGATCCGTCCAGCTCGTCAGGCTCGCCGCCGAGGCGGCGGCCGACAAACTGGCCGATGACATCCTTGCCTACGACGTGAGCGACCAGCTCGTCATCACTGACGCGTTCGTGCTCTGCTCCGCCACCAACGACCGTCAGGTCCGCGCCATCGTCGACGAGATCGAGGACCGGCTGCGGATCGAGGCCGACGCCAAGCCCGTCCGCCGCGAGGGCGAGCGCGAGGGCCGCTGGGTCCTGCTGGACTACATCGACATCGTCGTGCACGTCCAGCACGAGGAGGACCGCACCTTCTACGCGCTGGAGCGCCTGTGGAAGGACTGCCCCTCCATCGCGCTGCCGGACAGCGTGACCCAGGTCGCCGCCCAGCGCGCCCGCGGGGCGGTAGCTGAGTGAGTCGTCGCGTCGTCTGCCTCAGGCATGGCCAGACGCTGTGGAACGTCGAGCACCGCTTCCAGGGTCACAGCGACATCCCCCTTGACGAGACCGGGGTCGCGCAGGCCGCCCGCGCGGCCTCGCTGCTCGCCGCGCTCCGCCCCACGATGATCGTCTCTTCCGATCTCCAGCGGGCCTTCGACACCGCCTCGGCGCTGGGCCGCGTCACGGGCCTGGACGTCACCGTCGACAAGGACCTGCGCGAGCGGGGCGGAGGCCAGTGGGAGGGGCTCACCCGGGAGGAGATCTCCGAGAGGTGGCCCCGGGAGTTCACCAACTGGGAGGCGCCGGGCGGTGAGGCGGTCGGCGACGTCGCCGACCGGGTCTCCTCGGCCGTGCGCCGCTGGGCGGCGGAGATCGACTCCGACGGCCTGCTGGTCGTCGCCTCGCACGGGGCGGCGATCCGGCTCGGCATCGCCAAGCTCATGAACCTGCCGCAGGAGCTCTGGCCCGCCCTGGGCGGTCTCGGAAACTGCTCGTGGTCGGTGCTGGAGGAGGCGCGCAAGGGCTGGCGCCTGCTGGAGCACAACGCCGGGACCCTGCCCGAGCCGGTCAGCAGCGACGACAACCCCGAGGTCACCCAGGATTGACCTTCGAGCGGCGCGGCTTGCGCCCCGGTGGCGGGCGCGGGCCGTGTGGCCGTCGATTAGGTGAACTCGCGGGTGTCCTTATATGCTTCCCGAGCGCCGCGACGAGAGCACTCGAAGCGGTGACCAGGGGCTATGGCGCAGCTGGTAGCGCGCCTCCATGGCATGGAGGAGGTCTGGGGTTCGAATCCCCATAGCTCCACGTCGGGCCGTTCTCCGGACGGGCCCGAAGGACGTCGCCGAGATCCCGTCCGATCACCTCGATCGGGCGGGATGTCGGCGTTTCCGGCCATGGCAACGGCGGCGGTCGTTTTCCCGGCCCGGGAACGGCGGCGGTCGTTCTCCCGGCCGTGGCAACGGCGGCGGTCGTCCTCCGGGGCCCGGGAACGGCCGTGGTCACCCGGTTCCGGGCCGGTCGTAGATCCCGGCCACCGCCCGCGCGGTCTCCGCGACGAGGTCGCGCAGCTCCGCCGGGGCGACGACCTCCAGATCCGCGCCGAAGCGCAGGAACTCCGCCAGCGCGTGCTGCGGGGACTCGACCGGGACCGTGAGCCGCGTCCAGCCCTCGTGGTCCGGGGCTTCCGCGGTGGCCTCGGCGGCGCGCAGGACGGCCGGGCGGACCATGTCCGCCAGCCGCTCCATGCCGAACGGCGAGAGCCGGATGACGGCCTCGTCCCGCAGGAGCCGTGCCTCGAACTCCTCCAGGGCGCCGTTCCAGTGGGCGGCGAGATCGAAACCGGCGGGCCGCTCGAACGACTCCCGGAGCGCGGGCGGTTCCAGGATCTGCGAGACCCGGTAGGAGCGCACGTGCTCGCCGCCGCGCGCGACGAGATACCAGCGGCCCGCCTTGAGGACCAGCCCGTACGGCTCCAGCGTGCGGACCACGTCCTGGGGGGCCCTCCAGCGGTGGTAGCGGATCTCCAGGCGGCGCTCGTTCCAGACGGCGTCGGCCACCGCCGCCAGGTGCGGGGTCTCGTCGGCGCCGTGGTACCAGCCGGGGGCGTCGAGGTGGAAGCGCTCGCGGATCCGCCCGGCCCTGTCCCTGAGCTCGGCCGGGAGCGCCGCCATCAGCTTGAGCCCCGCGGCCGTCACCACCGGGCCCAGGCCGAGCTCCGCGGCGGGACCCGGCATCCCCGCCAGGAACAGCGACTCCGCCTCGCCCGCGGTCAGCCCGGTGAGGCGGGTACGGTAACCGTCGAGCAGCCGGTAACCGCCGGAGGGGCCCGCGTCGCCGTACAGCGGCACGCCGGCGGAGTGGAGCGAGTCCACGTCGCGGTAGACGGTCCGGACCGAGACCTCGAGTTCGGCCGCGAGTTCCCGGGCGGTCATCCTGCCGCGGGTCTGCAGGAGCATCAGCAGGGAGATGAGACGGCTCGCGCGCATGTCACAAATTATCCGGCGAGGGTGTGGAAATGGATTCCCGGCTCGCCCTTGCCGCGCCGGCCGCGCCTCCTCCGTCTGGATGCGAGGCCGGCACGGTAGGGCGAGCCGGGAACCATGGACGCGGGTGACGTCCGCGCTCCTCTCCATGATCGATCAGTCGGAGGAGGGAAACAGCTCGTTTTAGCCTTACTTAAGGTGGGTTTACGGATGACCTAACCAACGCCCGGGTGGCCCTTCCCCCAGTCCCCCGGGCCCCGTACCGGCGTACGGCGTGCTCCTCGGCCCGGCGGCCCGGAACGGGTCTCTCAGCGCGCCGCGTTCCTGCGCGGCCAGCGGCCGCCGACCAGGCGCCGGGCGGTACGCGGGGGCCTGTCGTGCCGGTCGGTGCGGAACCAGAGCTGGACCCTGGCGCCGCCGAGGGAGGAGGCGTCGATCCGCAGCGTGCCGCCCGAGGACTCCGCGAGCCTGCGGGCGATGTCCAGGCCGAGCCCGGTGGATCCCGCCCCGCTGGCCCCGCGCCGCAGCGCCGCCTCGGGATCGGGGATGCCGGGACCGGCGTCGGCGATCAGCATGCCGACGGTGCCCGCGCCCTGGTGCAGGGTCACCGTGAACGCCGTGCCCTCGGGGGTGTGCCGGAAGACGTTGCCGAGCAGGGCGTCCAGCACGGCGCTGAGCTCGGCGGCCGCGACCGGGACGCGCGCGGGGGCCGAGGCGCCGATCAGCTCCCACGGGCGCCGCTGGTCCTCGGCGAGCGCGGACCAGAAGGTCAGCCGTTCGCGCAGCACCTCGGCGGCGTCGCAGTGCACGAGTTCCGGTGCGCGGGAGGGCTGCCTGGCCGCCGCGATGATCTGGTCCACCTCGACCTCCAGGCGGCCCAGCGCGCTCCTGCTCTGCTCGGCCTCGGGTCCCAGGTGGTCCAGGCTGAGCCGGAGCGCGGTGAGGGGGGTGCGCAGGCGGTGCGACAGGTCGGCGGCCATCTCCCGTTCGGCGGCCAGCAGCTGGGTCACGCGGTCGGCCATGCTGTTGAACGCCTCGCCGGCCGCGACCAGCTCGGGCGGGCCCTCGGGCTCGATGCGGACACTGAGGTCCCCGGCGCCCAGGGCGCTCGCCGCCCGGCCCAGCCGCCGGGCCGAGCGCACCACGCGTACCCCCAGCCGGTCGCCGACCAGCAGCGACCCGGCGACGAGCACCGCCGCCACCCCGCTCAGCACCGCCCACGACGAGGCGACGCCCCGGGTGAGGTCCGCCGACGGGATGAAGATCTCGATGACCACGGTCCTGCCTCCGTCCAGGGCGACGGGGCGCAGCAGGAGGTAGCCGGTGTCCATCTCCGCGGTGATGGCCCGGGTGAGCCGGGAGGCCGCGGCCACGGTCTCGGCGGGGGCCCTGACGGTGCCGGCCGAGCCGCCGCCGGGCAGGTGGACCGCGATCCGGTCCCGCGCGCCGGTGCTGAGCAGCGCGTGGGTCAGCCGGTCCGGATCGACGGTGATGGCCAGCACCGGGACCAGCGCCGACGCCTGCCGCTCCGCCTCGGCCATGGCCCGGCCGTGAGCGATCTCCCTGACGATGAGCCCGAGCGGTATCAGGAAGGCCAGGGCGACCATCGAGGTTCCCGCGACGGTGAGCAGGGCCAGGGTCCGCCTCACGGCGGTGTGATCAGCATGACCCCCACGCCGCGCACGGTGTGCAGGTAGCGGGGGGAGGAGGCGCTCTCGCCGAGCTTGCGCCGCAGCCAGGACAGGTGGACGTCGATCGTCTGGTCGTCCCCGTAGGACTGCTGCCACACCTCGGTGAGCAGTTCCTTGCGGGAGACCACCCGGTCGGCGCGGGCGGCGAGGTAGGCGAGAAGGTCGAACTCGCGCCTGGTGAGGGTGAGCGGGGCGCCGTCCAGCCCGGCCTCGCGCCGGTTGAGGTCCACCGACAGCGCGCCGACGCACAGTACCGAGGGCGGGGTCGCACTCCGCGCCCGGCGCAGCACGGCGTCCAGACGGGCGTTCAGATGGTCGCCGGAAAACGGCTTGACCAGGTAGTCGTCGGCTCCCGCCTGGAGCAGGCGGACGATCTCCGCCTCGTTGTCCCTGGCCGTGGCCACGATGACCGGCACGCTGGAGACGCTGCGGACCATCTTGAGCGCCTCCGCCCCGTCCAGGTCGGGCAGGCCGAGGTCGAGGACCACCGCGTCCGGGGGGTTCTGGGTGATCTCCCTCAGCGCGTCGAGGGCACGCCCCGCGCTGCGCACGGCGTGCTGGCGCCTGCTGAGTTCCTGGATGATCGCGGATCGTACGTACTCGTCGTCTTCGACCACTAGAACCGTCGCCATGCCACGTAACGGTAGTGAACAGTGAGACATATGGCGTAATAATTCACGACATGCGTCAGACGCTGGGATTCATAGCGGTGTGGTGCGGGGCCACCGTCCTGGCGATCTCGGTCGCCTGGTTCGGCGTCCGCGACGTGCTCCGCAGCGAGGTCTTCGACGACGCGAGCATCGAACCGCTGAACGCCGCCATCGGCCGTACGGGAGACTCGACGCTCCCGCCGGGAGCGCCCACGGGGCCGCAGGCCGTCGGCACGCCGATCGCCTCCTCCGCCGCGCCCGGCCGGACCTCGGCGCCCCGTCCCACCTCGTCCGCGCGGGACGCCGCCGGGCCCCGGCCGGACCGCTCCCCGTCGAGGACCGCCGCGACGCCGGTACGCGCGCGGGAGAGCGGGCTCTCCCGTCCCGGGCCGTCGGCGTCCCCGTCCCGGTCACCGTCCAGGCCCGCCGCGACCCAGGCCGCCCCCGCCCCCTCGTCGTCCGCCGCGCCCAAGGCGACGGCCACCAGGACGCAGTCGATCTCCACCGAGAACCTGCGCGTGGTGAACGTCAAGGGCGGTTCGGTCTCGTTCGCCATCGAGGACGGCGTGTGCCGCCTGATCGCCGCCGCTCCCAACGCGGGCTACGAGGCCAAGGTCGCCTCGGCCACCGGCTGGATCCGGGTCGACCTCGTCCAGGGACAGCACGGCTCGGCGGTCTTCTGCATCGGAGGGGAGAACCGCACCGACCTGTGGGAGTACTAGAACCGGTCCGCGGGAGCGCCGGGATCGCGGGGGTGCTCCTCGGAGGGGCCGGGGTGCCGGTCGCCGGGATCGCGGGGGCGTTCCTCGCGCGGGTCCGGGGTCCGGTCGCCGAGTTCGCGCAGGCGCGCGGCGGCCTCGGCGACGCGGTCCTCGCCGAAGACCGCGACGCCGTGCCGTTCCAGCAGGGCGGTGGTGACCCCGTGGCCGGGCACCCGCCTGCCGCCGAAGGCGCCGTCGTAAACGGTCAGGCTGCCGCAGGAGGGGCTGCCCTCCTTCAGGATCGCCACCCTCGCACCGTGGGCCCGCGCGGCGGCGAGCGCCGCCCGCGCGCCGGCCAGGAAGGCCTCCGTGACGTCGGCGCCCCCGGCGGTCAGCACCCGGGCCGTCCCGGCCAGCACCGCCTCGCCCCCGGCTCCGCCCTCGATCTCCGCGGCCGGGCGCGGGACGGGCAGGCCGCCCTCGACCTCGGGGCAGAACGGGACGAGCCGCCCCTCCCGCCGCCACGCGGCCAGCAGCGCGTCGCCGCTCGTCTTGGCGGCCCCGTCGTAACGGACCCTCCGCCCCATCAGGCAGGCACTGACCAGGATCCTCTCCACGGCCCCAGAGTACGTGGCGCGGCGCGGGGGGCGAGGGGGCCGGGCAGTACCCTTCTGCCCATGCTTCTCGATGTCCTGAGGTCGCGATGATCGGCCCGCTCGCGACCGGACTGATCCTGCTGTCGCTGCTGGTCGGGATCTTCGGCCTCGTCAGCACGGCGAGGAACCGGGCGATGGGGAGAACGCTCCTCGTCGCGCTCGGGGTGTTGGAACTCGGCCTGCTCGTCCAGGCCGGGTTCGTGATCGCCGCGCTGGTGAGGGGCGAGGGGCCCGCGGAGACGGCCACGCTCGTCGGCTACCTGGTGGGCAGCCTGGTGATCCCGCCGGCGGCGGCGTTCTGGGGGGTCGGCGAGCGCTCGCGCTGGGGTCCGGCGGTGATCGCGGTGGCGGGCTTCGCGATTCCCGGCATGGTCGGGCGGATGCTCCAGGTCTGGCAGGGACTGCCGTGAGCGAGCCGGCGATCGGCACCGGGCCCGGACGCGCGCTGGTGGCGCTCTACGGGGTGTTCGCCCTCGCCGCGGGAGCCCGCGCCGCCGTGCAGATCGCCACCCGGTTCCATGAGGCCCCGCTGGCCTACTCGCTGTCGGCGTTCGCCGCCGCCGTCTACGTCGTGCTCACCGTGGCGCTGGCCAGGGGGAACAGGACCCTGGCACTGGTCGCCTGCGGTGTCGAGCTGGCCGGGGTGCTCGTCGTGGGCACGCTCAGCATGGCCGACCCCGAGGCCTTCCCTCGTGCCACGGTTTGGTCGGGTTATGGAAGTGGATACCTATTTATCCCACTTGTTCTTCCTGTCCTGGGGCTTTACTGGCTTTTGCGGCGCCGCTAGTTAGGCCCGCATCCCATCGGGCATGTGTGCCTCCCGAACCGAACCACAAGGGAGGCACGGTCATGAGCTCGATTGAACAGTCCGTCGACGTCAACGTCCCGATCCGGACCGCGTACAACCAGTGGACCCAGTTCGAGAGCTTTCCCGAGTTCATGGAAGGCGTCGAGTCGGTCAAGCAGTTGAGCGACACGCGTACGGCCTGGGTCGTCGAGATCGCGGGGGTCCACCGGGAGTTCGAGGCGGAGATCACCGAGCAGCACCCGGACGAGCGGGTTGCCTGGAAGTCGGTCGAGCGGCCGCACCAGGCGGGCGTGGTGACCTTCCACCACCTCGGCCCCGAGACCACCCGGGTCACGTTGCAGATGGAGTACGACCCCGAGGGGTTCGTCGAGACCGTGGGTGACTGGCTGCAGATCGTCCGCCTGCGCGTCCGCGGCGACATGGAGCGTTTCAAGACCTTCATCGAGTCGCGCGGCGGCGAGACCGGCGCGTGGCGCGGCGACGTGCCCGCCCCGCACGAGCGCGGCGACGCCGGTGACGGGAGGCTGGGCGACCGGGACCTGGATGAGCCCCGTACCGGGACGGGAGGCGGCTACGGCCTCGACGACGCCGTGCCCTCACCGCCCCCGCGCACGGTGGGCCAGTCCTACCCGTCGGACCCGGGGCTGCCCCCGCCCGGTGGCACGCCGCTGCCCCCGGCCGGTCGCGGGCTCGGCGAGGAGCCGCCGCCCTCCCCGGGGCCGCGCATCTGACGCCCGCCCGCCGGGGCCGCCCGCCCGAAGCCCCGCCGCCCTGACCGGGCGGTGATCCTCGTTCGCGACGCGCGCCCCGGCGCCGGCCGGCCCCGGACCGCGCGCCCGGCGCAGGCGCGCCCGGTGTCGCCGCCCCGGCGTCCGGTGCCCGAACCGTCCGGGATTCCGGGCGTCCGGAGGCCGGGGAGCCGCACCGGTGCGTAAGAGAGCCGGGTCACGTTCTGTAAACAGGGACGTGGCCCGGCTTTCACGTTGTCAGCGATTCGCGCCGGTTGCGATCCGGCGCATGCGGTCAGGAACAAATCAAGGTTTCGCTCCTGTTACAGTCGGGGTCAGCCAATCATCCTACGATTGGATGAAATCACTGAGGAGGACTGGAACCAGCATGAGCGTGCTCACCCATCAGACCAGGGGCCGCACCGGTGGAACGACAGGCTCCCTCGCCTGGTTGCTCGTGCTGGGAATCGTTCTCGCGGCGCTGAACCTGCGCACCGCCGTCACGAGCGTCGGGCCGGTTCTCGACCAGATCACCTCTGGTCTCGGCATGACCGCCGTCGGAGCCGGGTTGCTCACAACGCTCCCCGTGCTCATCTTCGCCTCGGTCGGCGCGGTCACCCCCGCGCTGGCCAGGAAGGTCGGAGAGCACCGCCTGCTGCTCTTCGCCCTGATCGTCCTCGGCGCGGGCCTGCTCATCCGATCGATGGTGGGCTCGGCCGAGGTCTTCCTCTACAGCAGCGCCCTGGCGCTGTCGGGCGGTGCGGTGGGCAACGTGCTCATCCCCAGCCTGATCAAGCGCCACTTCCCCGGCCGGGCCGGGACCATGACCACCGTCTACACCACCGCCCTCGCGGTGGGCACGATGCTCGCGGCCGCCGCGACCGTGCCCATCCAGCGGGCCACCGACGGCAACTGGCACGTTGCCCTCGGGGTGTGGGGGGCGTTCGCCGCCGTCGCCGCCATTCCGTGGCTTGCGCTCTCGCGCAGTGAGCCGGAGCGGCACGGAGCGAGCGGGGGAACGGGTGCCCGCGCCCTGCTCCGCAGCAGGCTGGCCTGGGCGGTCGCCGCCTACTTCGGCACCCAGAGCATGGTCGCCTACATCATGTTCGGCTTCCTGCCGAAGATGCTCACCGACGGCGGTTACACCACCTCGCAGGCGGGTCTGGTGCTGGGCGTCTTCACCGCGATCGGCATCCCGGTCTCGCTCGTCGTGCCCTCGATCGCGTCGAGGTTCTCCGACCAGAGGCCCGTGGTGGTCGCCTTCGTCCTCTTCTACACCGCCGGTTTCCTCGGCCTCTGGCTCGGGCCCTCCGCCCTGGCCTGGGCCTTCGCCAGCCTGGTCGGCATCGGCATGGGGTCGTTCCCGCTCGCGCTGACCATGCTCGCCATGCGCACCCGCACCCCCGAGGCGACGGCCGCGCTGTCGGCCTTCGGGCAGAGCACCGGATACCTCATCGCGGGTGCCGGGCCCCTGGTCGTCGGCGTCATGCACGAGTCGAGCGGCGGCTGGACGCTGCCGTTCCTGCTGCTGTTCGCGGTGGTCGCCGCCCAGCTCGTGGCCGGCTGGTACGCGGGCCGTCCGGGCTACCTGGAGGACGAGCGGGCCCTCGCGCGCTGATCCACCCTGAACCGGTACGGCTTGCGCCCCTGCGGGGGCGGCGCAAGCCGTACCGGCATAATGGGTCGATGCCCATCACGGACTCGACACGGGTCACCTACCCGGGCGGGGAGGTCAGGGGGAGTTCGGCCGTCGTCGCCACCGTGCCGGTCGGGGACGGGTACGGGACCATCGTGGCCGAGACCCCTTTCCACCCGCTGGACCACACCTGGCCCGACCAGCCGGCCGACGCGGGGACCATCGGCGGGCTCGCGGTGACCGACTGCGTGACCGGAGCCGTGGCCGAGGGCGAGGAGACCGTCCATCTGGGCGCGGACATCCCGGTGCGCCGGGGTACCCCCGGCTGGCACTGGCTGGTCGTCCACGTCACCGCCGAACCCGTCGCGGACGGCGGGCTCGCCGGCGACGGCCTCACCGCCGCCGGGCCCGGCGGCGAGGTCGAGCTGGTGGTCGACGCCGCGGGCCGCCGCGCGCTCTCGGCGGGACACACCGCCTGCCACCTCGCCGCGCTCGCGCTCAACGCGGCGCTGGCCGGACGGTGGCGCAAGGAGGTGCCGGCCGACGGGCTGGGCCATCCCGACTTCGACCAGACCGCCATCGCCTCCTCGCGGATCCTGCCCGGCGGCAGCCACGACGTCTACCGGCTGGGCAAGTCGTTGCGCCGCAAGGGGTTCGTCACCGAAGGACTGGCCGAGGAACTCCCGGAGATCGCCCGCCTGGCCGGCGACCGGCTCACGGCGTGGATCGCGGCCGGCGCCGCCGTCAGGATCGACGTCCCTGGCCCGGAGCTGACCGCCCGGCGCACCTGGCACTGCGCCCTGCCCGAGGCCGAGGTCTCCATCCCGTGCGGGGGGACGCACCTGTCGAGCACCGCCGAGCTCGGCACGATCTCCGTGACCCTGGACCTGTCCGCCGACGGCTCCGAGCTGACCATGCGCACCACCACCGGTCCGTACGCCGGCGGTTCGTAGGACGCGGGGCGTCGGGCGGCCGCTCCCACCGCTCCCGGTGAACGACTGCCCGGTCACGTGGTGACGCGGTGACGCGGTGACGCGGTGACGCGGCCACGCCGTCAGGCGCGGCTTCGAGCGGCGCCCGCCCCGGAGACGGCTCGCAGGGCGGCCTTCGCCGCGATCAGGGCGCTGTGCGAGGAGACCTCGCTGAGCAGGCCGGGAGCCGCCACCGCGTCACCGATCAGCCAGACGCCGTCCCCCCGGCCGATCGCGGGCCGATCCCGCCAGGTGGCTCCCGGCAGGTCCAGGGCACCGGTGCGGCCGTTGCACGCGGCCTCCTGCCGCCAGGTCGTCCGCTCCCGCCAGCCGGGAAGCCCGAGATCGGCCACCCGCTCCGCCCTGGAGATCGCCTCCGCCTTCGTCTCGCCCGGCCTGACCGGCATCTGCAGCTGGCAGAGGCTGTGCCCGTCCGGGGCGAGCGAGGGGTCCGGCAGGCTGTACCGCTCCATGAAACCTCCCTCGTCCAGGTCGGAGACGAGGAAGAGGTCGCCGGCGCTCGCGCGGACGCCGAGGTCGAGCAGGACGGCCCTGCCGCTCTCCCAGCGCAGCGACTCGTCGCCGAGCAGCGTCCTGGCGGCGTCCAGCGAGGTCGCCACGATCACGGGGGCACCCTCGGGCAGGCGGTCCACCCGCGAGCCGGTCTCGATCCGCACGCCCAGGCCGCGCGCGTGGACGGCCATCCGGTCGATCACCCGTCCCCAGCCGCCGGTGACGTAGCGCGGTGCCGGATACCTCGGCGCGGTCGCCCGCAGCGCCCGCTCCCAGACGAACGCCGCCGACAGCCGCCCGGGGTCCGCGTCATAGGTGATCACGCCGACCAGCCCGGCGACGGCCCGCATGCCCTCCTCGCCGAAACGACGGGTGGCCCAGGTCCCGAAGTCCTCGTCCACCGGTGCCCGCAGCCGCCGCCCGGCGAGCGCCTTCAGCAGAGACCAGGGCGGCAGGCCCGACAGCCGGCCGCCGTGGCGGAACCTGCTCCTGGCGAGCATGCCCGGCGCGAGCCTGGTGTACGGCCGGACCAGCCCCCTGGCCGCCAGCCAGCGCCACGGCTCGCCGTCGGAGTAGAAGACGTGGGTGCCCTGATTGGCGACGTACGGCGCGGCGGTGCTGCGGGCCCGGCCGCCCAGCTCCCGGTGCGCCTCGTGGAGGGTGACCCGTGCGCCGCCCTCGGCGCACGCGATGGCCGCGGTGAGGCCGGCGAGCCCGCCGCCGACGATGCTGATCTGTCGCGTCTCTCGTGTCATGCCCGTACGACGGATCGAAGGACGCCGTTCGTGACATCCCCGCCCGGTCTTCTCCGGGGGAGGTCACAGACGGGAGAGCTTCTCCGGGTTCGTCACCAGGAAGACGGTCCTGATCAGACCGTCCTCGACCACCAGGGAGAACACCGTGACCGGCCGGCCGTCCGCGGTCACCACCACGGCCGGTCCGCCGTTCACCTCCGCGATCTCCACGCCGAAGCCGGAGACCGGTCCGGCGCCGATGCTCTCCATGAAGGCCCGAGGGCGGTCCCCGGACGTGATCGAGGACAGGAAACGCGCCACCCTGCCCGCGCCGGTGATGGTCCGCAGCGGGGCCTTAGCCTTGCCTCCGCCGTCGCTGACCAGCGACGCGTCCTCGGCGAGCATCGCGGTCAGCGCCCCCAGGTCACCGCCCACGGCCGCCTCGGCGAACCGCTCGGTGAGCCTGCGCCGCAGCCCCCGGTCCACCTCGAACCTCGGTCTGCCCTCCTGGACGTGCTCCCTGCCGCGCCGGGCGAGCTGCCGGGTCGCCGCCTCGCTGCGCTCGATCACCTCGCCGATCTCCGCGTACGGCATGCCGAACGCCTCCCGCAGCACGAACACCGCGCGCTCCAGCGGGGACAGGGTCTCCAGCACCACGAGCAGCGCGAGCTCCACCGAGCCGGCCAGCTCGGCGTGCTCGGCCACGTCCGGGGTGACGATCAGCTCCGGCAGCCACGACCCGACGTAGGCCTCACGCCGGGCCCTCACCCGCCGCAGCCGGTCGATGGAGAGCCGCGTCACGACCCTGACCAGGTAGGCCCGGTCGTCCTCCACCCGGGAGACGTCCACTCCCGACCAGCGCAGCCACGCCTCCTGGACGACGTCCTCGGCGTCGGTCACGCTGCCCAGGATCCGGTAGGCGACCCCGGTGAGCAGGTCGCGGTGCTCTTCGAAACGCTCAACGGCCATAGGGAGACAGACGTATCACGGCGCCCCGGTGTGACACGACCCGGTAAACGGTTGTTTACAGCGACCCTCTACCATGCGAGGGCGGAAGTCGACAGCGGAGGAGCGGGCAGTGACGGGAACGACCCTTGCCGAACCGGGCGCCACGCGGCAGGGCGGGCATCTCTGGCTGACCCTGGTGGCGCTCTCCATGGCCGGGATGGTCGTCTCCGTCCAGCAGACCGTGGTCATCCCGCTGCTGCCCCGGCTGATGGTCACCTTCGGCGCGTCGGTGGCCGAGGTCACCTGGGTCTTCACCGCCTCGCTGCTCGCCGCCGCGGTGGCCACGCCACTGCTGTCGCGCCTCGGCGACATGTACGGCAAGAAGCGGATGATCCTGTTCACCGTCGGCCTGCTCGTCCTGGGCTCGGTGGTCTGCGCGCTGTCCGAAACCCTCCCCGTGCTGATCGCCGGGCGGGCCCTGCAGGGGGCGTCGGCCGCGCTGATCCCGCTGGCCATCGGCATGATCAAGGACGGTTTCCCGCCCGCCAGGGTGATGACGGCCATCGGGGTGGTCAGCGCCACCATGGGCGTCGGCGGCAGCCTCGGCATGATCGTCACCGGCCTGATCGCCGACCGCACCCCCAGCCACCACCCGGTCTTCTGGATCACCGCGGGACTCGCGGCGGCCGCGATCGTCCTCATCGCGCTCAGCGCCCACGACGGCGGGGCCGGCGCCGGCGGCCGCCCCGACCTCGTCGGCGCGGCGCTGCTGTCGGTCTGGCTCGTCTGCCTGCTGCTGGCGATCTCCAAGGGCAACGACTGGGGATGGGGCTCGGGAACCGTCGTCGGGCTGTTCGCGGGCGCGGTCCTGTTCTGCGCCGTCTGGGTCTTCAGCCAGATGCGGCTCCGGGCGCCGATGATCCGGTTGCACCTGCTCGTCGGCCGCCGGTCCCTGCCGGCCAACCTGGCCTCGATGCTCCTGGGCTTCGCCATGTTCGGCTCCTTCACCCTGATCTCCAGCTTCATCCAGACGCCCCCGTCCGCCGGTTACGGCTTCGGCGGGTCGGTCCTCGACGTCGGCGTCTACGCCCTGCCCAGCACCGTGACCATGCTCCTCGCCTCCTTCATGGCGGGCCGCCTCTCCACCCGGCTCGGCCCCGCCTACTCCCTCGCCCTCGGCGCCGGCCTGTGCGCGGCCGGATTCGGCTGGTTCACCTTCTTCAACGACTCGGTGCTCCATCTGATCGGCTCCAACGCCGTGCAGGGGCTGGGATTCGGCATCGGCTACGCCGCGCTGGGGGCGCTGGCCGTGCAGCACGTGCCCATGGACCAGAGCGGCATCGCCAGCGGCATCAACTCCCTGGTCCGCTCCATCGGCGGCAGCGTCTCCGGGGCCGCGACCTCGGCCCTCCTCACCTCCGTCACCATCGCCGGGACCTCCGTCCCCTCCCGCGACGCGTACGTGATCTCCTTCGGCATCATCACCGCGAGCGCGGTGGGCTCCGCCGTCGTCGCGCTCGTGACCGGAATGAAGGCGCGAGGACTGTCCCGAGTCGGTTAGGATTTCATCTGCATCGCAAGGGGCTATGGCGCAGCTGGTAGCGCGCCTCCATGGCATGGAGGAGGTCTGGGGTTCGAATCCCCATAGCTCCACTTCGGTGACTGGGGTCCGCTGTTCGCAGGCATAGCCTGCTTCCCGCGGGCCCCTTCGTCGTCTCTGCCGGGGGGGCGACCCCCCGAGCCCCCCGGGGTGGGGGCTTCGCCCCCACGCCCCCCGCTTCGCTTCGCTCAGGGGCTGTCTCGGTGGGCTGGGCGGTTTCGGAATCCGCGGGTCTGAGGCTCGCGTCCAAGCCCACCGGGATCGTTTTCGCGTCGGGCGGACGAGAGAACCGCTGACCGGCGCTCCTGACGGCTGGAGCGGGCCGGGCAGGGCGACGAACAGGAACCACGACCCAGGGGCCGGATCAGTCGTCGGAGGCGACGACGACGGTCAGGGAGTCCTCGTTCCGGTCGATCAGGACGAGTTCGTGGAACTCGCCGAGAATCCATCCCAGGTCGTCGTCGCGGGCCGCCTCGTCGAGGTCGCGGAGGCGGTAGCGGGAGGTGGCCGCGCGGATCAGCGGGTAGACCTCGGCCTCCAGATCGTGGGCGATCGTCTCGGGGAGGTCGGCGTACCTGCCGGCCCAGGTGCGGATCGTGGCGCAGGCGGCCTCCTGGCCGACCTTCTCGAACGAGGCGGCGGAGAGCGCGTCGAGGCGGTAGGGGCCGTGCACCGGTCCGCCGTCCTTCCAGGAGTCGGAGCCCAGGTAGTCGTCCCGGTACAGCTGGTGGGAGAGCAGCGCGGTGAGCAGCGGTTCGTCGTCCTGCGGGGTGGCGAGGCGGAAGTGCTTCACATCCACCCAGCGGTAGGTCCCGTCCTTGAAGTTGACCAGGGTGGTCGAGGCGAACGCCAGTTGCTCCATAGGTGTGACGATAGTGACTCCCGGGATCCGTTCCTCACCGATTGGCCGAACTGGCGGAGCGCTCGGGAAACGGAGGAAACGGGGCGCGAGCTGGGCGCGCGCGGCGGGGGCGTCCGTTCCCGGAGCGAGGGGGCGACGTTTGCCGCCCCGGGGTGAGGGCAGCCGTCGAGGTATCCGACGCGGTGCTGTTCGACGTATCCGACGTGGTGTTACAGGAGGTCAGATGCTGCCCCGGAAGCAGAAGGTCGGCACGGTCGCGGTGATCGCCCACCAGAGGAAGACGTTCGGCGGAGGGCTGGACGAGCTGCGCAGGCTCCTCGCCGACGAGGGGGTCGGCAAGCTGCTCTGGTACGAGGTGCCCAAGAGCAAGAAGGCACCGAAGAAGGCGAAGAAGGCGTTGAAGGAAGGGGCCGACCTGGTCCTGGTGTGGGGCGGCGACGGCATGGTGCAGCGCTGCGTGGACACGCTCGCGGGCTCCGGCGTCACGGTCGGCATCCTTCCCGCAGGAACGGCGAACCTCTTCGCGCAGAACCTGGGCATTCCCGAGGACCTGCCCAAGGCCGTGCACATCGCCTTCCACGGCGAGAGCCGGAAGCTGGATCTCGGCAAGGTCAACGGGGAGCACTTCGCCGTCATGGCCGGGGTCGGATTCGACGCGGCGATGATCGAGGACGCCGACCGGGGACTGAAGGACCGCCTGGGGCGCGTGGCGTACGTCTGGACGGGGCTGCGCCACGTCCGGGGGGAGCTCGTGCAGATGGAGGTCAAGATCGACGGTGTGACGTGGTTCGAGGGCGAGGCGAGCTGCCTGCTGCTGGGCAACGTCGGCACCATCACCGGCGGCATCGAGGCGTTCGACGACGCGCGTCCCGACGACGGATGGCTGGAGATCGGCGTGACCACCGCGACGGGGCCGATCCAGTGGGCCCGCGTGCTCGGCCGGATGAGCGTGGGGCGGTCCGACGAGTCGCCGTTCGTCCGGATGTCCCGGGCACGCAAGGTGACCGCCACGTTCGCCACCCCCATGACCTACGAACTGGACGGCGGCGCCAAGGGCACCGTCACCGAGCTCAAGGCCAAGGTCGTGCCCGGCGGCATCACCATCCGTGTTCCCGACTCCACCGACTCCACCGACGCCACTGACGCCACTGACTCCGACCAGGCGTGATCCCGGCGCCGGCTCTGATCGGCCGTGATCGCGGGTCACCGCGCACGGCCGGTGCGCCGGGTGCGGGCACGACCGCCGGGCCGACCCCGAAAACCCTTTTTAGTTACTATTCATGACAAATGTGGATTAGATATGGTTTGTCGACTAATTTCGCTTAATGGGAAAGAGCAGGTCGATGGCCGGTGACCGCTGGACCGAGGTCGAGGTCCCCGGCCGGTCACGGCGGGTCGTGACCGTCACCGGTTCCGGCACCGGTCCCCGTCCGGAGGCCGCCCAGGTGCTCGCCGTCCAGGCCCGCCCACGGGCGGCGTCCGAGCGGCTGACGGGGATCGTGTACGGCCTGTGATCGAGTTGAGCGTGTCGATCGACATAGACCGTCCCGCGGCCGAGATATGGCGGATCGTCGCCGACTTCGGCCAGGATCCCCGGTGGCGTGCGGGCGTGACCACGATGGCGCCCGACCCGCCGGGTCTCGTCGTCCCGGGCACCACCACCGACGAGACCATGCGTTTCGCCGGACGCGGCTTCTACATCAGCGGCCTGGTGACGTCGGTGGTGCCCGGCAGGGAGTTCCTCTGGCGGGGGACGTCGGGGATCGACGTCGAGGGCGGCAGGTCGGTCGTGCCCCTGAACGACGACCGGTGCCGGGTGACCATGTGGTTCCGGCTCAAGCTCCCCGGCCTGCTGCGCCTGCGCGCTCCCATGCTCGAACGCATGCTCAGGCGCAAGTTCGAGCAGAACGTCCGCCGCCTCGGCGACCTGGTCACCACGGACGCGTGATGTCGCCCGCGGGTGGCGGTCGCCCCTCGCGGTCGTCGTCCGTGTTCACCGCGGCGACCGGTTCGTTGTCCGTGTTCACAGCTGTGACCGCGTTCGTCGTCCGTGGTTACAGCTGCGACCGCGTTCGTTGCCCGTGTTCACAGCTGTGACCGCGTTCGTGTGGACGCGGTCCGTGGCGTCGCCGCCCGCCTGGTCCTCAGGCCCGCGTCACCGTCATCTGCAGTTCGGTCACCCAGTTGTCGTGGTCGCCCGCGGGGCAGTCGATGGAGACCTCCCTGGCCAGCCCGACACCGCGGTAGCCGTGCTCGTCGATCCAGTGGGCCAGAGTCTGGAACGTCGGCCCCACCTGCTCCATCGAACCGCGGTGGATGATCGTGGCGGCCTGCTCGATCTCCGGCAGGTCCACGACCGCGAAGTCGTGCTCGTCGCCCGTCTCCGCGGCGACCTCCAGCCCGGCGTGCACGGTCACCCGGCCGTCGGCCTCGGCCTCGTAGCGGGCGATGCCGTATCCGGTGACCTTCACGCCGGCGGCGTCGACGCGCCGGCACAGGTCGGCGAAGAGCGGCTGGATGACGGGGCCGATGTCCTCGCCGTCGTAGCCGGCCGCGACGGCGGTGAGCTCCGCCACGCGCGTCGAGGGGATCGGCTTGAGAAGAACCTCTTCGGGGTGCATGTGACCTTCCTTGATGATCGTCGCGAGCCGTACCTCCACCCGGACGAGCCGGGCCGTGTCCGCCGCGATCCGCTCCTCCAGCTCGGCGCGGCGCAGCCGCAGCATCCCGTACAGCTCCGCGGCGTCGACCCGCTCGTCCAGGATCAAGCCGATCTGGCGCAGGGTGAGACCGAGGTCCTTCAGGGCGATGACGCGGTTGAGCCGCGACAGCTGGTCGGCCCGGTAGAAGCGGTGTCCGCCGGCCGGGTCGACATGGGCGGGCCGGAGCAGGCCGATCGCGTCGTAGTGCCGCAACATGCGCACCGACACCTGGCCGAGCTGGGAGAACTCTCCGATACTGAACATGGTGCTCTCAGGTATAGGGGCTGACACCGTGTCAGCCGCAACCCCCGGATCCCGTCTCCGTCGAGTCGCCTCAGCGCGCGTCCCCCGTCCTCGCCCGGTCGCGCTCCCGTGGGCCGGCAGGGGGCGCGGCGATAACCGGTTGTCCGGCGGCTCCCCGCCGGGTGAACATGGCGGCCATGTCACTGCGCTTTCACGAGATCGCCGAGGGCGGCCATCGCATCCTCAACCCGTTCACCCACGACAAGCTGGCGCTGCTCGGCGAGGTCGCCAGGCTCCGGCCGGGCACACACTTGCTGGACCTGTGCTGCGGCAAGGCGGAGATGCTCTGCCAGTGGTCGCTCGGACACGGGATCAAGGGGGTCGGCGTCGACATCAGCGACGTCTTCCTCGACGCGGCGCGGGCCAGGGCCGAGGAGCTCGGGGTGGCCGATCGCGTCCGCCTGGAGAAGGGCGACGCCGGGGCCTACCGGGCGCAGGCGGGGGCGTTCGACGTCGTGTCCTGCCTCGGGGCGACCTGGATCGGCGGCGGACTGGAGGGAACGGTCAAGCTGATGCTCCCCGCGCTGAAGGACGACGGGATCCTCCTCGTCGGCGAGCCGTACTGGAGTTCCGAGCCGCCCGTCGGGGCGTACGAGTCGCTCGGCTTCGGCCCGGACGACTTCACCTCGCTGGCGGGGACGTTCGACCGGTTCGAGGCGGCGGGGGTCGAGGTGCTGGAGATGGTCCTCGCCGACCAGGACAGCTGGGACCGCTACATGGCGAGCCAGTGGTGGACGCTGAGCGACTGGTTGCGCGACAATCCCGAGGACCCCGATGCCGGGGGAGTGCGCGACTTCCTGGAGCGCTCGCGCCGCTCGCACGTCGAGTACGGCAGGCGATACCTCGGCTGGGGGGTCTTCGTGGCGCGCCGCCGTTGACGGCTACTGGCGAGTAGGAATAGGTTTTCGGATACCGACTGGTCGGTTCGAGGGTGTGGGGCGCCGGTTCCGCCCGGCGCGAGACCGAGGCCCCGGCCGGACGGCCCGTTCCGTCGACTCCCCGGAGGCGTGATGACCGACGTCCAGCTGGCCCGTCAATCCTGGCGCCGCCTGGAGCCCGTCCACGGAATGATCTACTTCGTGCCCGAGGCCACCGAGCGTTACGCCGCGCTCGGCCTCGACAGCCGGGCGGGCTACTTCGCCTCCCGCGCCGCGGCCTTCGGCACCGCCTCCGCCGAGCTGGTCATCGCGACCTTCTACAACTTCCACCCCGCCCTCGTACGGCGCGCGCTTCCCGCGGCGTGGCAGGTCACGACGCCGGAGAAGGTGCTCGCGGCCCGTCTCGAAGCCGCCGGAGCAGCCCTGCGCCGGGCCGGGATCCACGAGATCGACACTCTCGCGGAGACGACGGAGCTCGCCGTCCGCGCCGCCGAGAGGGCCTGCGAGCACCCCCAGGGGCGCCCGCTGTTCGCCGCGCACGCCGCGCTGCCCTGGCCCTCGGAGCCGCTCCTGCGGCTCTGGCACGCCCAGACGCTGCTTCGCGAGTTCCGGGGTGACGGGCACGTCGCGACCCTGCTGACCGAGGGCGTCGGCCCGCTGGACGCGCTGGTCCTGCACGCCGCGACCGGGCACGTCCCCACGGTGTTCCTCAAGTTCAGCCGCGACTGGCCCGAGGAGGAGTGGACCGCGGCGGAGGAGAGGCTGCGCGGGCGCGGCCTGCTGGCCGGTGACGGGCTCACCGAGGAGGGCGCGGCGCTCAGGCAGCGGATCGAGGACCGCACCGACGAGCTGGCGCTGCCCGCGTACGCCGCGCTCTCCGACGAGGAGCTGGCCCGCCTGGCCGAGCTCGCGCGCGCCTTCGGCCGGGCCGTGGTGGACAACGGCCTGCTCACCCTCTCCGGCTGAGCCCGCCGGGGCCGGGCCTTCGCGGACGTCCCCCCGCCGGGCAACCGGGCCTTCGCGGTCATCCCTCGCCGGGGGTTCGGGTTTTCGCGGTCGCCCCTCGCCGGGCGGGCCGGCTCAGTTTCCCGCGGACGGGTCGCCGACCTGGCCGATGAACAGCGGGGTCAGCGTCGGCCGGTGGACGATCGCGAAGGCGAACGGGTGGTCGGCGCGGACCTCGGCCTCGGGCGGTGCCGGGGCCGACACGGGGAAGGCGAGGCCGGTGACGGCGGCGGCCTCGGTGCCCCACTCGTCCACGGCGATGTCGGCACGGTGGATCGCCTGGTCGAGGTAGGCCCCGTCGGTGATCCCCGAGTAGTCGGTCCCCCGCAGCCCCAGTCTCGCGAGTGGTTCGGCCAGGTCCAGGCTCGCGGAGAAGCCCCATCGGGGCATGGCGAGCCGCACCGGACGCTGCCCGAGGCCGGCGGCCACCTCCGCCATCACGGCGGGGGAGAGCAGGCCGGCGGGAGAACCGCCCGCTCGCGGCACGAGGACCCACATGGCCAGCTCGTCTCCGGCGTAGTGCAGCTCCACGGCCTGCCAGCCGGACCCCGCCGCGTAGGGGAGGAAACCTTCGCGGCGCATCAGGGTCGTGCGTGTCGTCGTGCCGTCGGCGCGGGTGAAGGTGGCGCTCTCCTCCGGCGGGTCGGTGAACGGCGTCGTCCAGTCGGCCTTGAGGTAGACGGCGTTGGCGATGACCAGCTTGGTCCTCGCGGGCAGGTCGTCGAACACCTTCCTGATCCGCCCGGCCGTCCGTTCCTCGGCCCAGGCGTTGATGACCTCGGTGGCGTTCCCCGCGAAGTCCACCTGGCGCACGCCCGTGCCGTACTGCGCCGCGAGCGTACGGAGGAATCCGGGCTTGACGCTGAGTCCCTCCTGGGTGAACAACTCGTTGGCGATGCCCACGGTCGGCGGCTCGGGGGCGCGCTCCTGGGCGTCCCGTTCCGCGTCCGGCTCGGTGCGGGGAGGCGGGTCGTCGATCGTGACGATCTGCCGGGTGAGCGCGTTGAGAGAGGTGTGCGGCCCCTCGGAGGGGAAGCCGAAGACCGCGTCGAGTTCGGTGGCGGTGTCTCCGGCGGCCCCCGCCCTCGCCAGGCCGAAGGCGTAACCGATGCTCAGAGGCGACAGGACGGCGTTGGCCCCGGGTTTCGCGGTCGCGGCGAACAGGGCGTGCCCGAAGGAGGTCAGACCGCGTACGGTCTCCGCGATCGGAGGGTCCTTCGGGACCTCCCGTTTCACCCCCTTCGCGGTGATCGCGCTGGACTCGGTCATGGCACACGCCGAAAGGGCGGCGACGGCCAGCAGGGCGGGTAACAGTCGGCGCATGTTCCTGAGACGTACGCCGCCGCCGGGCGGTTCACCCGGTGCGCGCGGCGTTCGGTTCGCCCGGTGGGCGGCATCAGGTGAGCGCGGCGAAGGCGCCCGCGCCGATGAGGGCGACGGCCCAGGCGAGATCGAGGTTGAACCACGCCTTGCGGAGCACCGCCACGCCCAGCCGCTCGTAGACGACCAGGGCCAGCACGGTGGTCGTCACCAGCATGGCCATCGTGTGCACCCCGGTCGCCAGCAGGCTCTGCGAGGCCAGCGCGGCGGCGTCGTGCCCTTCGTGGCCGCCGGGGCCGCCGTGCCCGCCGTGCAGGGTGACCGGGAGCACCATCAGCCCGGCCCCGTGGGCGGTGGCCATCAGGAACGACCATCCGGCCAGCTGCCACTTCGTCACCTTCATGCCGACCCAGCGGGGATGGCGCCGCCTCAGCAGCCGCCAGAGGCCGAACCCGCACACCACGGCCGCCACGCCGTACGAGACCGCTTTGGGCGGGGCGGTCAGCCGGGCCGCCGACACCAGCCCGAGCGTGGCCAGCACCGAGCCCGCGTGGCCGAGCACGATGGGCGGCAGCGCGCGCAGCACCCCGTCGCGCGAGCGCTCCTGCAGTCCGAGCGCGACCGCGAAGAGCCAGCCCATGGCCGGGTTCAGGCCGTGGAAGGCGCCGAGCCCGGCCAGGATGAGCAACGGTGTCAGATCCATCGGGCACGCCTTGACAAGAGTGGGAAGGTGGCAGGTGGGCCCTCGGACGGGGTCACGGGAAACAGTAGGAGTCGGAGGAGGAGTCGCCGCCCTGCAGGCGGACCTGGTGCGCGCGCCGCCCGTCGGAGGCGAAGTCGACGAAGAAACCCGGATCGAGGGCGATCGAACCGTCGTCGGCGACGTCCACCTTCGCCATCCAGCCCGAGATGCCGTCGGGGTAGAAGACGTCGTCCCAGGAGCGGTAGAGCGAGTTGGTGAAATAGACCCGCCGTCCGTCCCTGCTGGCCTCGACCATCTGCGGCCCCCCGTTCAGCGCCCGTCCCGGAGCGGCCGGGTGACCGCCGCGCCCGGCGATCCCGCCGATCCGGACCGAGCCGGTCTCGCGCGGCGCGAAAGGGTCGGAGACGTCGTACGCCTTGAGCTCGCCGGTGCCCCAGGCGGAGACGAGCAGGATCCGGTCGTCGAGGGTCAGCGAGATGTCGCTGACCAGCGGCGGTACCGCGCCGAACTGCTTGAGCGGCTCGGGCAGCAGGTCGGGGTCGGCGGGCTCGGCCGGGATCGTGATCGTCTTGCGGGCCTTCCATACGCCGTTCTCCAGGTACCAGGTGAAGATGTTGGCCGACAGGTCCTCGACGTTGATCACGCTGTTGACGAAGCCGTAGGTCTTGGTCGGGTCGTGGGCGGGCCGGAGCTCCAGGGCCATCTGGTGCTGGTCGCCCAGGTCGATCTCCTGGAGGTGCCTGCGCTTGGCCAGGTCCCAGACGTGCAGCTTGTGGCCGTACTGCCGGCCGACCAGAAGCTCCAGCGAGGGCCCCGGTTCGATCTGGTTGGGCGTTCCCCACTCGCTGGTGATCATCGTGTCGTGCCCGAGGTGCCACCAGAAGTCGTAGTGCAGCCGCTGCGAACCCCGGTCGGCCTCCCAGCGGCCCTTGGGTTCGAAGGTGTCGTGGTCGAGCGTGAACACACCGCCGGGCGCGTCGCCGTCCACGTTGCCGAGCGCGCTGACGTAGATGGCGTCGGTGCCGCAGTGGACGGTGTGCGGGCGGCTGTACCCGGTCTTCTCGAAGATCGTCTCTGGTTCGATCGTCTTGACGAGCTTGGGGGACCAGGGATCGTCCTTGACGTCGAAAATGTAGATCCTGCTGGACCTCAGACCGGGAAGGACCAGGTAGCGCCGCTCCACGTGCGGATGCGGCGCGTACGGGCACAGGGCCGCGCTGCACACGTTCCAGCCGAAGTGGTGGAGCTCGTCGCCGGGGACGGACATGTCGTGCACGTCGGCGATCGACCCGTTCGACAGGTCGATCGTGGCGAGCCCGTCGGGCCGGTCGTCACCGGTCGTGGCGAGCAAAGCGACGTAGGCGAGCTCCTCCTTCGGGGCCGCCATGGCCTCGCGGGCCGACGGGTAGAAGGTGGGGTCAGGCTGGATAAGCGCCACGGTGAACTCCTGAACTCGTAGCCGGAACCGGTACCCAACTAATCATGTAGGAAAACTGTCTGTTGTCCAGGGGTCATGTTGCGTGACCGGCGTGGACGGAGGCAGGAGCAGAGGCGTGAACGGAGAGGCGCGCGTCCGGCTGCTCGGTTCCACCGTTTCGCGGGCCGGTGAACGCGGGAGGCGGCCCGCGTGGTCGTGAAATCCGCATTAAAAGATTTCGGATGGATAGCCTCGGACAGGCGAAGAGGTGCGAGGCGCAATGCCCCGCACCTCTCCGTGTTTCAGTTGACGGCCACCTGCCCCGCACGGCCGTTCCCGAGTTTCACTTTCCCGGTCCTATGGACCTTCGGAGTAAACCGCCGGGCCGGGGCACGTCAATCGACCTGTTTCCACGAGGCCCCTGGAAAACCTCAGCAGATCCTCACAGGCGTGCAGAGACCCGTGTGAGCAGCCCAGACGAGCGGGGCGCTGACAATCGGAGCCCTGACGATGTGGGCGGAGACGACCGGGTAACCGACAACCTGGGTACCGGTTGTCGTCCCTCCACTGGGACCTTGCGGTCCGATGGGACCCTGCGGTCCGACCGGGCCCTGAGGTCCTGCCGGTCCCTCGGGTCCTGCGGGTCCCTCGGGTCCGGGTGCGCCGTCGGCGCCTGCCGGTCCTGCGGGTCCTTCCGGTCCGGGTGCGCCGTCAGCGCCTGCCGGTCCAGCCGGTCCCTCGGGTCCTGCGGGTCCTTCAGGTCCTGCGGGTCCCTCGGGTCCGGGTGCGCCGTCGGCGCCTGCCGGTCCAGCCGGTCCTTCCGGTCCGGGTGCGCCGTCAGCGCCTGCCGGTCCAGCCGGTCCCTCGGGTCCTGCGGGTCCTGCGGGTCCGGGTGCGCCGTCGGCGCCTGCGGGTCCTGCGGGTCCTTCAGGTCCTGCGGGTCCCTCGGGTCCGGGTGCGCCGTCGGCGCCTGCGGGTCCAGCGGGTCCTTCAGGTCCTTCCAACCCTTCTGGCCCGGCGGGTCCTTCGGGTCCCTCCGGTCCTTCAGGTCCTGCGGGTCCCTCGGGTCCGGGTGCGCCGTCGGCGCCTGCGGGTCCAGCCGGTCCTTCCGGTCCGGGTGCGCCGTCAGCGCCTGCCGGTCCTGCGGGTCCCTCGGGTCCGGGTGCGCCGTCGGCGCCTGCCGGTCCTGCGGGTCCCTCGGGTCCGGGTGCGCCGTCGGCGCCTGCCGGTCCAGCCGGTCCTTCCGGTCCGGGTGCGCCGTCGGCGCCTGCCGGTCCTGCGGGTCCTTCCGGTCCGGGTGCGCCGTCGGCGCCTGCCGGTCCTGCGGGTCCCTCGGGTCCGGGTGCGCCGTCGGCGCCTGCGGGTCCTTCAGGTCCTGCGGGTCCCTCGGGTCCGGGTGCGCCGTCAGCGCCTGCGGGTCCAGCTGGTCCTTCCGGTCCGGGTGCGCCGTCGGCGCCTGCGGGTCCTTCAGGTCCTGCGGGTCCCTCGGGTCCGGGTGCGCCGTCGGCGCCTGCGGGTCCTTCAGGTCCTGCGGGTCCCTCGGGTCCGGGTGCGCCGTCGGCGCCTGCCGGTCCTGCGGGTCCTTCCGGTCCGGGTGCGCCGTCGGCGCCTGCGGGTCCCTCAGGTCCAGCCGGCCCCTCAGGTCCTGCGGGTCCCTCAGGTCCTGCCGGTCCCTCCGGTCCGGGTGCGCCGTCAGCGCCGTCGGCTCCGTCCGCGCCTGCGGGTCCTTCGGGTCCCACCGGGCCTCTGGGGCCTGCCGGGCCTCTGGGACCAGGTGGGCCCTGAATTCCGTCAGGGATCCGGCAAAGGAAGCTGGGCAGACCCAGCCACCTGCACAGCGGGATGTAAATCGCATCGCTCGCGGTCGGCTGCAGACCGCCATGAATGATCGTTCCGGTGGCTACGACGTCCCTGCTACGGATCACGGTGGGCAGGGCGATGAAGTTCGTGCAAATGCTGGAGAGCATCACGGGGCAGGGGTCACCCTGCACGCTTCCAGTGGGTTGGATTCCGTTGTGACGAGACAGCGCCGACATTTGAAGTTGCGAATCGGCTGAAACTGGGACAGGGGAGTGCAGAAGAAGGACGGCCCCGGCGAGCGCGCCGCCCGCAAGGGTCCGTTTCATGAAAGTAGACACGTGCGTTGTCTCTCCCCTCCTATTGAGAGAAAACGCTGTGCGGCCATTCTTGGAGCGTCCGGGGGATAGGCGGGAGAAGTATGGTTCGAATCCAGAATGGAAGCTTGATGGAGGGTGCGCGTTTCTTTGCGTTCCGCAGATTTGGGTCTCTGTATAAAATATTAATGGCGCCCTTATCCTGATTATTCGGATAAGCGAACCACGGCGAGATAAAGGGTAAATTACGCTAAGGAATTGTTTCGCGCTAAAGTTCCGCGGCCGGATCCAGCGCCCGGGTTCGGTGCCCGGCTTCATGCGGGTTCACCTGGCCGGACGGTGTCGCCGAGGTACGGAAGGCCCGCCGGTAGGCGGAGGGAGAGGTGCGCATCGCCCGGGTGAAGTGATGGCGGAAGGTCGCCGCGCTGTCGAAGCCCACCGCGGACGCGATCTCCTCCACCGGAACGGAGGTGGACTCCAGCATCGCCAGGCTGGCCGTGACCCGCTGGGAGATCACCCATCGCAGCGGGCTCGTTCCGGTCTGCCGTTTGAAGTGCCTGATGAACGTACGCCGGGACATGTGCGCGGCCTCGGCGAGGGCGGCGATCGTGATGGGTTCGGCGAGATGTTCCAGCGCCCAGGCCATCGCGCCCGCCATGGCGACACCGTCCTCCACCGGGGTGACCGCGGCCTGGACGAACTGCGCCTGCCCTCCGTCCCGGTGCGGGGGGATGACGAGTCTTCGCGCGACCTCGTTGGCCACGCCCGGCCCGTAGTCCTTGCGTACCAGGTGGATCAGCAGGTCCAGCCCCGCCGCACTGCCCGCGCTGGTCAGCACGTCCGTACCGTCCACGTAGAGCACGTCCGGATCGACTTTGACCCGCGGGAACCTCCGCTGGAGCAGGTCGGCGTACCTCCAGTGGGTCGTCGCCTCCCTGCCGTCCAGCAGCCCCGCGGCGGCCAGCGCGAACGCTCCCGAGCAGATGGACACGATCCGTGACCCCCGGTCGCGAGCGCTCCGCAGTGCCGTGACCACCTCGTGGGACACCTCGCCGCGGACGTCCGCCACCCCGGGCACGATCACCGTGTCCGCGGCCGCCAGCACGTCGAGGCCGTGCTCCGCCCGCATCGTGAACCCGCCGGTGACCCGCAGGTCGGTGCGAATCTCGGCGCAGACCGACAGCTCGTACCAGGGGACCTCCAACTCGGGGCGGGCGATGCCGAAGATCTCGACCACGCAGCCCAGCTCGAAGGGGGACATGCCGTCGAAGGCGAGCACGGAGACGGTGCGGCGCGTGGCGCGGGGCATCGGCGACGGGACGAACATGGCGAAATATTAACGGTAAGCGGCATTCGTGCCACTGTCGGGACCGGCATCGCGACCGGCACCATTGCCCGTGCCGGGCATGGTGACCGGCCTGTCGCCCATGCCGGGCGTCGCGACCGGCACCATCGCTCGGCCCGGCATCGTGGCGGCGCCGTCGCCCCACCGCGGCCCTCGCCCCTTACCCGAAAGGTCACACATGTCTGTCACCGCTCGTTTCTCCTCCGCCGTCACCGCGGCACCCGCGGCGGGGAACGCCGACGCGCTGGCGCACTTCGCCGCCAGGCTGGCGTTCGAGACCGACGTGTCCGACGTCGCCGCCGACCTGGCCGCCGGGGTCGGCGACATCGTCGTCGTCGACTCCCGGAGCCAGGAGAGCTGGGATCAGGGCCACATCCAGGGAGCCGTTCACCTGCCCACCGCGCTGATCGCCGCCCGCGCCCGCTCGGTCGTCCCCGCGGGAGTGACCGTGGTGACCTACTGCTGGGGTCCCGGGTGCAACGGCGCCACCCGGGCCGCGCTGGAGTTCGCCGGACTCGGTTACCCGGTCAAGGAGATGCTCGGCGGCTTCGAGTACTGGGTCAGGGAGGGCTTCCCCGTCGAGACCGCCGCGGGTGTGTCCCGCCGCCCCGTCGACGCCCTGACCGCGCCGGTCTCCGGCATCGCCTGCGCCTGCTGACGTCACTCCGCCAGGCGGCGGGCGTACGCGGTGGGGGACATGCCGATCACGGCGGTGAAGTCGCGGGTGAAATGGGACTGGTCGCTGTAGCCGAGGTCGGCGGCCAGCCGCGACCAGTCGGTGGCGGCCCCGGCACGTTCGGCGGCCTCGTGGATGCGGTAGCGGCGGATCACCCACTTGGGGGAGACGCCGACATAGTCGCTGAACAGCCGCTGCAGATGCCTGACGCTCAGCCCGTGCAGGGCGGCCAGATCGCCGACGCGGACGATGGCGGGGTCGGCGAGCACGCTCGCGACGAGGTCCGCCGCCCGTTCGGCGACGGGATCGCGGGCGGGGAGCCGCGCGAGCAGGAATCCCTCCAGCGCCCGCAGGGCCTCCTCGTCGGAGGCGGCCAGTACGGCCGGGGTCACCGTGTCGGCGTCCGGGCCGAAGACCTGGGAGGCCGGCGTGAAGAGGTCGGTGATCGTGGAGAGCGGGGCGCCGAGGAAGGGACGGAAACCGGCCGGCCGGAAGCGGCTGCCGACCACGACCCCGGTGCCGGTCAGGATCTCCAGGTAGTCGCCGGTGATGACCCCGGCCACCCGGGAACCGTGCTCGTGGAAGACCAGGTTCACCGACGGGTGGGACACGATCCGCTGCTCGTACGGCTCGGCCAGCTGCCAGCGGACGATCCAGTGGTGCTCGACGAAGGGGGCCAGCGCCGGGTGGCACGCGTGGCGCCCGTAGCGGAACCTGGCCGCCCCGAAGTTCAGGATGCCCCGGGTGTCGTCGGCGGGCGCCCCCGTCACGACGGGATGGGGATGTGGACCCTCGGCAGGCCCTGGGGTTCCTTGCCCGGGTACTCGCCACCCAGCATGGTGGCCACGGTGTAGAGGTGCCAGGCCTGGTTGGGCTTCTTCAGGACGGGCTCGGCGAACAGCTTGCGCACC
This sequence comes from Streptosporangium sp. NPDC023825, assembly GCF_040639575.1. Lineage (NCBI taxonomy): Bacteria > Bacillati > Actinomycetota > Actinomycetes > Streptosporangiales > Streptosporangiaceae > Streptosporangium > Streptosporangium sp. NPDC023825. Next base: position 4,017 of record NZ_JBFAAE010000057.1, on the reverse strand, counting down.
TCGTCGGGCCTGACGACAGGCGCCAGCAGGTCCAGGCGGCCGAGAACGTGGTCGCGCATCAGGCCGGTCAGCTCCACGCCGGGGCTGGTCCGCCAGTTCCAGCCACCGCCACCGGTCTTCGGCGCGGTCAGCACCTGCGGCCTGCGCTGCCAGGGGTAGTAGCGCTTTCCGACGCTGAACCGCCACGGCTTGCCCTCGACCGGGATGTCCCTGAGCGAAGGGGCCAGGACACCGAGCAGCTCGTAGATGACCTCCTCCGACAGCCGCCAGGTCTGGTCGAGGCCCAGCGCGGCGCGGACCACCCGGTTGTCGAGGAACGGCCATACCTGGTCGCCCCTGCGCAGCGAGCCCGCCCGCGCCCCCGCGTGCCAGCGGCCGACCTTGTAGGAGATGTACATGTGGTCGAGCGCCTCCAGCGGAGCCCGCTCCCGCCAGGGCCCGGCCAGCTCGCGGGCGTGCTCGTTGGCCTCCTCGGTGAACAGCGCCGGGTCCCGCAGGAAGGTCACGTCCACCCGGCGGCGCAGCGCCTTCTCGCTCAGGTCGGTCTGGAGCAGCAGCAGTCCCCCGGCCCGCAGGATCTCCCCGCTCTGCCCGGACATGGTGGGCTTGGCGCTGTAGGGGAGATAACCGACGATCGACTCGTACGCCGACGTCATGCCCTCGCAGGCGCGCAGCGTCTCGTAGGCCCGCGCGAGAGGGTGCTCGACGACGATCGCGTCCTTCTTCTCGGCGCGGGCCGGGGGGATGACGGTGTGCTCGACGCGGAGGGCGCGGGCGACCCGCCCAGCGATGATCACGTCGGGGTGGGTGTCCAGGCCGTTGGTGGTCGCGCGCAGCGGGATGCCGGCCGCGTGCAGTGTCGCGGCGATCAGGCGGCTGTCCCTGCCGCCGGTGAGGGCCAGGTTCACCGGCTCCCCGACCGCGCGCAGCGGCTCCACCGTGGCCAGCAGCGCGCTCGCCAGCTCGCCGACCAGCTCCTTCTTCCCCCTGCGCGACGTGGGCGCGGGCACGGCGGAGGGGAGCGGGGTCGTGGAGATCGTACGGCGGCCGCCCCTGACGGTCACCGACGAGGACGGCGGCAGTGCGCTCACCCCGCGGTAGGGCGTCTCGTCCGACAGGAAGTACCCCTGCCTGATCATCGACTGCAGCGCGAGCACGTCCCACTCGACCCGGTCACCGCCGGCCGCGAGGTGGACCAGCAGCGCCCGGCTGCCGATCACGTGCACGTCGGGGGTCTCCGCGTAGTAGACCGGGCAGACCCGGTGGATCGCGGTGGCGGCCGACAGCTCGTCCTCGGTCGCCCGGAACGCCGAGAAGCACCCGCCGACCGCCTCGGTGTCCAGGGTCGGCATGCCCGCCAGCCGGTTCACGTCGTCAGGCGCGGCCAGGTAGCCGTTCACCCCGGTCACCCGGTCGTGCCCGGTCTCCAGCAGGGGAGGCTGCCGCGAGTCGTCCGGCTCGTTGGTCCAGGCGAACATGGCGATCCCGGGACGGTGCCACTCCCGGGATCTGATGACCTCGGGCGGTACGGGGAACGCGCTGTCGATGGCGCCCCTGACGGTGTGCAGCATCGTCTCCGGTATACCGGCCTCCGGGTGTTTGGCCGCGAGGCCGAGATACACGCGCATGGTGCAGGATCTTATGCCGCGTTTTTTCAAGACAGCTGTGAGTCCGGCCCGACAGCATGATCGTCATGAACGGGATGCTGTCACGCGCCGTCACCGGCGCGGCGACCGTCGCCCGCGGCGTCCGCGACGACCAGCTGGACCTGCCCGCCCCCCGCGACGGTTTCGGCGTACGGGAACTGCTCGGCCATCTGGCCTGGACGGCCGCGATGCTCGAGGCGCCGGCCCGCCGCGAGCAGCCGCCGCCGGGACGGCGAATGGGGGTCTTCGGGGAGGAGATGCCCGTGGCGGAGGACGCCTCGCCGTTCGAGCGGGCGCTCGGGCTCAGCGGACGGGACCCGGCCTGGGAACCCTGATCACGCGCCGAACACGGTTTGCGCTCGCTTGGGTCAAGCTCCCGGCGGACCGGCGGGGGGAGTCGTCGTACGGGATGACACGCATCCCTAGGAGGCGACATGAAGTCACGTCCGCTCGCCATCGTCCTCGCCGTGCTCGCCCTGATGTTCGCCGCCGCCTGCGGCGGTTCGGGCGCCGTCGAATCCGCAGGCCAGCCGATGCCCGAATCCGGGAAGGGGATCCCGTCCATGCCCCCGGACGGCCGTCCGCCCGGCGCCGGAGAGGACACCGCCGAGACCGACTCCGAAGCCCGGGCCACCTCCGGGAGCGAAGACCCGCGGGCCGAGGCCGCCCGGCGGCGCGACACCTCCGCCGAGCAGATCTCCACCTTCGCCCTCGACGTGGACACCGCCTCGTACGGCTACAGCAAACGGACCCTCGACGAGGGCAGGCTGCCGGAGGCGGGTCAGGTCAGGCCGGAGGAGTTCGTCAACTCCTTCAAGCAGGACTACGCGGAGCCCAAGGACGACGGCTTCACCGTGCACATGGACGGCGCCCGCACGCCGGGGAACGGCACCGCGCTGCTCCGCGTCGGCCTGCAGACCCGCCGGACGAGCGCGGAGGCCCGGCGCCCGGCGAACCTCACCTTCGTGGTGGACGTGTCAGGCTCGATGGGCGAACCCGGCAGGCTCGACCTGGTCAGGGAGGCTCTGCACAAGCTCGTCGACCAGCTCGGGCCCGGCGACCACGTCTCCCTCGTGGCCTTCAGCGACCAGGCGGACGTCGTCCTCCCCATGACCCCGGCGACCGAGAAGGAGAAGCTCCACGCCGCCGTCGAACGCCTCGCCATCCAGCAGTCGACGAACCTGGAGGCGGGGCTGACCAGCGGCTACGCCGAGGCCTCGGCGGGCTTCAGGCCGGTGGCCGTCAACCGCGTCATCCTGCTCTCCGACGGCCTGGCCAACACCGGCGACACCACCTGGCAGGGCATCCTCGACCGGGTCGCGGACGCCGCGGGCAAGAAGATCACCCTGCTGTGCGTCGGCGTCGGCCGCGACTACGGTGACGAGCTGATGGAGCAGCTCGCCGACAACGGCGACGGCGCCGCGGTCTACGTCAGCTCCGTGGACGACGCGCGCAAGGTCTTCGTCGAGCAGCTCGCCACCAACATCGACCTGCGCGCCCGCGACGCCAAGGCGCAGGTCGTGTTCAACCCCTCGGCCGTGGAGTCCTACCGCCTGATCGGCTACGAGAACCGGCAGATCGCGACCGAGGACTTCCGCGACGACAGCAAGGACGGCGGCGAGATCGGCCCCGGCCACTCGGTGACGGCACTGTACGAGGTCCGGCTGCGCGGCGGGGCGTCGGGACAGCTGGCCACCGCCACCGTGCGCTGGCAGGATCCCGACACCCGCGACCCCGCGGAAGCCGCCCGTTCCCTGGAGGCGGGCGACCTGGCGGCCTCGCCGTGGGAAGGGCCCACGCCGAGGTTCCAGGTCGACGTGGTGGCCGCGGGCTTCGCGGAGTATCTCCGCACCGGGGAGGGGATCGCCGGAGCCGAGCCCGACGACCTCGCCGCCCACGCCGACCGCCTGGCCGCGTCCACCGAGGACCCGGCGGTGACCGAGCTCGCCGAACTGATCGAGAAGGCCGCGTCGCTCCGGTAGGCGCCCGCACCCGCGTCGCCCGTACGCGCGAACCATGATCGGGTGGGCCGGCTCCCCGTGAGCCGGCCCCGTGGGAGGTCCGTGCCGCCGGTCCCCGCCGGCGACCGGACCGTGAGCGGGGGCGGGGGTGAGGGCGCCCACGGTTACAGGGTGCGGGGTGATTTCCTATACACTGGCGTGGTCGCCGGGCCGGGCCCGGGGACATGGTTACACCCGAGGGGCTATGGCGCAGCTGGTAGCGCGCCTCCATGGCATGGAGGAGGTCTGGGGTTCGAATCCCCATAGCTCCACTTCGGTGACTGGGGTCCGCTGTTCGCAGGCATAGCCTGCTTCCCGCGGGCCCCTTCGTCGTTTATCCGGGGGAGTGACCCCCGAGCCCCCCGAATGTG